>NZ_JBNNMF010000001.1:0-368009 GCF_050272495.1 Solibacillus cecembensis | reverse complement strand
AAGATTAAACGGCTTGAGCCCCTTAGAATACAGGGCTCAAGCCGCATAAAGAATTTTTATTATTCCCGCTGTCTACTTGACAGGGAGCAGTTCAACCAAGTGGAGGGCTATTTTATTTTGATGGGAATTATAAATAACATAAAAATGAGAAATATTGTTATGACCCCAAATTTGACCCCTATCGTAAATACAAAATAACAAATCATAAAACAACAAAAAATAAAAACACTATTTTATATAGTAGAAAAATAAATAAAAACACATAAAATAACCACGCTTTAATGCGTGTTATTATTGGGTAAATAAAAAACGCTTCAAAATCGACGAATCGATTTTGAAGCGTTTTATTTTTAGTTAAACGTATAAAAATAAGGTGCTTGTCCATTGCGGAAGTACGTGAACAAATAGCCTGTTTTTTTCGTAGGTTGTCCAAGTGTGTACGTTGCTAAATCAAAATGGAATGGCAAAATTAACGAGTGCTTGAATAAATCACGTTCATTCACCATCATATCAGCAAAGTCAGTACCAACTACTGCTGGATTTTCTTTAATACGTGCGTAAACAGCTTTCATTTCCTCTTCTGTTAAACGATCCTGCCACCACGATTTGCGCGGCTGGAATTGTTGTGCAAGTAAATAATCGTATTTCATCAAGCTAATGACGATGTCTAAATCAACATGATCGAGCGTTTTTAAAAATTCGATTAAACGATTGAATAAATCTTCTAACTGATGCCCGATACGTGACCAGCCTTTCGTTTCCCAATACGTGCCGAAGTTTTGGAAGAAATCAAAAGGTGTTTCAAATACATGAGCTACTAAATATTCGATTGTATTGTCCATGCGATGGGCATTCCAATATTTCTCTAAAACATCCTCAGCATGTTTAATGCGAACAATATCATCAAATGTTAACACGTTATTTGAGAATATTTCATACGGTGCAATATCAACATACGTATAACCGAATTTTTTAGCTTCCATACGTAAGCCGGTTCCACGTAATAGTTTTAAGAAACCGAGTTGTAGCTCTTCAGGACGCATCTCAAATACATCATTAAATGTTTTGCGGAAAGAAGCATAATCTTCCTCTGGTAAGCCCGCAATTAAATCTAAATGTTGATCAATTTTTCCGCCATCTTTGACCATCGTTACAGTGCGTGTCAGCTTTTCAAAGTTTTGACGACGTTTTACTAAATCATTCGTTAAATCATTCGTCGATTGAACACCAATTTCAAAACGGAAAAGGCCTCTTGGTGCATTGTCATTTAAAAATTGGATGACTTCAGGACGCATAATATCTGCCGTAATTTCAAATTGGAATACAACATTTGGCTTATGCTCATCAATTAAAAATTGGAACATTTCCATTGCGTAGCTGCGACTAATGTTGAATGTACGGTCAACAAATTTAATCGTTCGTGCGCCATTGTCCATTAAATAACGGATATCTTCTTTAATTTTCTCTCGATTAAAGTAGCGAACACCAACTTCGATTGAAGACAAGCAAAATTGACAGCTAAAAGGGCAGCCGCGACTTGTTTCAATGTACTGAATTCTTTTACCTAGATGTGGTAGATCATCATCAAAACGGAAAGGAGATGCCAATTCACGTAAGTCAATTTTAGCTGGCTGTGCGTGGATTCTAACTTTATTGTCTTGTAAATAACAAATTCCAGGTACTTCTTCTAAAGAAATTTCATCATTAAAATAGTGTAATAATTTTTTGAAGGACAATTCACCTTCACCCATAATAATAAAGTCAATTTCTTTATTTTTCTTTAACCAATCATGTACATCGTAGGATACTTCTGGACCTCCGAGCACAATTTTAACATCAGGTAGTACAGTTTTGAGCATTTGGATGACTTCGATTGTTTCCCGGATATTCCAAATGTAACAGCTAAATCCAATAACATCGGGTTTCATTTGAAATAGATCTGAAACGATATTAAAGGCAGGGTCTTTAATGGTATATTCGGCCAAAACACTATCAAATTCAGGCTGGGCGCTAGCTTTGAGGCAGCGAATAGCTAAATTTGTATGGATGTATTTGGCGTTTAACGTACTTAAAACTATTTTCATAATTATTATCTCCTCTTCATATATTCTATTGTAGCAGTCCATTAATAGGCAAACAATATGATATATTTTACCCATTTAATTATGTGGATTATTATGGAATAATTTAAGGTGTTTCGTAAAATAGTCTGAAAATTGAAATTCGTTAATTGTGGAGGTTTGTTAAAACATGGAAACTCATATTAATCATTTATTAGAGGGATTATTTCAGCAAGCAGATGAATTAATTGTTGCGTTAAAATGTTCTAGGGAATTAGTGTTCGTCAATAAGAAAGCTGAAGAAGTGCTTCAAATATCGGATACTAAATCAAGCCAATTACAACTAACAGATGAATCAATTTTGGAATGGGCTCATTTTATTGAAAAACTGCAACATGAACCAACTGCAAATTGTTCGATTACAATTATTAATCAAGAAAAAAGAGAAATGAGCATAACAATAGTTGGTAATCTGATTAAAGAAAAGCAAATTGTTTTTGGAAGAGTTACCTTGTGTAGCAACGTAGTGAAAAAAGAACTCATGGAAATGAATGGAATTATACCATTACAACGGTTGATTAATAGTATTTCGAATGGCGTATTGTTAACTAGTTTAAATGGCAAAATTTCAATAGCAAATCATACGGCTCTTGAGCTATTAAATCGAGACTTACGACAAATTGAAAATAGAAGTCATGATTGTTTATTTGAAGATTGCAGTTATGAGTCGCATCTTATTTTCAATTATTATGATAAATTATTTAAAAAAGAGACAGCTAAGATTATTGTAAAGAAGCATGATGAATTTGGAAGGATTAAGTACCTACATTTCGAGAGTAAAGTGGATGAAGGGCTAGGCATTATATTTACAAACATTACAGACCAAAGTGAAAAAGTATTACTGTTAGAAAAGGTTGCGCATCAAGAAACGTTGACGGTCGTAGGGCAAAATGTAGCAACCATTGCACATGAAATACGCAACCCTATGACATCAATTCAAGGATTTTTACAGATGATTAGAGCTTATTCTGGTGATACAAATCATGATTATTTTAATATTGTCGAATCTGAACTACAACGGATGGATGATTTATTAAAGGATTTATTGGACTTCTCAAAACCTAAAAAATTCGATTTAGCCTATGTGAATTTAAAAAATATCATGCATGAAGTCATCGATATTTTGCAACCAAAAGCGATTTTATCCAATACAATTATTGAATGTGAATATGATGATATTGGAGAACCGATCATATACGGAAATGAAAATCGCCTTAAGCAAATGATGATCAATCTCGTTAAAAATGCACTTGAGTCTGTAGAAATCGGTGGTTATATTCGAGTATATCTTGGGTATAAGTCAAAAGATTGCATCCAGTTCTCGGTTTCGGATGAGGGGCGCGGGATGGATAAAACGATGCTTGAAAATATTTTTGCCCCGTTTTACACAACAAAGGAAAAGGGGACTGGCTTAGGACTTCTACTTGTACAATCTGTAGTAGATGAGCACCGAGGACAAGTCACTGTTGAAAGTGAAGAGGGGAAAGGGACTATATTTATTGTTGATTTTGATCTTTCCAATAATACCTATATC
The DNA here is from genome assembly GCF_050272495.1 of Solibacillus cecembensis. Lineage (NCBI taxonomy): Bacteria > Bacillati > Bacillota > Bacilli > Caryophanales > Caryophanaceae > Solibacillus > Solibacillus cecembensis. Next base: position 364,355 of record NZ_JBNNMF010000001.1, on the reverse strand, counting down.
GATAATATTAGCTTATTAAGTCATTTTAATGATTCAATGGAGAAAACTTCATAGGCTATATGTTTATCTTCAGCAGGAAACGCGTAACTCAATAGATGACACTAAGGTAAGTTTGATAAAATGGGGTTTTGACAAAGGTTTCTTTTCATAGCTATAATAAGCATACTAAATTCGAAATCGAGGAAGATTATTTATGGCATCAGATGAAATTAAACAATCCTTAAAACTATTTATCGTACTTTCAAGAGCACATAAAGCAATTAATGAATCTACAAATCAATTTATTCAAAAAAGTGGCGTTAACCCTACGGAATTTGCCGTGCTGGAGTTACTTTATCATAAAGGACGTCAGCCACTGCAACAAATTGGTAATAAAATTTTACTAGCGAGTGGTTCAATCACATATGTAGCGGATAAGTTAGAGAAACGTGGTTATTTAGCTCGTATTTCATGCCCAAGTGATCGTCGTGTGACATACGCGGAAATAACAGATGCGGGTGCTGCTTTTATGGGAGAGTTATTTCCAGAGCATGAACAACAATTACATGAATTATTAAGTGCGCTAACGAGTGAAGAAAAGGAAACAGCAATTGAGCTACTCAAAAAGTTGGGCTTATCAATTAAAGATTTATCATATTAAAAAGGGATGGTTTTATACCATCCCTTTTTGATTTATTGTATTGTTAAACCCATTTGTAAAAAGGCATCGGATAAATCTGCTTTTGGTGTGTCGTATATTGTCAGCTTGATTATTTTACCTTCATGTTCTAAGACAATGATTTGCACCTTTTCAGCTTCTAGAACCGTTTCATAGCCTACAAATTGTAGTAAATCCTTTTGATCTTTTAGTGAGTTAGTTAAATCAAGCTCACCATATTTTCCTTCTGGAGCGATTGCCGCCATTGTTTCTATGGCATTTGTTTTTACATCTTCAAAAGAAACATCCGCTTTGTTTAAAACTTCAATCCCCATTGATATCGTATCATCCGCCTTCAGATATAGTAAATCTTTATTAGGCTCTTCAGCAACTAACGTGAAATCCGCTGTGTGTTGAATGCTGTAGTTTGATTGCTCACTTGTAGAAGTTTGCACGTCTTGCTGCACTTTTTGTCCTTTGGATGTATAAGTAATAAGTGATTTTGTCGTATTATCTGTATTCTCTTCTGGCTGTTTCTCTTCTGGTGTACTTGTTGGTTGCTGATCGTCAGCATTCGTATCTTCAGGACTTGTTTGATCTAGTTGTTCGTCGGGAATCGTTGCCGGTGTTTCGGGAACGTCCTTTGTGTCTGTATTACAGGCTGCTAATAGCATAGAAAGTAAAATTACAGAACTTAAAATCGTCATACCTTTTTTCATCGTAATTCCACCTTTAGTTGTTTGTATGGGCAATTTTAGTTAATTGCTGCTAAGTTTAAGTTAATGGGAGTACTAAAAATAATAATAAAACGAAAACGACATGTGAAACGATAATTAAGGGTAAACTTTTTTTCCATTCATATAGAGCACCCAATATTAAGCCAGCAACCATTGCTGCCATCGCACCAGGGATAAATCCGCTAATCGCTAAAGACAACGAAAATAGAAGCGTAGAAACGAATACAGCCCACATAGGAGAGGTATAGCGTTTTAACTGTTGCTGTACATAGCCTCGCCAAAACATTTCTTCTCCTGTTGCAATAATAAAAATCAACATCAGGTAATGAAAAATATTATCGGGACCATAAACCGTCAAAAATTTAGCGATTTCATTTGAGAAATCAGCATTGATGAATGGTAATAATAGAGAGCCTAATTTCACTATGCCATAAATAATTGTGCCATATCCTATACCGAACAGTAAATATTGCCATGTCGGTAGTCGATCTTCAAATTTACTTGCAACTAAAGAAATCGCAATTCCAACGAGTAACGTAAAGGTATATAAATACCAGAAAATTGCTTTTTCATGAAATGTGAAGAACATCATACTGTAAATAAAAACTAAAGCCAGAAGGAGTAAAATTGTTTGTTTATGATTTTTCATTATGAACATGACCTCCTAAACTTATCGTATCAAAAAAAAGCCCTTTTAGCATCTTATCGACGCTAAAAAGGGCAATTTTTATCCTTATTTTACTCTTAGGCATTTAAAATCTTATAGCGTTTATGATTTACAACGGTTTTCCCTTCCATTTCTAAGTCATGGAAGTTCTCCATCATTGTAATATCGACTATTACAGAATTTTCATTTACTTTTTCGACTATTCCTTTGAGACCATCTTTAAACTCGATAATATTTCCAACTTCTGCAATTCTCATTAGCAGTCAGCTCCTTCATCGACTAATAATTAACAGTTTGCAATAAAAAGTGACTTTCGTAAAGGCTTTTTTGAATTTTTTCATAATTTAGTAAGAAATTTAGTTTATTTTCTATATAAGTTAAACAAAAGATTCTATCCTTCTGATGTAAGTTTTCTAACAAAGCTTCTAATTAAAGTATGTGCTAGTTTAGGCTGGCTAAGCACATGAGGCGCACAGCTTTGTTAGCACAAATCTATACGACTCATCTGTGTGCTTTGTGCAAGGCCAGCCTATTTAAAGTTTTGCTTCTGAAACTTTCCGGATTTGTTGCGCCGCTGCCGTGGGAGGCGGCGTCACTCTTAATAGGTTTTGTCCCATTAGGAAAAGTATATCCCACTTTTTTTTGTTATTGAGGAGCAAGTTACCCGCGCACAAATCGCGCTAATCATTGCACGTGTGTATGCACTACAAACAGGTGAAACATACGAAGCAGCCAAAGCGCCTTATACCGATTTTGGTAACTACGACGCAGAAACGATCAACGCAATCTCCATGCTGTATGAACTGGATATTGCAACTGGATTTGAGGGGGAATTTAATCCAAAAGATTCAACAACACGCGGCCAAGCAGCCAAAATATTTATGAATTTTCTTGAGAGTATAAAAACAAGGAACAACTAAAATACACCCCCGAATTCTCTTGTAGAATTCGGGGGTGTATTTGTATGTAGACAATCCCCCAACTTTCGCATCCCGAAATGTCGAGGTGGAGGGGTGTTCAAAAATGATAGGTCGTACCTTTACCATGCAAATTTTTTAAGGACAAACAAATACCTATCTAAATCCTTAGACAACTAGTTATATTACAAAATTTAGGTGAGCAATCAATTGCAAAAGTTGAGGTTTTATCATATTGTTTATTATATTGATGTGATGGGTATAAATAAATTAACTTGATGCAGCAGTAGTCCTCCACGTCTATAAATAGGGGACGAATACAAAAAATGTACTTATTTTAGCAAGGGGTCATACCTTGGCTGAATCAAGTTAAGCTCCCGGCGGATGTTACAGATTTTAAGGGGAGCTTTTCGAGCAAGCTCGAAAAAATCTGAACTCAATTACGCCGAGGCGTAATTGATTAAAATAAAGTGAGGTAATTTTGAATGGAAGATGTAAAACAAATGTTGGATCAACTTCGCAATGGAGAAGTTGAAAAAATTCATATAAATAAGGCGAACTTTTTACAATTTCGTGAACAACTAATAAAGGACGAACAATTTAAGTATTTTCGTGGAGAAGCCAAACAAGGTGGCGACGTGATTTATACGTTTTTGAAAGAGCCAAGAGCATAAAAAATGTCGAAAAATGAAAAATGATTTTTTTGAATGAGCAGCAAAAAGGAAGTATAATTATGTTGAGTAATTAACACGATTGGAGGTAGGGAATTGGACGACGCAATATTAATAGCACTCGAAGCGAAGCGGCAGCTAATGATCAAATCAGGCATGGAAAATGGGCTGCAAAGTTTAGAAACCATTAATTTAAGTAAACAAGTCGACCGTCTAATAAATGCATTTGAAGAGCAACAACAACATGAAAATACACCTAATTATTTTAGACAATCAAATTAAAAAAATTAATATCCAAAATAATTAAAATAAATGTTTATAAAATAAATAGTAGGGAATATTAATATTGAACACAGCAACATTCTCATTTCCCCCTTTAGAGTAGAAGCGTAAATCGCAGCTGCTCTCTTTTTTTGTCTATACGACAGAAAGGGATGAATTTCTATTTGCTACGTACAAAAATCCACTCATATGAGCCAGCTTTATTATTAAAATCAGCCCAGTAAGTCAATAATAATTATAAGTAAAAAAGCACAGCCGCACATGCGTACTTGCTTTTGCATAAAATGCCAAAGTGATATCAAATATCCACTTTAAAATATGAAGGCTAGAGGTAAATTAAGATGAAAAAAAACTTTATCTTACTAATTATTTTGTGTTCCGTTGTATTAGCTAGTTGTTTGGGCTCTTCAGAGAAAGAGGCGCCTATCACTGAAACTGAGCGTAAAGTCGAACAAGTGCAGCAAGTAACCCAATATGAAAATGCCGTCATACAAGAACAGATTAATAATGAAACAGTAGCTACACAGCCTGTTGAAATTAAATTACTTGATCCCAATACGTCCACAGTAATTAAAACGATTATGCCGATGGAGCTCGGTTACGAAAAGGATTTCACAGCCTATGTAAAGGCAATTGAAAAGATGGCGAAGGAATTAGCGAGAGGTTCTGCAACTGTAACAGGTTATGATAAGAAAATGGTGCTTGATAAACTAGGGGAAGATGGCAGGATTATTAAGGGAAGTCCTTTAGTTGTCTTGAAAGAAAGTGAATTAGTAGAGAAAATATTGGCCACATCTGATGAAAGTACGACGGTTACATTACCATTGTATTTGACCGAAAGTAATTATAGTGCCGCCAATATCGAAAGCTTGGATGATGTAGTCATTGCCTCGTATACAACTTATTTTAAAACTGCGAATGCGGGGAGAAATAAAAATATCGAGCTCTCAGCAAAGGCTATTCACAACCTCATTGTCGGCAGTGGTGATTTTTTTTCTTTTAATTTAAATGTGGGGCCTAGAGATGTAGAGAGTGGCTATCAACCGGCACACGAAATTATTAATAAGAAGCTTGTAATGGGCATTGGCGGAGGAATTTGCCAAACATCGTCCACGCTTTTTAACGCGGTGGATCAAGTGCATATTGCCACGCTGGAAAGACATCATCATTCATTAGATGTAGGCTATGTACCGCAAGAAAGAGATGCTACAGTTTCCTATGGCTCACTGGATTACCGTTTTCAAAATGTAAGTGGAGTGCCTTTTATTATAAAAGCGATTTATAGAAATGGCTCGCTAACAGTAGAATTAAGAACATCAGAGGATTATGTGGAGATGCTGAAAAAGAACGAATAACTTGCTTTAGCAGAGCTAAATCAAGTTATTGCCCCGGCGGATGTCACAGATTTTTAAAGGAGGAAGTCAGCCTAAAGACGTCACATCGTGTGACAACGGCTGACTGACCCACGTCCTGTGGGCCCTCGAAAAAATCTGGACGCAATTACGCTGAGGCGTAATTGATATTAATGAAAAAAGAAAGGTTCAATTCAGTCATTCGAATTGAACCTTCCCATAAACCCCGCCACCACCAACCGCGAATTGTAATTGACCTGTTCTCGCTAAATCAATTCTTTCGGCAATTCTTTGCGGGACGACCGTCGCTAATTGTTGAACGGTTGTGCGATGTATAATATCCATCTCGGTACCAAATGCGGTGAGTAGCTTTTGCATCACTTTTGGACCGATTCCTGGAATGAAATCTAATGGTACTTGATGGACGTAGGGCGGTCTTTTTCGTTCTGTTACATGATCATCAGAGGAAAGTTCCTGTATGCGCGTTGCCACACCTTTGATAATTTGTTTACTGTCGCATTCAGGACATTGCTCAGCATCCTCCTGCACATGATGTCCACACTTGGCACATACCGTTTGATGATATTTCCCGAGTAACGGATGTAACCCATAATTTGCGCTCACAGTTCGATTCTCTATATTGTGCAATGCCTTTTTCAACTCTACAAAATTAGCATCCTCTACATACAATGTTTGATATTCCCGCGCCATTTTTCCGAGAGAGTGAGCATCGGAATTGGTGACAAATGTATAGTGTTCAAGCTCTTTTATTTTACTGACCATCTCGGTATCAGAGCTAAGACCCAGTTCAATTGCATCAATCATCGTCGGATCAAATACTTCTGTTAAGCTTTGCAGCACACCTTTTCCATATAAACTTTTAAACGGCGTAAAAACATGCGCTGGGATAAACAGGCCACCGAGTTCAGTGACATTGTTTTGCAATGTTTTTGCGTCACAGTAAATACGCTGTGAGCTCAGGTTTATATTCGTTACATGTTGACTCATCCAATCTGAAAATTCCTTCATGAGCATAATGGTTGGGAAAAAAGCGAGTACATGAATCGGTCCGTGGCAATTTGTATCATAAATTTCAATTTCAGAACCTAAAATGAGTGTTGTATTGTCATATCGCAGTCCCCCTTCAGCAAGTGGTACAAGTGAACCTTCTGCTATTAAGTGCTCCAATTCCTCTAATACCCCTGGTGAATGACAGTCGATAATCCCAATTAAATCGAGCCCTTTTTGTGAACTGGCCGTTTGTAAAATATTCGCCAAAGTTAAGTTTTTACTACCCGTAATTTTTACTGCGCGTCCATTAAACGTGCGACCGATGTGTATATGCAAATCTGCATAAAAGTTTTTTAACACGTTCTATTTTCTCCACCTTTCTAAATTAAGGATGTGTTATTACATTTGAGTTATACGATGGAATAATTCCCTGTTTTTTAGTTATTCAAAAGAACGATGTCTATTGTGTAAAGATAATAAAGTTGTTAAGTATTCCTTCATTCACTTACGGGGGATTTAGTTGAACAGTGCTTTTACAACGTCAAGTTAAGAAAAGCCCCCAACGACGCTTTGGGAACTAATGTTATACTTAAGAGTGTTTCGTAATAATAAAGTAAAATTACAATGTATTAAGTTGTTCCGCAAATGGGTCATTATGTGGCATTACTAAGGAGGGGTTTTATGAATTCTTTGGTTATATTCCTTTTAGTTCTCTTTACCCTTAATGTATTTGTTATCTTTTTATCAAGATTATTGAATTGGTTGGTATGGATGATGGCGGGTGTTATTTTTATTATTTCTTCTCCAATAGTTCTAGTTCTGACAATGAATAACGTTAGTCGTAATGTTGGAGATGGATTTGCAGCTGCTGTGGCGGGGCTTACTTTTGGTGGACTTTTGATTGCTAATGCAATTATTTTATTCATTGTGGCAATTTTTGTGAGAAAAAAGGAAAACAAACTGGTTTAGAGTATTCTGCAATCAGGCGAAAACGTTCCCAAATGGAAGCTTGGTAACATTTCAAACAGCGACAGGCACTGTTAAATCAGTGTTTGTCGCTGTTTTTATTAAAAAATAACGCTCTGAAACGCTGCGAGAACTCATTTTAAAGGGTAAAATGAGTTAATTATATTTTTAAAAATAGAGATGAGGGTTAAAGACATTGGAATTTATTATTACACTTGGGGTTGTTATTATTGCAATTTCTTGTTTATCTATTGATGCGAAAATGAGAGAAAATAGTAAACGAGATAAAGAGATAATTTCTTTACTCAAAGAAATAGCTCAGAAAAAGTAGAAAGTTCATACACTATTCAGTATTACTTACGGTATACATAGCCATGCAAAATAACGTTCCCAAATCGAAGTTTGGGGATAAAATAGAACACCTGAAATGTCGTCACACCAATGTTTTAGGTGTTTTTCAGTATTTCATTCATATACACCTATTTATGCACAATTGTTTAAACAGAGAAACAACAAGGTTTTCAATGTTATTTAAAAGAAATTGCACTGTATCAAACTTTGTATAATATCTTGCATATACAGCAGAATCTTTAACGTTCTAAATCAACCTATTCCTATAACATAACCATTTCGTTATCCGACTGATTCATAACTATCAGGAAATTTATTGCTATTTGTCAAAAGTTAAATAAAAACTATTGGCAATTCAATGGGAATAATGATAGCATAAAAGTAATTAAAATATTTGCGGGGGGACGCTATATGCGTTGAGAAGGCTAAAACCTGACCCTTGGAACCTGTTCAGTTAACACTGGCGTAGGGAGCAAAGTACATAGCGATTCGTCTATTTCGCATTTTTGTACGTGAGCTCTCCTTTATGGGGGCTTTTTGTTTTTTTCCAAGTAAATATTCTAATAGCGGGGGGACGCATATGCGTTGAGAAGGTTAAAACCTGACCCTTAGAACCTGTTCAGTTAATACTGGCGTAGGGAGCAATGAGTAAGACGCTTCTTTGCTATACGCAAATAGAAGCGTTTTTTTTGTTCTTAAGCCTACCACAAGGAGGAACAATGATGACATTTTGTGATGAGGTAAGAAAAGAAACAGATTTATACTGGGAAGGAAGCTTTGAGCACCCATTTGTAAAGGGACTTGTTGATGGCACGCTCCCAATTGAAAAATTCAAATATTATATGATGCAAGACGCTTATTATTTAAAGCATTACACAAAAGTGCTAGCGATTGCAGCTTCTAAAGCGGATCATCATGATGATATTACGTATTATCTGGATAATGCACGCTTTATTAACGAAGCAGAGCTTGAATTGCACCGCACCGTTTTTGCAGAACTGGGTGTTTCGGAAGAGGAGCTCCAAGCGTTTGAGCCGGCACCTGCTGCTTATAATTATGTAAGTCATATGTACAATGCTGCACATAATGGTAATGTTGCCGAAGCTTTTGCGGCGATGTTCCCATGTCCGTGGTTATATCAGGAAATCGGTGAAAAATATAAAGAGGCAAAACCAGGTGTTAAGCTATATGAGGATTGGATAGCGATGTATAGCGCGGACGATTTTAAAGCGACAATTGATTACCAAAAAGCGCTGATGAATCGCTATGTCAAAGAACAACCTGATAAAACTGCTATTTTTAAAGCGCATTTCGTCAAAAGCTGTTATTACGAATGGAAGTTTTGGGAAATGCCTTGGACATTAGAAAACTGGGAAAATGAGGTCGCGCAATATGACTTTGCATAAAATTCATCTGAAAAAACCGCTCGTTCATTGTATAACGAATTATGTAGTTGCTAATTTTACTGCAAATGGCTTGCTGGCAATCGGCGCATCTCCTGTCATGGCAGATGACAAGGATGAAGTGACAGAAATGGTCGCAATGGCAGATGCACTGTTAATTAATATTGGGACAATCAATTCATGGACGTTTGAGGCGATGTTGATTGCTGGAAAAAGGGCGAATGAATTAAATGTTCCGATTGTACTTGATCCGGTAGGGGTTGGTGCTACGGTATTCCGAAAAAAGATCGTTCAACAATTGCTTGAGCAAATCCATTTTGACGCCATTCGCTGTAATGTGGGTGAACTTGCAGCAATTGCGGGTGTCCAGTGGCAATCAAAAGGTGTCGACAGTGGATCAGGTGACATGGATACAGTTGCAGTCGCGAAGCAAGTAGCGAAAAAATGGCAGACAATCGTTATTGTAACGGGAGAAACGGATGTTGTAACGGATGGCCATGTAGTGGAGCAAATTACTGGTGGCGATGCACGAATCACGCAAATTACAGGTTCTGGCTGTTTACTAAGTGCTATTTGCAGTGCGGCACTAAGTGTTGAAGGTAATCAAATAATAATTTTACAGCAAGTTTTACAACAATATAAACAAATTGCGGCAGAAGGTAGTAGTGAAGCGCAGTATATCGGTTCCGTACAAGTGAATGTTTTAAATGGTCTTGAAAAATACGCCTTGAAGGAGCAACTATGAATATTGTTATGACGATTGCAGGTTCAGATAGTAGTGGTGGGGCAGGTATACAGGCAGATTTAAAAACGTTTCAGGAACTTGGTGTTTACGGGACGACGGTCATTACGGCTTTAACGGCTCAAAATACATTAGGTGTGTCGAGTATTTTCCCAGCGACGCCTGACTTTATTCAAGCTCAAATGGAGGTGGTATTGGCAGATTTGTCTGTAACTGCTATGAAAACGGGGATGTTATTTTCAACGGATATTATTAACGCCGTTGCGGAGGTTTTACAGCAAGTGGACGTACAGCTCGTCGTTGATCCAGTGATGATTGCAAAGGGGGGCGCGAGTTTATTGCAGCAGCAAGCGGTTGAAGCGCTTAAAACAAAACTTATCCCATTAGCAACGGTGCTGACACCTAATATTCCAGAAGCAGAAGTTCTTACAGGAATGACGATTTTAACGACAGCGGATATTCAAGCAGCAGCACAGCAAATTTTGCAGCTAGGTGTGCAATGCGTAGTGATGAAAGGTGGTCATTTAGAAGGTAGTGAAGCGGTAGATACGGTATTTTTCCAAGATGGCTCAACCTTTTCTTTGAGGAGTGAGCGCATTTCTACACAGCATACACATGGCACGGGCTGCACGTTTTCAGCTGCAATCACGGCTTTTTTAGGGAAAGGCTATGCTGTACGAGCTGCCATCATTGAGGCGAAGAGATTTATTCAGGCAGCCATTGAAAATCCATTAAACATTGGCAATGGCAATGGACCGACCAATCATTTTGCCTATAAGCAAGTAACAGCGAAAAGTGAGGTACAGCTTGTTGAAACGACATGATTTAGATGTGTATTTTATTATGGGAACGAATAATTGCAGCGGGGACCCACTCTTTATTTTAGAGAAAGCATTACAAGCAGGTATTACGATGTTTCAGTTACGTGAAAAAGGTGATGGTGCATTAACGGGTGTAGAGCTCGTGCAGTTCGCCAAAAGCTGTCAGAAGTTATGTCGACAATATAATGTGCCATTTATCGTCAATGATCATGTCGAATTGGCGTTGGAGATGGTTGCGGATGGTGTCCATGTAGGGCAGGATGATAGGAACTTAGCGCAAATTCGGACATTATTCCCTGGGAAATGGATTGGTGTGTCTGTGCATTCGATGAAAGAAATGGATGCGGCGGTAACAGGTGGTGCCGATTACGTTGGGATTGGACCGATTTTTGAAACGACTTCTAAGCTTGATGCGAAAGGTGCGGCAGGTGTCACGTTTTTATCGCAAGCAAGAGCAACTTATTTATCTTATCCGATTGTTGCGATTGGCGGTATTACAGCGGAAAATGCACGTGAAGTTCGCGCAGAAGGGGCTGATGGGGTAGCTGTTATTTCGGCTATTTGTCAAAGCACCGACATAATGGAAACGGTGAAAGCATTGAAGTATCATTCGTTAAGTTCGTATAAGAATTAATAGGGATATTTGATTGTATAAAGTTAAGAAGTGCTTTTGTCATTTTTGATGAAATCCGCTTCTTAATTTTTTTAGTGGATTAAGTAGGTTGCAGTGGATTGTAAGCGATATAATGAAGCCAATGTGTAATAAATAGGGGGAATTAATATGTTTAAAAAAGCTACTTTAGATGATGTACCAACAGTCACAAAGCTTGCTTTAGAATTATGGCCAGATAATGATATGGAACCATTGGCTAATGAAATGAAAGTGATTATTGCACAGTCAGATGCAACGATTATTTTGGCGTATAATGAACAACAAGCGATTGGTTTTGCGCAGTGCCAAATACGCAATGATTATGTGGAAGGTACAAATACAAGTCCAGTTGGTTATTTGGAAGGCGTTTATGTAAAGGATGCATTCCGTAAGCAAGGGGTAGCTAGGGAATTAATCGCCACTTGTGAACAATGGGCGAAAACACAAGGCTGTCATGAATTTGCTAGCGATTGCGAACTGCATAATGAAGAAAGCCTCTCGATGCATATTCGTTTAGGATTTATAGAAGCGAATCGCATTATTTGCTTTACTAAACAACTTTAAATTTTCATATCTTCCCCTGTATAAACGGAGCAAGCTAAGCCTTTATACAGGGGATTTTTTATTTGGAAAACGTCTAGATTGGAATAGCAATTCCACCTAATTTATGGTGGTAATATAAATTAATTGTAAAAAGTTGAATCGAAATCCAAAAATCTGGAGTCTAATAGGTGAAAGGGGGCGACGCGTATCGTAATGATCCATACAAGTTTAGTTGAAAAAGCACAGCAAGGGGATGAACAATCCTTTTATGAACTAATCGAACCTTTGCAAAATCAACTTTACCGAATCGCGTATGTGTATGTCCAAAATGAAGATGATGCCGTGGATATATTTCAGCAATCAGTTATCCGTGCATATGAAGCACTACCAAATTTGAAGGAATTACAACACTTCTCGACTTGGATGACCCGCATCGTAATTAATTGCAGTAAAACATACATACAGAAAACGAAATATACCCAATTAACCGAGCCACAACAATTTGATTCCTATGCAGCGGCTGATCAATCGACCAATATAGAAGAAGGAATTGATTTGTGGCAGGCATTATCTCAATTAGAAGAAAAATATAAAACGGCTTTGCTGCTTCGTTTTTATCAAGATTATACAGTGAAAGAAATAGCAACGATTTTAGAACTGCCAGAAGGTACGGTGAAAACGAATATTCGTAGGGGATTACAGCGTTTGCGACAATTATTAAAGGGGGCTTACATAGATGAATGGGTTCAATCCGTTGAAGGAAATCATTGAAAAAATTCCGGTTCCACAATCGAGGTTAACAGAAGTTTTACGTATTGAAGGCATGTCGAAAGTGTTTAAGCAAAAGGAGCACGCGGTTAATGCATTGAGAAATGTCCATTGCACCATTTATCAAGGGGAAATGGTGGCCATTATGGGGACGAGTGGCTCTGGGAAAAGTACGCTCCTTAATATGATCAGTGCAATTGATGAACCGACTGAAGGTACACTCTTTTTATTTGGTGAAGAAGCGAATGCTATTTATAAAGAGCCACGCGCATCAAACTTTCGTAAAGAAAATATCGGTTTTATCTTTCAGTCGTTTCATTTATTGAAAGATTTAAATGTCGAGGACAATATTGCGTTACCGCTTATATTAAATGATATCCCGAGCAAGGAAATTAAAGTGCGGATTGAAGAAACGATGCAGCAATTGGGCATATACAATTGGCGTAAACATCGCCCACATGAGCTATCAGGTGGGCAAAAGCAGAGGGTAGCGATTGCACGTGCCATTATTAAGAAACCACCGATTTTACTTGCGGATGAGCCAACCGGTGCGCTCGATGTGAATACAACGGACGATATTTTGCGCTTGCTCGTTGATATACAAAGTGCGGGGCAAACAATTTTACTCGTTACGCATGATCCGTATGTTGCGACCTATGCCAATCGCGTGCTGTTTTTCCATGACGGTGCCATTGTGGATTCCTACCAAAATGAACAAACAGAGGCTGATTTAGACGCGATTCTTGCTAAATTTAAGATTGTCTCAAGAGGTGAACATTAATGTTTAACTTAAAAACAATTGCCTTTAAATTATTTCGCGCGGCAACTACTCAAATCGTCACAAGTATAAGTATCATCGCCGTTTCAGTTTGCTTAATTATGACGATGTCGATGTATATTTGGAATGGCAAAGCGCAAATGGAAGGGGAAATGCAGGCGTTACTTGGCGATGCAGAAATGTTCGTTGGCTATAATCCAGATCAAAAACAATGGGTGACCGCCGACCAAGTTGCTGCGATAGAAATGATGGAAGGTGTAACAGGTGTATCACCTATACTGTTAGCGCATACGAATGTGGAGGGACAATTGCCGAGTGTTTATACGGTCGGAGTGGAGGATGATGCACTCGTAAAAAGTCGTTATAATTATGAAGAAAATATACAGGCAAATGAAGTCGTCATTTCTCAAAAAATCGCCAAGCTTTTCAAGAAAGAAGTAGGCGACACAATCGACATTGAATTCGAGCCATTTGTCGTGAAAGAAATATTAACACCATTACCTGGTGGCTCGGATGTAGAAATGGCTATCTTTGCAAATGATACAGTAAAAAAATGGTTGTCTGCCACCGAACAGGATGTCGGTAAATATGCACTTATTGACCTGCATAAAAGCGCTTCACCTGAATATATTACAGAGCTTTTAACGAAATTAGATAGCGAGCTACGCATTGATATCGTCAATGAATACGATTTTGTAAAAAGGAATTTTCAAGCATTAGCTATTTTTATGATTGTGTTATCGGTCTTTGTATTATTAATTACGTCGGTATTATTAATGTCGACATTCCAGCTCGTGTTATTTAAATTGAAGGAACAGTTAACGGTATTACGTGCGCTCGGTGCAACGACAAAACAAGTTGGTCAAATTGTCCAAGCGCAACTCATGGCTATTTTATCAATTGGCTTAGCATTTGGTGTCCTGTTTAGTTTAGCTGTCATCAAATTATGGCTGCCATTCCTTGTGGATAAGATGCAATTACCCCCAGCACGAACGGAATTTCCGATTTGGCTAGCGCTCGTCATCGCGGCTGCTCTTTTTGTTGTTCTATTTGGAATCATCCAGCGACAAGTGCAAAAAAGTATGCGCTTATTGCCATTGCAAATTATGACGGACAATCATGACACTGAATTGCGCTTTACGAAGGGGAAGCTTTTCGTAATTGGGAGCGTCGCAGTTATCGCGTTACTTTGCTTTTTAACGGGGCTCGTTGAAGGCAATTCTGGGAAAAGCGCACTGCAAATATTAATAGGTAGCATACTCATCACGTTAATTATTTTGTATTTAATGCCTTATTTATTTAGTATGCTATTAAAAGTTGGGTTGCAGCCAGTAAAGATGCTATTCGGCAAAGAGGCTTATTTAGCATGTCAGCAATTAATGCCGCAAGTTCGAAAAAATATGCCGATTGTATTAAGTATTATTGGATTAATGGTCATTCTGATTTTCGGGACAACATTAGTTAAAAGTTCAAAAGAGAATGAGAAAGACTATATCGGATATTTATATGAAGCACCGGTAGTAATCAAAAATGATTTATCGGATCCAACGTTTACGAATGATATCGTAAAAGAAATTGAAGCATTACCTTCTGTTGACTATGCCTATGAACGAAGCAGTCATACTTCTGCAGACTTATTTTTGAACGGCGACTGGGATGCTGTTCATTCCCAAGCAGTTGACATTGAGCAGTTAATCGAACGTGGTGAAATACCTGAAATAGCAGGTCCAGTAGATGAAGGAATCATTGTCGCAACAGATTTTGCAAAATTGGAAGGATTAAATGTTGGTGATGAAATTCGTTTAGGTATATATAATTTTGACCTACAGCAAGTTGAAGAAATTGCACCTTCAAAAGTGGTGGGTATTATTGAACCGAAAAATACGAATAGTGATGTGTATTTTGACTGGTCATCTGAAATTGTTCAATTACCTCCGTCTATTCACCTCCGAGATATTATGGTGCAAACATCGGATATCGAGCAAACAATAAGTGAACTAAGCTTTCTACATGAGCGATGGCCGGCATTGAAGTTTTCAGACTATGACACATATACTGCTGAAATTGAACAGGTGTATTACCAACGTTGGAGCTTACTTATGGGTGTATTAATTGTGCTTGTAGCAGCGACTTGTTTAGGGGTTATTCAAACATTGCTCCATACGATTTATGGCAAGCGCTCAGATTATGCGATTCAGCGTTTAATCGGGCTCACACCAAATGGGCTCATGAAACTTATTTTATCGCAAGTGTTATCATTCATTTTATACGGTCTTGCTGTCGGCACGCTTATTGGAACAGCATTTACGAAATTATTATCGCTCGTCGATCAAGGCGCGCCGATTTTCTTTGATTTTAAAATACTGCTTGGCGTAAGTGCATTCTTTTTATTTGCGGTCATTCTTATTTTTAGCGTACAAGGGTATTGGATTAGTAGAAAAACGTTAGCAAATGAATTAGTAGAATAATATGAGCGGGATGTTTCAATTGTATTGGAGCATCCTGTTTTTATTGCTTTAGAAAATGGCTGAACGGCTACTAGTTGGATTTCCTTCGTAATAATTTATCATGCATTTTTGTGAAAATAAAGATAGTCAAAACCGACCCGATAAAGGCTAACAACATATCCCACTGAGCATCCCATTTATCACCTTGCATCCCTACAAAATCTTTTGATGAGTCGCTACCTTTTGAAATTTTTGTGCTCAGCCATTCAATAATTTCATACAGCGCGGCTATAGCTAACATAATGCTAATAGTAATAGTAGATAGCCAAGCACCCTTTTTTAATGGGGTAAAACTAATTAATATTTCTCTTACAACGATGGCACCTAATCCTTTTAAAAAATGACCAAGCCGATCATAGTTATTTCTTTTCATATTAAATTCATCTTGTAGCCAATTAAATAAAGGGACTTCAGAATAGGTGTAATGGCCACCGATAAAAGTGGTGATCGACAAAAGAGCGATAATACAATAAGCAAGAGTCGTGAATTTGAATTTATTATAAGTTGCAATGACAATAATAATTACACATACAGCTGGGCTGACTTCTGCAAGCCAATCTAAATAGTCTTTCGGATTAATGATTGACCAAATGAAAACAATCGCAACAATAATCAATAGCGATACATCGATGTTTTTTTGATTTGCTGAATTCAAATGAAGTCACCTCTTTTCAAAATCAGTATGGGGAGGGAAGGAATTGCTTATACAGCGTATTTTGGACTTCTAAAAACCAGATTACATATGTCGCGATTTATATTATTGTAAATTGAAAAAGAAACTACATACCTCTCACAGCTTTAACTGTTGGGGGAATGAGTTTCTTTTTTTATGAACACGGCTCCAACTAAAATTGATTTTCCACACGGTGAACCTGTTAACAAGTTTGATTATAGAATCACTTTAAATCAATCACAATCGGCTCTAACTCAATCTCAATATGTCCTTTACCATACATTAAGCTTGCAATTGCGACAGGTTGAATAAAGAGCTCGGTAGCGTCTTCATGAACTGCGCCAAAAGCGGTTGTACCTTCAAAAGTTCGGTAGCCATCGGATGTTTTACCACCACCGCCAGTACCCTCCATATATTGATTGCCAAGATTATCCGAAATATTGAAAACAGGTGTTACTTCTTTCCATTTTTTCAGCAAGCTTTCTTGAGCTTCTTGGTTGTAAGAAAGAATTGTTGAAACATCTGTGTATTCAATGGATTGAAGGGTAAAACTCACTTCTGAATTGGCAACTGTTTCATTCACAAGCTGCACGTTACCTGCTAAACGGTCGAGTGAAAAGGCAAATGACCAATCACCTTCGACTTCCATATTTGTACCGGTGTTATAAAAAGCTTCGGGCTGCCATGTGACTTCGACTGTTTCAGGATAGGCATCGTTTTTAAAACGAGGTGTGAAACTAGCAAGTCCTACATAACGACTGTCACTTATTTTTGTGATGCGATCACTTCCACCGCTGCCACTAGCTCCGACAACATCAAACCAGTGAGGTGCACGAACATGCATGGAATCACCAAAATTATGTTCCGTTTCAATCGCAAAGGATACGGTAATATTTGTCCCATCGTATACCGCATTATCAATCATAACGGTCATTCCATTGCTCGTTTGTGCCAAACCAATGCTATTTGAGAACGTTTCGAAATTCGTATATTGCTTATATTCATCATCAAAATAGCGAATGACATTATCCATAAATGGAAGCTGTGATGCGATGGAAGGGAAGGCAAAGCTTGTTGCAGCTGTCGCACTAATGAATAGAATGGCTGCTACGGATAGTTTGCGCCAAAGCGGTGTTTTCTTCCGTTTTTTTAGTACATGCTGTTTTACACGGGCTTTTTCCAAGTTCGTTACCTCTTCTAATTCAAGCTGATCCACATCGAGCTCCATCCATTTCTTTATGCTCATATTAATCGCTCCTTTAATTTGGGATTGGTCGCCAATACTTTTTTTCCACGGTATAGCCGATTATCAACAGCAGCTTTTGTTAACTCGAGTGAATCTGCAATTTCACTATTGGATAGTTCTAAATAGTATTTCATCATAAAGATATTGCGATCGAGTTCTTCTAATTGACTGAGTGCAAATAGAATTTCATTTTTCGCTTCTTTTTGTATAAGTTCGCGTTCAATTTGCAACGCGCCCGCTTTTTTTTCAAGCGGCGCATCAGATTGCTCATTGACTAGTTGTTTTTCATTTTGGCGATAACGATCAATGGCTTTATATTTGGTAATCATACTAAGCCACTTTTTGAAATCTTCAGGTTCTCCTTGAAATTGATTTGCATTTTGCCAGACGGCTAGAAAAACATCATTAATGCATTCATCAATATCTGAGCGTTTTTGATTGTGTAAAATTTTCATGGCAATCGTTTTTACGAGTGGCATATACGCATCAATAATGTACTCAAGTGCATCTTCTTTTTGTTTTTTTAATCGCAAAATAAAATTTGCCGGTTTACTTTTCATTTATTTCGCTCCCTTTTTTATTGAAAAAGCTTTTTCACTTAGTACAACGAGTGAATGTACAAATTATTCTCAAAAAGTAGATTGATTGTCGCTATTAGTATAACGAATAGATTTGCGTTATTAATGAATAATTCTATTTGGTTAAATGATGTTTGACGGATAGAAACTCAAAAGTGACGGATAGAAATTTAAAACTGATGGATAGAAATCAAAAAGTGACGGATAGAACCTTAAAACTGACGGATAGAAAGAAAATTCTAGCGGTTCTCGTCAAATTTCCGCGGTTATATAACATTTCCCACAATAAATTCTGTATGTAAAAATGCTTATTTAGAAGTGATTATTGGTATAATTTTCACCTTTTTCTTTAAATTATGTTTATTCCTTGTAATTTTGGGGCAACACTGGACGAAATTCACCAAATTATTACAGAGGAGGAGCATTATGTTGAAATTTAAAGCTTTTTTTATCTTTGCAATTATTGCAATTTCGATGAATTCGGTAACATATGCAGCGATAAATTATCCTGCGCCAATAAATGATAGCAATGTTGCCGATATATATGTCGATGGGAAAATGGATTTACACGATTGGAATGGGGTTAGTTTAGATTCAGGCGTCACCTTTAACGATGATCCAGTAGAAGAGGTTTATACAGTTGTAGAGGGAGATAATTTGTACCGCATTGCATTGGCACATGATATTCCAGTTGATTCACTTATGAGTCAAAATCAGTTAAACAATCATTTGATTTACCCTGGACAAGAGCTGACTGTTGAAGTACAAAATGTAGATGAAACGACTGTTGAGGAAAATGAGCCAGAAAAACAGGAGGAAATCGTCGTGACTACGAATAATCCACCACCTATAGTAGAAGCAAAAGAGGAAGAAGAGCCCCCTGAATCGAATGAGGGAAGTGCAGAAATGGTTATGACTGCAACGGCATATACGGCTTATTGTACAGGATGTTCTGGGACGACTGCTTACGGTATTGATTTGCGGGCCAACCCAAATCGAAAAGTAATCGCCGTGGATCCACGAGTCATTCCACTTGGCACAAAGGTATGGGTAGAAGGCTACGGGGAAGCAATTGCTGGAGACACAGGTGGAGCTATTAAAGGGAATAAAATAGATGTATTTATTCCTTCCTACGATAATGCGATAGCGTGGGGCGTTAAGACAGTAAAACTAAAAGTATTAAATTAACTTGCTTTCAATTGAATAAATGACGCTGCTATCTACACGATGTAGGTAGCAGTATTATCAAAATGGGCTTTGTGGAATGGGAAATTTAGTGTTTAAAAAATGCTTATATAGGGGAATTATTTAAATTATGAAACAATTATTTTTCGTTACATTGAACTTTGCCCTTGTTTTGGTAAAATGAAAGAAAAACAGTTGGGGGTATTGGTGATGGACGTGAAAAAGATTGGATTTGTTGGAACGGGTGTAATGGGTGCGAGTATTGTCAAACATTTATTAAATGCTGGACATGAAGTAACGATTTATACACGCACAAAAAGTAAGGCAGACGCATTAGTTTCACTTGGAGCAAAATGGGCTGAGACACCAGCATCAGCGAGTAATGGGCAACAAATTATTTTTACAATGGTAGGTTATCCAGCTGATGTGGATGAAGTGTATAACGGAGAGCATGGAATTTTTTCGACTGTGGCACCAGGTACGATTGTCGTGGATATGACAACATCAGAGCCTACATTGGCACAAAAGTTATATGAGAAAGCAAAAGAAATAGGTATACATAGTCTCGATGCGCCTGTATCAGGTGGGGACGTGGGGGCTAAAAATGGCACTTTATCGTTAATGGTTGGTGGCGATGAAGAAGTTTTCGAACAGTTAAAGCCGATTTTTGAAGTGTTTGGGCAAAATATTGTTTATCAAGGAAATGCAGGCGCGGGGCAGCATACAAAAATGTGTAATCAAATTGCGATTGCATCTGGCATGATAGGCGTCTGTGAAGCGATGGCATATGGCTTGGATGCAGGTTTAAAAATGGAAGATGTGTTGCGCTCAATTACTGCTGGAGCAGCTGGATCATGGTCATTATCCAATTTAGCACCACGCATTCTTAACGAAGATTTAGCACCAGGTTTCTATATTAAACATATGATTAAAGATATGAAAATTGCACTAGATGAAGCGCAACGTATGAATTTACAACTACCAGGCTTAAAGTTAGCAAAATCCATGTATGACAAACTGCTAGAAGAAGGTTGCGGAGAAAATGGTACACAAGCATTAATTAAGAGCTATCGTTAACTATACTATTTGATAATAATTATTCCATTTAGTGTCACAAAACGTATATATGACAATTTAATACCCTATGATACAATATAATTATATTAAACATGGTAGATTGGAAGGAGTGACATACTTTGGAGAACCAAAAAGGTATTTTACTAGAGAGTGGCACGAATGAACTAGAGATCGTTGAATTCGAAGTAGCAAATAATAAATTTGGTATTAATGTAATTAAAGTTAAGGAAATTATCCAACCGATTCCTGTTACATTTATTCCGCATGTGCATCCTCATGTGGAAGGCATTATTCAATTGCGTGGAGAGGTATTGCCGGTTGTGGATATGTTAAAGGTTTTAGGCATTCCATCGGATAACCGAAGTCCTCAGCAAAAATACATCGTGGCAGAGTTCAATAAACAGCGTGTTGTATTCCATGTGGATAATGTCACGCAAATTCACCGTATTTCATGGGATCAGATTGAAAAACCTTCTGATATGTATCAAGGTGGTACTTCTCAAGTAATCGGCGTTATTAAGCGTAATGAAGAAATGATTTTATTATTAGACTTTGAACGTATTATGGTCGATATTAATCCAGAATCAAGCATTAGTGTAGATGCGGTGAAAAAGCTTGGTAAGCGCGAACGTACGGAAAAGAAAGTCGTGATCGCGGAAGATTCACCTTTATTACGCAAATTGCTATTTGATACGATGACTGAAGCAGGCTATGTAAATACCGAGTTTTTCGAAAATGGACGAGATGCTTATGAATATTTAGAGGCACTTGTGAAGGCAGATAAAAATATCGAAAATCATGTACAAATCGTTGTAACAGATATTGAAATGCCACAAATGGATGGTCACCATTTAACGAAAAAAATTAAAACGCATCCTGATTTGAAAAAACTACCGGTTATTATTTTCTCTAGCTTAATTACAGATGATTTACGTCATAAAGGTGATCAAGTTGGAGCAGAAGAACAAATTTCAAAACCAGAAATTGCCGAGTTAATATTAAAAATGGATAAGCTAATTTTATAAATGTACAACGAATAAATTCTTCAGCTGTAAATGTAAAATTAAAAAGTTAAGCCGGATACTTGAAAAAGTAATTCCGGCTTTTTTAAAAAGGTGACTGTATGAATTTGTGTTAAAAGTAAATTAGTGTAACTAAATTCCAGCAAGAGGTGACAGCGTAAAATGGAAGATTTAAAAACAGCTATTCTTGATATTGGATCTAATACCATTCGCTTAGTGTTATATTCATATGATAAAAATGAAGGCTTACGTGAATTTGGCAATATAAAGACAGTCGCACGTTTAAGAACCTATATTTTGCCTAGTAGTGAAATGTCTGAGGAAGGGATTTGCCTTTTAGCGGATATATTGAATTCATTTAAGCTTATATTAGCTGATTATCGTGTAACCGATGTCAAAGCTGCCGCAACTGCCGCTGTAAGGCAAGCAATCAACAACGCTGAAATCATTGTGCGCATGCAGGAAGAAACGGGACTATCCATTGATATTTTAAGCGAAGAAGAAGAGGCTTATTATGGCTTTGTTGCAGTGGCTAATTCAATGAATACACCTTCTGCTCTTACAATTGATATTGGTGGGGGCTCCACGGAAATTACCGTATTTAAAAATAAAAAGTTGCAAAAAACAATTAGTTTTCCATTTGGCACGGTCTCTCTTATGCAAAAATTCGTACATGGTACGATCATTAGTACAGAAGAAAGAGAACAATTACGGAGCTTTGTCACGGAGCAATTTATGTCCATGGATTGGATTAAGGAAGTGCGTTTACCTGTCATTGCAATTGGAGGAAGTGCAAGAAATATCGCTCAAATCCATCAACAACAGGTGAACTATCCACTATCTGGTGTTCACCAATACGAAATGAAATTAAATAATTTAGTGGATTTACAAAAACAATTAACACAACTTAACTTTGAAGAGTTGAAGCAATTAGACGGTTTATCTTCGGACCGGGCAGATAGCATTGTCCTTGCATTAGAAGTTTTTATTGCACTAATGACGGTTGTACATACAAATGACTTCCAAATTAGTAAAAAAGGATTACGGGAAGGGCTTATCATTAGTCGTGTTTTACAGGGAAATCCACAAGCTTACGATAAAAATAATGTATTTGATGAAAATGCAAGGCGACTAGCATTGACCTATAATCGTTCTGAAAAGGAAATAAAAACACTTGTTCAGTTAGTGACGCAATTTTATAAGGAATGCTGTCAAAGCAATTTACTCAATTATGAGGAAGATGATTTACAGCTATTGAGAAGGGCTGCGCGTGTGTATGCCATTGGCGAATATATTGAACTAGATTCTTCCAGTCAGCATACGTTTTATTTAATTTCGAATCAATCCATTGATGGACTATCACATGTAGAGCGAGTGAAATTGGCATTAGTCGCTTCCTATAAAAATCGCGATTATTTCCAACGTTTTGCACAGCCTTTTGAAACGTGGATTTCAAAGGATGATTTAAAAAAATTGCGGGATTTTGGCGCGATGCTCAAGTTTGTGTATGCATTAAATATGACGAAACGAAATGTTGTAAAAAATGTAGCAATGGAAAAAGTAGAAGATCATATACAGTTGGTTATTTCAACGAGTGAACGGGCGATTGCAGAATCTGCGCAAGCTGAAAAACAAAAAAAGCATATTGAGCGCATATTTAAAAAAACAGTGCAACTAGTATTCAATGAAGAAGGGCGGAAATAGTATGATGGCTAATGTAGATGAAGAGCGTGTTTCGAACCCAAATTTCCAAACAAACGATGAAGAAGCGAAAGTACGATTATTAGAAGAAATCGCTAAACCACAATATTATAACAATCGCGAGCTAAGTTGGTTAGCGTTTAATGAACGCGTATTAGAAGAAGCAGAAGATATAAATAATCCGCTATTAGAGCGCTTAAAGTTTTTAGCGATTTTTAGTTCCAATTTAGATGAATTTTTTATGGTTCGTGTGGCGGGATTACAAGACCAAATTCGTGCCAACTTCCATAAAGCTGAAAACAAATCAGGCTTAACCCCGAAAGAGCAGCTAGCGAAAATTGCGGAGCGAACACAGGCTTTAGTACGTCGCCAAACCGAAGTTTATCGACATTTAGTGGATGATTTACTACCACAGGAAAATGTGCATGTGCGCGATTTAAAACTATTAACACCAGAACAAAAAAATTATATTAATGAATTATTTGAGGAAACAATATTCCCGGTATTAACACCAGTAGCAGTCGACGCCTATCGTCCATTCCCGACACTAATAGGGCGTACATTAAATTTACTTGTCATGCTAGAAAATAACGGCATAGATAATGAAGGTATGGATAAAGTGGCAATTGTACAAGTGCCATCGGTGTTAGAGCGTTTTATTAAAGTGCCTTCTCAAAATAACGAAACGGTGTATGTTTTGCTAGAAGATGTGATTTCAAATAATGTGAATCACTTATTTTTTGGGTATAAAGTGAAATCGACGCAGGCATTCCGATTAACGCGTAATGCAGATTTAACAATTCACGAGGAAGGTGCACAAGATTTACTCGTTGAAATTGAAAAAGAGTTAAAGAAGCGTAAATGGGGCGTTGGTTCGCGCTTAGAAGTTCGTGATGGTGAGATGAATGATGACGTTTTAGAATATTTATTAGATGAATTTGAAATTGAGGAATCGGATGTCTTTAAAATTGATGGTCCACTTGATTTAACCGCTATGTTTGGGTTTGTTAAAGCGATTTCAGTTGGTCGAGAGCATTTAGAATATGAAAGTTTTATCCCACAACCACCACAGGACTTACAATCGGATGAAAATATTTTCGAGAAAACATTAATCCAAGATATTTTTTTCCATCATCCATTTGAATCCTTTGTACCGATTGTCGATTTTATTGCGGAGGCGGCGGAGGATCCAAGTGTGTTAGCGATTAAGCAAACATTGTATCGTGTTAGCGGAAATTCACCGATTATCCAGGCATTAAAGCAAGCCGCTGAAAATGGCAAGCAAGTAACGGTATTAGTAGAATTGAAAGCACGTTTTGATGAAGAGAATAATGTGCACTGGGCAAAACAATTGGAACAAGCGGGTTGTTTAGTCATTTATGGTATGAATAATTTGAAAACCCACTCTAAAATAACATTAGTTGTACGCCGTCGTCACGGAAAAATTGAACGCTTTGTGCATCTAGGTACGGGGAATTACAATGATGCAACGGCTAAGATTTATACCGATATGGGGATCATTACTTCGAATAAGGAATTTGGTATTGATGCGACGAACTTCTTCAATTATTTAAGTGGCTATACAGAAAAACCAAAATTCCATCATATCGTTGTCGCGCCATTTGATATTCGTGATGAATTCATTCAATTAATTGATGAAGAAATTGAGATGCATAAAAAGTATGGCAATGGCTTTATTCGCGCGAAAATGAATTCTTTAACGGACAAGGATTTAATGATGAAGCTATATGAGGCATCAATAGAAGGTGTACAAATTGAATTAATTATTCGAGGGATTTGCTGCATTCGTCCCGGAGTTTCGGGAATTAGTGAAAATATAACAGTGACGAGTATCGTTGGACGTTTTCTAGAGCACTCGCGTATTTTCTGGTTCCATCATAATGGCGAAAATAAATTGTTTTTATCGTCAGCAGATATGATGACACGCAATATGATTAAACGTGTGGAAATTTTATTCCCAATCTATTCTCCAGACATTAAAAAACGGATTATGGGCATTATGGAAGCGCAATTAGAGGACAATCAAAAAGCGCGAATTCAAGATTCTAATGGGAAATATCATTATAAAGAGGACCATAATAGTGATACACGCATTAATAGCCAAGAAATATTTTTAATCGAATCTTTAGGGACGATTGTAGAGGAATAAAACGATACCACTAAAAAAGCGTGTTGCCAATTTATTGTTGGCACACGCTTCTTTTTTGAACTAATTCTGTTTTCTAAAATTAGAAACTTTTTTAAGATAATGAAGTCCACCAATTAATATAAATGCGCCTAAAAACTTGTACAGTAGTGTTTGGAATGCTTCATGTTCAATTGAAATTGTCATAAAAAAGCAACCTATAAAAATAATAATAAATCCTATGATAGCATTTATAATTTTCATAAGTGTACACCTCCCTCTAAATTAATCTGCTTTCTAATGATGGATTTATTTGTTGGAAGCTTGAAAAATACCGAACTGTAATTAATAATATAAATTTTCAGAAAACTGTAGGTATTTTTTGAGTTTTATAGTAAAATAAGATAATGAATGAGTGTTCATTTTAGGAGAGATGGGGGATTTTCTATGATGTTACAAAATAAGACGATTATTATTACGGGTGGATCAAGTGGGATGGGTCTTGGTATGGCAAAACAATTTGTAAAAGAAGGTGCAAATGTTGTTATTACAGGTCGTGATCTAGATCGTTTAGCCAATGCTAAGCAGGAAATTCTAGAAAGTGGTTCAACGATTGAAACATTCCAAATGGATGTACGTGATCCAGACCAAGCACAGGCAATGGTTGATTTTGCGGTTGGGAAATTTGGACGAGTAGATAGTTTAGTGAATAATGCTGCTGGGAATTTTTTAGTACATGCAGAAAAGTTATCTCCAAATGGATGGAAAGCAGTTATTGATATTGTATTAAATGGCACTTTTTATTGTTCGTCAGCTGTGGGGCGTTACTGGATCGAGAATGGGATTAAAGGATCTCTATTAAATATGGTTGCCACGTATGCATGGGGGGCAGGAGCTGGAGTTATTCATTCTGCTGCTGCAAAAGCAGGGGTGCTGTCCATTACGCGATCACTTGCTGTAGAGTGGGGCGGTCAATATGGAATTCGTGCAAATGCCATTGCTCCAGGACCAATCGAGCGAACAGGTGGCGCAGATAAATTATGGGAGTCTGAAGAACAAGCAAAGCGCACAATTAATTCGGTACCATTACGTCGTTTAGGAACACCAGAAGAGATTGCGGATTTAGCCACGTTTATGCTTTCAGATAAGGCCAGTTACTTAAATGGAGAGTGCATCACGCTTGATGGCGGATCCTGGTTAAATCAATTCCCATTTTAAGAATCAATTAATTGACTAAGGAATAATAATAGCGGGAATGCCACATACTAGTTGTACTGCAAAAGGGGGCGGTTTCGATAGGTATGTGGTTATACCCAACGATTTTTGTATGTGTCATTCTATGTATAGTAGGTTACTGGCTTACTGTACGAGTGGGACATGGTATTGAAAAAGATGGCCAAGAAAGAGATTCGGATATTCCAGAGCCAATTATGGAGCATCCATTTTTATTGAATCCAATTATTTTGTCTTACATCATTTTTGGTTTATTTACAGGGTCCATTATCTTTTATTATTGGGCAAAAGGTTGGTAAAGCATACGTAACAAGACGAGAATTTCTTTTCGTTTTGTTGCGTTTTTATTTTAGCGTGTCTGGTATGACTTAGTACCTTACTCATCTTTTTAAAACACTAGGCAGCATTCATGGTCAAAAAATTGGCAATTATGTTATGATAGAAGTAAGCAAATAGATGCTGTGTCATTTTTTAGCGAGCATTACGGATTCGGTATGAAATTTTTTGAGTACCTTACGTCTTTGTGACAACAGCTAACTGACCTATATCATGTAAGTTAAAGCACAAAGCCGAATCCAACCGCATAATTGATTTGATTTTTAAAAGTCGCAGTATTTTCTAGGGAAATTTGTCGACGATGATCCCTTAGCTTACTTAGTGTTTACTGCCCGTTATAAGCGGCATAAAGGAGTAGAAGATCATGATTTCAATTAACAACAGAGCTTTATTAGATATGCCTATTAGTGAATTTATTATTTCTTCTGAAAAAGTAGCACATGTACAAAGTGGAAATAGTGCAGAGCATGCCTTACTTGTGCTAACGAAAACAGGCTATTCTTCCATTCCTGTTTTGGATATGAAATACCGATTACAAGGTTTATTAAGCACAAAGATGATAACAGAAGCCATTTTAGGTTTAGAGCGAATTGAATATGAAAAATTATCAGATATTCGAGTAGATGAGGTAATGGATCCAAAGGTTACGTATTTAAAGTTGTCAGATACATTTCAGCGTGCACTTGATTTAGTCATTAACCATGCCTTTTTATGTGTTGTGGATGAGGATGGCACATTTGTTGGAATTATGACGCGACGAATTATTTTGAAACAATTAAAAAAATATATTTATCAGCATAATGCATAGATAGTAAGAGTCGGCAAAATCCAATAAGGGATTTTGTCGATTTTTTAACGACAAGTATGACATGCATTGGAGGAACCGTGATGACTGTAACAGAGGCAGAAATTTTAAAAATTTTAGCCGAGGAAAGAAATATGCGAAAAGCGGCAGAGCGATTATTTTTGACACAGCCGGCTTTATCGCAGCGTTTACAATCGATTGAGAAGGACTGGGGGGCACAGCTATTTATACGCTCGCAAAAGGGATTAACCCCGACACCAGCGGGAGAACTAGTCATCCAATACTCAAATGAAATCATTGTAAAGCAAGAGGAAGTATTTGAAACGATTCAAGCACTCAATTCAAAGGTTCATGGGACATTGAAAATTGCTTGTGCATCGATTGTTGGACAAAACTGGCTGCCAAAAGTGTTGAAGGATTTTGTGACGAAATATCCTGATGCCAAAATTTCATTAATGACGGGCTGGAGTTCTGAAATTGTGAAGGCACTCTATGAAGGAGAGGCACATGTTGGAATTGTCCGCGGTCAAGTCGATTGGAAAGGTAAAAAAATTCATTTATTCCGCGATATGATGTATTTAGTGGATAAGGAATTAGCGGATATAGAAGATATACTGACGTCAGATCGCCCGTTCATCCAATTTAAAAGTGATTCCGATTATTATCAAGAAATTCAGCAGTGGTGGCAGCGACATTTTAATCACAATCCGAAGCATCAGATTATTGTCGACCAAATCGAAACGTGCAAACAAATGGCTGTTAACGGAATAGGCTATGCCATTTTGCCATCTATTACACTAAACGGAGAAGAAAAGGTCAATAGAATTCCATTAACGAATTCAGAAAAGGACCATGGGCTTACACGTGATACATGGCTCATTGGCTATGACTCGTCCTTTGAATTGCGTCAAGTCGAGGCTTTTGTCGATGTTGTGCAAGACCACGCAAGATGCTTATATGATTATTCTAATGGCGAATCTTAGTAATAAACTATTATATAAAAAAATAAAAGTTATCTGTTTAGCGAATGTTGTTAAACGGGTAACTTTTTTTAGAGGGAAAAATAGATTAATGTCATTTTAAATTTTTGATTATTCTGGAACTTTACATTGCAAATTTCGTACAATGAAAGAGAGAGGTGGGTTTGTATGAAGAAAATGATGACCTGTATTATCCTATTAATTTGCCTAATTCCGTCCGTAAATGCAGCGGCCGAAGTTTCAATTACAGCTGAATATGGTTTGCAAGGACAAGGGAAATTTGATCGACCGATTGCTGTCACATTGACACTTCAAAATGATGAAACACCATTTGAAGGGGAGCTTGTCACGACATATCCAGCTAATTATATGCTGCAAACAGGGCAAGTCATCTCATTAAAGCTTGCGCCACATGAAAAGCTAATAAAACAGTTTTATATGGGAAGCTATCCGTATGAACTCTACTCGGATAATGAAAAGCGATTTGTTCAGTTGTATGAAGGTAGTGTTGAAAATGGGAAAAAGGTGGAGCATTTTCAATTTGAAAATAGAAAGCCAAATTTATTCGAGTATGAGACACATGTTGTCGGCGTTTTTAGCTATCCACAAGTAGCACAAGCATTGCAAAAATTGCGGACGATTGAAAAAGGAAGATTATTGGAAGTAGAAACCTATCCATTGATGACGGCGGACTTGGTCACTGATATTCGTTCCATAGACTTTATAAATACGATTGTTTTGACAGATCCACTGAAAATGATAGAGCAGGACCAATTTGATATTTTAATTGAATGGATGAAACAGGGAGGACAGCTTGTTGTACAAGAGGATGTCACTTTTACACCACTCGCTTCTTATGCAGCTTTGCAAGCAACAGGGGGAACTTCCGAAATTAGCCCAACACAATTAACAGATTTTACGGGCGAGGGTAAATTTACAAATCCAATGTCAATTCGAACGAGTGAATTGATGCCGAAAGCTCAAGCGATTGAGGTAAATGGTCAACTGATTGCGGCTAAACAAAAGGTCGGAAGCGGTATGCTTATTCAAACAGCATTCTCATTGACGGATTCAACTTTAATCGAAATAGACGGCTTTGCAAACTTATTTGCCAAATTAATCGACTTCCAAAATAAAGAAATGTACAAATCCTCGATTGACGATGAAATAGTAAATCAAGTTGTCCCAGTGAATGAGCTATTCCCAGCCTTTCAATTTTCGACGTGGATTATTATTAGTGTGTTTGCGCTTTATATTTTAATAATAAGTCCAGTTATCTATTTTTTACTCAAACGAAAAGATAAAAGAGAGCATGCATGGTGGATTATACCGACCATTTCCTTTGTGTTTTCAATCATGCTATTCCTAGTAGGTGCGCGAGATCGCCTTGCCCAACCTCAAATTCAGCAAAGCGCGGTAATTAAAATAGGAAATGAGATAGACCAACAGTATTTCACACAATCTTTGCTAACAAATAAACGAGGAGATTATACGTTTGAATTAGCAAATGGTATTGAGGCCACTGCTTACAATAGTCGAATGTCGAATCGGACGGATTTCCAAAAAGGGCAATGGAGTTATGTGAAGCAAAATGAGTTTGTTATGAAAAATGTTGCGTATTGGGATGTTGAAACGATTGTAGGAAAAGGCCCGATTGAAGTAGGGCAATTTAAGCTAAATATGACGAACGATAACGGGATTTTGACTGGGACCATTACGAATGAATTACAGATAGATGTAACAGATGTACAGCTTTGGACGGGGACGAATTTTATTTCTATTGGAAATTTAAAACAGGGTGAAAAGCGAAAGATTGAAGAAAAAGTCCCGACAACGCTATTATTACCAGTAGCGCAGCCAATAATGGACTACACTGCACCAACGCCAGAAACAATCGATAAAGTGTGGAAAGACCGACTGAATGCTCTCGCCTATTCGACCCTTTCAACAGAGGATGCACCTGCTATTATTGCAAGTGCAAATAATGTACCACTCGGCGCTATATTATCGCAAAAGGCACAAGTTACTTCAAACGTATTAATTGTTCAGCCGATTCATGATGTATTCACAAATCTGTCGGATGAAATTACGTTAACGAATGAAGCTTTTAACATGAGCTATTCAGAAACACTTTACGGTGGGATAAAGGAACAATTCAACTCATCTATGCAAGATGTTTATTTAGCTCCGGGTACGTATGATGTGTCATATCGTCTATCATTGCCAATTCAAAATATGGCAATGGATTGGTCAAGTTTGCACTATAAAACGGAACATCCAATAATGCGTGCAACTATATATAATGTGGAAACGGAGCAGTTCGAGCCAGTAAATACAAACTTTTCAACAGAAAATGTCCAGTCCTATTTAAATGATGGAGAAATAATTGTTCAATGGGAAGTTAGCGAAGGGGGCAATTTGGAACTACTAAACTTGCCTGAAATCACGCTGAAAGGAGGGCGACAACAATGATTGAATTTCAGCAACTGACAAAAAACTATGGGCAATTAAAAGCACTAAATGAATTGTCCTTAACGATTAAAAGAGGAACGATCTTTGGTTTTGTTGGAGCAAATGGTGCGGGGAAATCAACGGCTTTTTCAATTCTTGCAACGTTACTAAGCCCAACTTCTGGCGACATTTTAGTAAACGGAAAAAGCGTTGTGCAAAATCCGCATGAAGTACGTGCCCAAATTGGTTACATGCCAGACTTTTTTGGTGTGTATGACCAATTAAAAGCCGAGGAATATTTAGACTTTTACGGGGCGGCTTATGGAATGCCTGCAATGTTACGCCAGCAAAAAATTACGGATCTATTAGCGCTCGTTCGCCTTACTGATAAACGCGATCAATATGTAGATGACTTATCAAGAGGGATGAAGCAACGTTTATGTTTAGCGCGAACGTTAATGCATGACCCAGACATTTTAATTTTAGATGAACCTGCTTCTGGATTAGATCCACGTGCACGGGTAGAAATGCGTGATATTTTAAAGGATTTAAAAGGACTTGGAAAAACGATTCTTATATCCTCACATATTTTGCCTGAGCTCGCAGAAATTTGTGATGAAATTGGGGTATTGGATAGCGGAAAATTAATTGCAAGTGGCAATATACTTGAAATTCAAGCACAGCTACAAGGGGATAAGTTTATAACGGTAAAAGTGCTAGGAGATGTAAACGTTGCACAGCAATTTTTCTTACAGCAGCAAGTGGAGCATATAGAAAAAAATGATTTTGAAAATAGCGTAACTTTTGTATTTAATGGGGATGATGTGATGCAGGCGAACTTATTAAAGGCAGCCATTGATGCGGGGATTCAAGTGACGGCATTTGAAGTAGAAGATAAAAACTTGGAAGATGTCTTTATGGTCATTACCGAGGAGGTAGCAAAGCATGAATCAAAAACCGTTTAATCCAGTATTGTTGAAGGAGTTAAAACTACGCTTTCGCAATGCCAAAAGCTTTTCCAGTATTGCTTTTTATTTAATCGCGTTAACATTATTCATCGTTGCCTTTTTTAATTTGATGACGGGCTATACAGCAAGTGGATTTTTTCAGCCATCGGAAAGCTTTTTATTATTTGCTTGTTTAACCGTTTTACAAATGGGGCTTATTTTATTTATTGCCCCAGCGTTAACGGCGGGAGCCATAAGTACCGAAAGAGAAAAGCAAACATTAAATATTTTATTGACGACGACGCAAACATCAGCACAAATTATTATTGGTAAATTAATGGCATCATTAGCCTTTTTACTCGTTATTTTACTGGCGACGTTACCGTTATACAGCATCGTATTTCTTTTTGGTGGCGTCTCTCCAAGCATGGTAGTAGCGGTATTCTTGCTCTTTATTTTAACGGTTTTTGCATTGGGAAGCGTCGGAATTATGTTTTCGACGATTACTAAAAAGACGATTGTTTCCATGATCACTACTTATGGGGTAGCAATTTTCTTCGCTTTCTTTACGTTTCTATTCTTTTTAGTAGGTGTAGTGAATGGTTTAGAAAGTGGATTATTGGCCATTTCGTATGTATGGATTAGCTTAAATCCATTTGCCGTAGCGCTCAGTGTCATTTCTCCAGACATTGCACTTGGAATTAGTGAAACGACGAAAATTGAACTTAGCCCTGTATGGATTTATGTGATTGGCTATAGTGGAATCGGGTTATTAAGTTTAGCCATTGCGATAAAAAAATTAAGAGCAACTCATTAATAAAAGCTGTCCCTAGTGTTCATTTGCACTGGGGACAGCTTAATTTGTTTATGATGCTTTCATTAAGTGCGGTGCTTTTTTGGAAGTCCACATAAAAGCGAGTATGAAGCAACCGACTAAAATAACGAAGCCTAAATAATAAGGAGCTTCTGAATTCCATTCGAATAAAATACCTGCAAGTGCTGGACCGAACATATTTCCTAAGCTCATATATGCATTGTTCATCCCAGCAGCAAAACCTTGTTCAGTACCCGCCATTTTTGAAATAAGTGTATTAACGGCTGGTCGAATAAATGTTGTTGCAATCGAGAACAATGTAGCTACGGTTAGAATGATAAAGAAACCATTTACGAAAATAATCAGTAACATTGTAATTGCAGCCAGTAATAAATTAACTAAAATGACTTTCATTTCTCCAAAACGTTTGAACAAAATATTGATGACATACATTTGTAAAATAACGCCGGCAAATCCGCCAACCGTTAAAATAATCGCGATATCAGTAGGTGTATAGTTAAACACCTTATCTAAATAAAGAGAGAGCGTCGTTTGGAAATTAGCGATACCAAAGCTAAATGTAAAGACTACGAGTAAAAATACAAAATAAGACGTTTTGAATGAACGTGCTAGTTGTTTGACGAGATTTTCACGTGGGGCCTTATTCGCGACGGTACTTTTAATGTTTGGTAAATAAATGGCAGATAAAATGGCTGCTGCAAACGCCACCGTACCAGCTAAATAAAATGGGAAAGTTAAATTGATATTTCCTAATAAACCACCGACTCCAGGTCCAATCATAAATCCAAGAGACATAGAAGCGCCGATCATGCCCATTCCCTTTCCGCGTTCTTCAAAGGTTGTGATATCTGCAACGAATGCCATAATTGGAGGCATTATGAAAGCAGCGCCTGCACCACTTAAGAAGCGAGCTAAAAATAATACCCATACTTCGGTTGCGAAACCGAATAATAGTTGGGAGAAACCATACACAACGAGTCCTGAAATAATAAAGATTTTTCGTCCGTGGCGGTCTGATAAATCGCCTGCCACAGGTGAAAGTAAAAATTGTGCCAGTGCAAATCCAGCAACTAAAAATCCGAGCACTTGACCACCTACGCCAAAAACGTGTAAATAGGCAGGCATGACGGGAATAATGATGCCGATCCCGCCCATCGTAATAAACATATTAAACATTAATAAATAGAGTACAATTTTATTTGATTTTTGTTCCATCTAGAGCCTACCCTTCTATCAAAATATTTCGATTTCTGAAATGTATATTGATTAATATTCATATTGTACCTGTATTCGTGATAAAAATCACCTTTTCTTTGAAGTTCACAACAGGTTACAGAAGATAAATGCTCCTAGGAAGTAAGGTAAACAAAAAAACTACTGCACAAGTTATATGATATAACTTTGTGCGGTAGCTAATATAAATTACTTTGTAATAATAATACCTTGCTGATTATCCCCAGAGAGCTCGTAGTCGCTTAAATTTTTCACAGCTTCCTGTGCATCTTCAATGGATGGATAATATGAAATCATTGTGCCATTTGTTGTTTTATAAAAGCCATTTGATTGTAAGTAAGCAATATATTCCTCAAGCACCCATTGTTCTGTAAACATAACTTCACTGTGCGGCAATCCGACATAACGGAAATGCCAAGGTTCAAAAGCAATGCCTGTTATATCTGTCTTTCCTTCAGGATAGCGCAAAATAAATCCGTAACGCCAAGCATTTTGAGCGAGCCATTTACCTTCATCGGATACACCCATCGGACCGCTTGTTGAACCAATATCGACAGCAAGCCCAGAATTATGCTCGCTATAGCCAGCTGGTAGCGCAACATTGCCGCCGAATTGATCGAATACACTTTGTTGCGTGTGAAAATCGCGGAACCCACTATTGATGGCGAAGTTCGTAATGCCTTCTTCATGTGCGTCCTTTAACATTGCGTTTAAATGTTGGGCAAGGCGTTTGGAAATTTCCGTAGTAGCGTCGGAAATTTCAGCATATTGAACGACTTCTGTTGCCAGTTTTATATCATTTGGAATGGTTGTTTCGTCCACTGCAAATTGGTTATTAATTAATCGTAAATCCCCATGATAGATGTGCAAATTTTGCTGGGGATGTTTATCGGTAGTAGAAGTAGAGCGACTCGCATCGAATCCCCAAAACCCGATAGCAAGTATTAATAAAAGTATGATCCATTTTTTCATTTCATTGCCTCATTTTCCGTTTACTTTAATTCAGCAGAATTCCTCAATTCCTATAAGTCGGGAATGAATTCTAAAAGGGCAATTCTATTCAGTGGGGGTTCAAACCCAGGCTGAATTAAATTAAGCCCCGGCGGATGTCACAGATTTTTAAGGGAAGTTTTTCGAGCGAGCTCGAAAAAATCTGGACGCAATTACGCCGAGGCGTAATTGATTTTAGCCAATTCCACAAAAGTTTGGTCAATTTTTTTGATTCTTATTCCCGAATGGCGCTTTTCTATTTCTTTAGTATACCGATAAAAACTTAATAGAAAGTGAAGCAATTTCTTAAGAATTTCTGAATATTTCTGAAGAAAAAAAGCAACTATCCTTATGCTCAAGGATAGCTGCTCACATTAATTCAAATTCATTTTAAATTCTAAGAAGTATTCGTTGTATTTTCCTAACCAAGTAAGACCAAGATTCTCGTATACTTCAAGCTTCTCGCGTAATTCGTGACTAGGATAAAAGCGTTCGTCTGCGATGACTTCTGGGTCCATAATGTCCCATGCCGCTTCATTAGGTGTCGAATAGCCGACATAGTCAGCATTTTGAGCGGCATTTTCTTGATCTAACATGAAGTTAATAAATTTATGTGCACCTTCTATATTTTTAGATGTTTTCGGAATGACCATATTATCAAAAAATAAGTTAGAGCCTTCTTCTGGAACCGCGTAGTTAAGTTCTTCATTTTCAGCCATCATATCTGCTGCTTGCCCTGCCCATGTTAGTGCAACAGCCGCTTCGTTATTAATCATCAACGGTGTAATTTCATCACCAATGATCGCCTTAACGTTCGGTGACAATGTCATTAATTTGTCCGTTGCTTGACGTAAAACTTTATCGTCTTTCACATTTAATGATTCACCAATTGTATTTAATCCCATACCGATGACTTCACGTGAGCCGTCTACTAAAAAGACTTTTCGCTTTAACGACTCATCCCATAAATCATCCCAAGTTTCGAATGTTAAATGGTCCTCGATTAAGTTGGGGTTATATACAATTCCAACTGTCCCCCAAAAATAAGGAATCGAAAATTCATTATTCGGATCAAATGGTAAATTTAAAAAGTCATCATTAATATTTTTCAGGTTTGGAATTAATGTGTGATCTAGAGGAATAAGTAAATTATCTTCTCTCATTGATTCCACTGTATATTCAGATGGCACGGCAATATCATAAGCTGAGCCGCCTTGCTGAACTTTTGTTAACATCGCTTCATTAGAATCGAATGTTTCATAAATAACATTAATACCTGTTTCTTGTTCAAACTTTTTGATTAAATCTGTGTCAATAAATTCGCCCCAGTTGAAAACAGTTAGTGTATCTTTGCTGCCTGTACTGCCTTTTGATTGCATTTGACCAGCAGCGACAAATAGCAGACCACAAACAATGACAATAGCAATCGTCGCTTGTAATAAATCTCTCATCGTTGTCCCTCCGAAGTTGCTGATTTTGCCTTTTGATTAATGAAGTAATAGCCGATGACAACGAGTACAGTAATCGCAAATACTAATCCTGAAATGGCATTGACCGTTAATGAAATTCCTGCGCGTGCCATCGAGTAAATTTCTACCGATAATGTGCTAAATCCATTGCCGGTAACGAAAAATGTAACAGCAAAATCATCGAGTGAATACGTCAAAGCCATAAAGAAACCTGCGAAAATACCAGGTGAAATATACGGTAAAATGACACGGGTTAATATATCTCTTTTTGTTGCACCTAAATCACGCGCTGCATCGATTAATGATGTGTTCATTTCAAGTAACTTCGGTAAAACCATTAAAACAACAATCGGAACACTGAAAGCAACATGTGATACAAGTACCGAAGCAAAACCTAATTTAACACCGATCATTGTGAATAAAATTAAGAAGCTGGCACCAATCACTACGTCTGGTGAAACGATTAAAACATTGTTTAATGAAAGGAGTGTGTTGCGCATTTTTTTATCTTTAATTGAAACAATACCAA
The DNA here is from genome assembly GCF_050272495.1 of Solibacillus cecembensis. Lineage (NCBI taxonomy): Bacteria > Bacillati > Bacillota > Bacilli > Caryophanales > Caryophanaceae > Solibacillus > Solibacillus cecembensis. Next base: position 327,114 of record NZ_JBNNMF010000001.1, on the reverse strand, counting down.
TTGCACCAAGTGTACCGATAATCGTTGCAATTAAACCAGATAATAAGGCAACGATCACGGTATTAATTAAAATAACAATGAGACGAGAATCATCAAATACAGCTTGGTAATGCTCAAGTGTAAATGATTCGAAATTGTTCATGTTGCCGCCGCTATTAAATGAGTAAAAAATTAAATAGAGAATAGGCGCATAAAGCACGGCAAAGACAAAAACTAAATACGCCTTTGAAGTAGCGGATAATTTTTTCATTATGCGCGTCCTCCTTTAGAGTTTTGTTTCGTAACAAGCATTGTTAATGCCATGAATACGATTAAGAATACCGCAATTGTCGAACCCATGCCCCAGTTTTGTGAAACAAGGAATTGCTGCTCAATCGCTGTACCAAGTGTGATGACTTGGTTCCCAGCAATTAATCGTGTAATCATGAATAATGATAATGCAGGAATAAATGTGACTTGAATACCTGCTTTTACACCATCAATTGTAAGAGGGAATACAACGCGTCGGAAAGTCGTCCATGCCGATGCGCCTAAATCACGAGCCGCAAATACTAAGGATGGATTCATTTTATCCAATGAGTTAAAGATCGGAATAATCATAAACGGAATGAAAATATAAACCGCTACGAAAACGAAACTAAAATCCGTAAATAAAATTTGTTTAGGATTAAAGCCAAATACTTCAATCAATGCATTAATCGGACCATAAAGACCGAAAATGCCAATGAATGCGTACGTTTTTAATAATAGGTTAATCCAAGAAGGGATAATAATAAGCATCAACCAAAGTTTCTTATGTTTTGTTTTTGTTAGTAAATAAGCTGTTGGATAAGCAAAAATTAATGTGAATAATGTAATTAAAAATGCATACCAAAAGCTACTAAATGTCATTTTTAAATAAATGGGTGTAAAGAATTTTGCATAGTTGGCTAATGTAAAATTGCCGTTTAAATCAAGTAGCGAATAATATAAAATTAAAGCGATTGGCGCGATAACGAATAAAAGTATCCAAAATAAATAGGGGATTAATGGGGTTTTAGCTGCTTTACTATTCATGCTCTTCATCCCCATAAGCTTCAAGACGCTTGTCGAAATCTTCCTCTGTTTCATTTAAACGCATGACATGAATCGCTTCTGGATCAAAGTCCAAACCGATTTCTGCACCAACTTCTGCTTTTTTCAAAGAGTGTACGAGCCATTCATTGCCGTCTTTATCGTAAGTTGAAAGCTCATAATGCACCCCGCGGAATAATTGCGTATCAACCGTTACAATTAATTTCCCTTTATCCGGTGTTGTAATTTCTAAATCTTCTGGTCGGATGACAATATCGATTTTCTCGTTTGGTTTCATACCGCCGTCGACACATTCAAATACGTTGCCCGCAAATTGTACTTTATAGTCTTCAATCATCGTACCAACAACGATATTCGATTCTCCGATGAAATCTGCCACGAAGCGGTTAATCGGCTCATCATAAATATCTACTGGTGTACCTGATTGTTTAATTTCTCCATGTGATAAAACAAAAATTTCATCACTCATCGCAAGTGCTTCTTCTTGGTCATGTGTAACGAATACAAAAGTTTTACCAAGACGTTGTTGCAATTCGCGTAGTTCATATTGCATTTCTGTACGTAATTTTAAGTCTAGTGCCGATAATGGCTCATCTAATAAAATCACTTCCGGATCATTGACAATGGCACGAGCAATCGCAACACGTTGACGTTGACCACCTGACATTTCTTGAATTTCACGATTACCATAACCGGCTAAGTTGACGAATTTTAACGCTTCTTGAACGCGCTCACGAACTTCTGCTTCTTTTACTTTTTTAATACGTAAACCAAATGCCACATTTTCGAAAACGTTTAAATGGGGGAATAATGCATAATCCTGAAATACGGTATTTACTTGGCGTTCATTTGCAGGGATATTATTAATACGTTTTCCATCAAAATAAACATCGCCAGTTGAAGCCTCTGTAAAGCCGGCAATAATACGTAAAATGGTTGTTTTACCACAGCCAGATGGACCGAGTAATGTATAGAATTTACCTCTCTCTAATTCGAAGTTAATATTTTTTAATACGACTGTCCCATCGTCGAATGATTTTGTGACATTTTCAAAGCGAATAATCGCGTTATCCATTGCATGTGCCTCCTAAATTATAAATAAGATTGAGTTGCAACTAATAGTAGCTTCGTCATACCATTATGTGCATTAAAAATTTGATGATTTGAGGTAGCTTCATAGTAGACAGCATTTCCTTCACTTGCGATATATTCAGCATTGCCGATGACAACTCGAATGCGACCGTTTAAAACGTAAATAAAAGTTTCCGCTAAAGAAGGTTCGAATGTTTTAAATTCAGCATCCTTTTGAAGTGTAATGAAGACAGGCTCCATTTCTTTTTCATTGGAAGTTGGAATTAACCATTCGATTTCATATTTTTTGTCGTGGTCAATAAAGCTTGTTTGATCATCTTTTGTAAAAACAATTTTTTCATTTTCTTGCTCATCATCAAAAAAGTCTCGTGGCGAACACCCGAGAACTTCTAATAAATTGAATAAAGTTTCAATTGATGGAGAGTTTAAATCGCGTTCTAGTTGTGATATATAGCCTTTCGTTAAATCGGTGCGTTCTCCAAGTTCCTCCTGGGTCAAGCCCTTTGTTAATCGAAGTGACTTGATTTTCGTTCCAATTTGCATACGGTCAAGCTCCTCTCCAAGTTTACTTATGTTAAACTCTAAGTACAGAAGTTTACTTTAACAAAACTTTAAGTTTACGAAAACAATTATAATTATACATAATGTTAGCAGATTTTCAAGGGGAATTTTCTAGAAAGACAAACAATTTCACGACTACTGATGAAATCGTGAAAAGCCGACCAAATCAAGGTCGGACTTGATTAAAATGTAAATGTTTAAAATGAAATGAAGATTGAGGTGACGAAAGAAAAAAAGAGACATATTCTAATGGTAAGGAGGGAAATATGAAAATACGTAATCCAATGCCTCCACTTGAAGGTGCAGAGGTAATCTTAAATGAGCGCAAGTTTGATCGACAAAAGAACGGGAAGCTCGTACTCATTTATTTTTGGTCCATTAGCTGTAATCAATGTGAGCCGTCATTGCTGAAATTAAATGAGTTAAAGCAGATTTTTCAAAATAAGATCCAAATTTTAACTGTCCATATGCCGAGAGATAAAAAGGATAAAGAGGTGGCTCCAATAAAAGCTAAGGTGGAAAATCTCGCGCTGCCATTTCCGGTATTTGTGGACAGTCAATTAAAAATATCAGATGCGTTTCAAAATCGAATGGTGCCTGCATTTTATTTATTTGACCAAGAAGGGTTGCTTCGGTTTTATAAAGCAGGGGTCATGTCAACAAAGCAATTAGAACAAAAAATTAATCGAATCCTATAAAGTCAACTTCACAATTTATGAGAAAAGTGAATGATGCGACATTATTAATGGCGAGAAACCAATTTTTACGATAAAATATGGACAATTGAATTTGCACGGAGGAGAACCGATGAAAAAAGAATTTGTTGTTATCGGCTTAGGTCGATTCGGAGGAAGTATTGTAAGAGAACTTGTCAAACAAGGTGCAAATGTGATGGCGATTGATACTGATAGCGAACGCGTAAATGAATTTGCACAAATTGCGACGCAGGCAGTGGTGGCGGATACGACGGAAGAATCGGTCATTAAGTCTTTAGGCATTTGGAATTTTGAACACGTGATTGTAGCAATCGGTGAAAATATTCAAGCAAGTATATTGACGACATTAATATTAAAAGAACTAGGCGTTCCACAAATTACTGTAAAAGCGCAAAATGATTATCATGAAAAAGTGTTACGGAAAATTGGCGCAGATTTTGTTGTGCATCCTGAGCGTGATATGGGCATTCGTATTGCAAATAATATGCTTTCAAACAGTGTGTTAGATTATTTAGAGCTTTCTGGTGAGCACTCGATTATGGAAATTAAGGCGAGTGAGAAAATTGCTGGTAATTCTTTAATTGAACTGGATATTCGTGCGAAATATGGTGTCAATATTGTTGGCATTACGCGCGGGGAGGAAATTATGATTTCGCCTGCAGCAACGGAACGTATTGAGGTAGGGGATGTACTGCTTATTATTGGGGCCGATGTGGATATCAATCGATTTGTTCAAAAGGTAATTTAATGTTTATTCTAGACATCAACGTGTTCAAGGAGGGACGGTGTTGATGTCTTTTTTGCGTTTACGCACAAAAAAGAGAAGGTGCACAAATATATGTGCACCTTCTCTTTGCAGTTATACTTCCATAATGATTGGTAAGATCATTGGACGACGTTTTGTTTTTTCATATAAATATGGTCCTAAAACGTCTGTAATTTCGTTTTTAAAGTCATTCCATTCAGTATCTTTCTCTTGGATGCTGCTATTTAAATGTTTGTTTAACATTTTTTGCGCTTCATTAATCATCGTACCTGATTCACGCATATACACAAATCCACGAGAAATAATATCTGGACCTGACACAAGTTTATTTCTTGCCATATCGACGCTTACGACAACGATGACTAAACCTTCTTCTGAAAGTATGCGTCGGTCGCGTAATACGATATTGCCGATATCCCCGATTCCATTGCCATCAATATAAACATTACCTGAAGGAATTCGACCGGCAACATGCGCCTCATTTGGACTTAATGCTAATACCTCACCGTTATCCATAACGAATGAGTTTTCAGTTGGGATTTCACACGCTTCAGCAAGTTCCGTATGGATTTTTAACATACGGTATTCACCGTGAATCGGCATGAAAAATTTAGGCTTCATTAAACGAAGCATTAATTTTTGTTCTTGTTGAGAACCATGACCAGATGTATGAATATTATTTAATGCACCGTGAATTACTTCAGCACCAGCGCGGAATAATAAGTTGATAATTTTGTTTACGCTCATCGTATTACCTGGAACAGGAGAAGATGAGAATATAACAGTATCACCCGGTTGGATTTGAATTTGACGATGCGTACCATTTGCGATACGTGATAAAGCTGCCATAGGTTCCCCTTGAGAGCCGGTACATAAGATCATCACTTCATTTGCTGGTAGGCGATTTAAGCTTTGTACATCAACAAATGTTTCTTTCGGTGCAGTAATATAACCAAGTTCACGGCCGATTGTAATGGCATTGTCCATTGAGCGGCCAAATACAGCTACTTTACGTCCGTACTTTACAGCTGCATCCGTAGCTTGTTGTAAGCGGTGAATATTTGATGCAAATGTTGCAAAAATAATACGACCATCCACTTTGCGGAAAATGTCATCGATACTTTTTCCGACTGTACGCTCAGACATTGTGAAATCTGTTTTTTCGGCGTTTGTACTATCAGAAAGTAGGCATAGTACACCGTCACGACCAATTTCAGCCATCTTTGTTAAGTTTGCTGGCTCGCCAACTGGTGTAAAGTCAAATTTAAAATCTCCAGTATGGACAATATTACCTGGTGGTGTTTTTACAACAACGCCAAATGCGTCAGGAATACTGTGTGTTGTACGGAAAAAGCTAACAGATGTTTTTCTAAATTTGATAATGTCTTCTTCTTTAAATTCAATTAGCTTTGTCGTGCGTAATAAGCCGTGCTCATCTAATTTATTGCGAAGTAGACCTAGCGCTAACTTCCCGCCATATACAGGTACATTTACTTGACGTAATAAATAAGGAATACCACCAATATGATCCTCATGACCATGTGTAATGAAAAGCCCTTTTATTTTGTCAACATTGCGTACTAAATAAGTATAATCTGGGATAACGTAGTCAATGCCTAGTAAGTCATCTTCCGGAAATTTAATACCAGCATCAATTAAAATAATTTCGTCTTGGAATTGAACTCCGTATGTGTTTTTGCCGATTTCGCCCAGTCCGCCGAGCGCGAAAACAGCTGTTTGATCATTCTTAACGAATTTCATGAGAATTAAGCATTCTCCACAATGAAATTAGGGCTTGCTTGTTCATACTCAAGGTAGTTACCTTCTAATAATTGAACAAGCTCGATGTTATAAGTACGGTCTTTTAAATAGTGACGAACTTCACGTTCAGAAGCAGCCTCTAAATAAAGAGTTTTTGTGTTTTCGCGAACTGGAATGGCATTGATGTTTTCTTGATAATACACTTTGTAAATCATAGTTACTCTCCTTTAGTTACGAACATAATTATTGCACTTCTATAATAGAAAAAATGCATTTCCTTTATCTTATCACGCGAGTCCTTTAAAATAAAGAAAAGCCCATCAATTTCCTTTAAAATTGAGAAGAAATATTTAAGGTTTACAAGAAAGGAATAGGGAAAAAATGGCGTACCCTCAAAGTTTGAAATGAGGTACGCCATGAATGTTATAAATTTTTTTAGGCAATTAATTTTTTACCGAGGACGCCTTTTAACTGTTTCAAGAACTTCTTTTTGAGACGTTTCAACATAGGTCATCACTCCTTAAATTTATTATACAGAATATTCTTTCATTTGTAAATAGACTATTAAAAAGTGAGGAAGAAAAACAATGAAAAAGTTATTATTTTTTGATGTAGACGGTACGTTATATAATTCGCAAAAAGAGTTACCCGACTCTGCAAAGAAAGCTCTTTTAAAAGCGCGTGAAAATGGTCATGAAGTAGCGATTGCAACAGGGCGTGCACCTTTTATGATTCGAGAATTGCTAGAGGAACTTGAAATTGATACATATATTACTTTTAATGGGCAATATGTTGTACATAAGGGGGAAGTTATTTATACAGACCAGATTGCGAAGACAGAGCTACAGAAAATAATAGCTTTTGGTGAATCTCAAAATCATCCATTTGTCTTTTTAAATGAAAAGGAAATGATTGCTTCAAAAGAAAAGCATCTCTCTATTGAAGAAAGTTTGGATACGCTTCATTATCCATATCCAAAGATTGATGCAAACTATTATTTACAAAACCCAGTTTATCAAACCCTATTATTTGCAGAGCAACACGAACAAGAACGGTACGAAAAGGAATTTCCGAACGTTCAATTGATTAGGTGGCATAAATTTTCATGTGATATTTTGCCGAGAGCAGGTTCAAAATCGCGAGGGATTCAAAAATTAATCGAGCATTTGGATGTTTCTATGGAAGATGTCATTGCGTTTGGCGATGGCTTGAATGATGTTGAAATGCTAAGTGCAGTTGGGCTAGGTGTAGCGATGGGAAATGGACATGAAAAAGCAAAAGCAGCAGCTTCGATTATTACGAAGCATGTTGATGAGGATGGCTTAGCATTTGCTATGAAACAATTGAATCTAATCTAAAAAGACGCTCCTCACGCCGAAAATAGCGTGGGGGGCGTCTTTCATTAAAGGAATTTATATAGTTAAAACAAGTTAATCTCTTTTATAGGGAGTACTATTTTCAATTTCCGTAAATGGATCTTTTGCATTGATGCGATCGTAAAACAGAACGCCGTTTAAATGATCGAGTTCGTGTTGAAATGCAATTGCTGGTAATCCAGATAAACGCAACTTTTTTTCTTCCCCATCAATGGTCATAAACTTTACTGTAATTCGAGAATAGCGCGGTACGTAACCCACTATAGCGCGATCTACTGATAAACAACCTTCACCATTTGTAAGGTAAGTTTGTTCAACTGAGTGACTAACGATTTTCGGGTTGCAAGCTACGAAGCTTAATTGTTCGCCTTGTTCATCTTCTAAATGAAGTGCAAACATGCGCTTAAGACAATTTACTTGATTCGCAGCTAAGCCAATTCCACCGCGTAAACCGTATTTTTCTGCTATTGCGTCATCTTGGCTGTTAATTAAATATTGCAGCATATCTCCGGCTAGTGTTTTATCTTCCGTAGAAAGTGGGAACGTAAATTCTTCAGCTCGCGTACGCAATGTTGGATGACCATCTCGGATAATATTTTCCATTAAAATCATGTGAAACTTCCTTTCAATACTTACTTATAATGTATAGTATACACCAATCGTCTAATCGTTCGTATGGAAAAATATCAGGAATAAAACAACATTTGTAGGAAGTTAATTAAAGTGTAAAGATGTAGGTAGATGGGTATGTTATGGAATGGGGAATAATTAATTTTATCGAGACGAATATCTTACGCTCAAAAGTTGATTGAGACAGTGGAAATCAATTAGGGATATGCTGAAAAATAAACTATTATAGTACAGAATGTTGTTTATTATGTAACAGTGTGCCGAACTGTCTCAGTTTGAACTATCGAAAAGAAAACGTTCGATTTGTAGGTAAATAATGATTGACCGATAAGAAATTATTCATTATACTCAAATTTATAAGGTATTGTACTAATGTAATTTTCGAGTTTTTTAATACAGTTTAAAGGGGATGTACTACATGAATGAAAAAATGATGAATCAATTCAACCCAACTGGAACTTTGCAAGAGATTGAAGCGAAGTTCGAAATGTTCCAAATATTAAATGAAAAAGGCGAAGTTGTAAATGAAGCAGCAATGCCAAACCTAACAGATGAAGAATTAGTAGAGTTAATGACTCGAATGGTATATACACGTATTTTGGATCAGCGCGCAATTTCGTTGAACCGTCAAGGGCGTTTAGGATTTTATGCACCAACTGCAGGTCAAGAAGCATCTCAATTGGCATCGCATTTTGCATTAGAAAAAGAAGACTGGATTTTACCAGGCTACCGTGATGTCCCTCAACTTATATGGCACGGACTTCCATTGTCGAAAGCGTTTTTATTTAGCCGTGGTCACTTCATTGGAAACCAAGTACCTGAGGGGGTTAATATTTTAGCGCCACAAATTATTATTGGTGCACAGTATATTCAAGCAGCGGGTGTTGCACTCGGCTTACAAAAGCGTGGTACAAAATCAGTTGCCATCACATATACAGGTGACGGTGGTTCTTCACAAGGGGACTTCTATGAAGGAATTAACTTTGCAGGTGCTTTCAAATCACCAGCAATCTTCATTGTACAAAATAACCAATTTGCGATTTCAACACCTCGTGAATTACAAACAGCGGCGAAAACAATTGCACAAAAGGGAATTGCTGCTGGGATTCCATCTGTATTAGTAGATGGAATGGATCCATTAGCAGTTTATGTGGCGACAAAGGATGCACGTGATCGAGCAGTTGCTGGAGAAGGTCCGACACTAATCGAAACAATGTGTTACCGCTATGGTCCACATACGATGGCAGGGGATGACCCAACGCGTTACCGTAATACGGACACAGACAATGAGTGGGCAGCAAAAGATCCATTGATTCGTTTCCGTCGCTTCCTAGAGGTTAAAGGCCTGTGGAATGAGCAAGAAGAAGAAGCGGTAATTGAACGTGCAAAAGAAGAAATTAAAGAAGCGATTAAAATAGCAGACCAAGCACCGAAACAAAAGGTGACAGAGTTAATGGACAATATGTACGCAAGTGATATGCCATATAACTTAAAAGAACAATATGCAATTTTCAAAGAGAAGGAGTCGAAATAAGCCATGGCACAATTGACGATGATTCAAGCAATTACAGACGCATTACGCTGCGAACTAAAAAATGATGAAAATGTTTTACTATTCGGTGAAGATATTGGTGTAAACGGTGGGGTTTTCCGTGCAACAGAAGGTCTTCAAAAAGAATTTGGCGTAGAGCGCGTTTTTGATACACCACTTGCAGAGTCGGGTATCGGTGGTCTAGCAATTGGTTTAGCTTTAACAGGATATCGACCAGTTCCTGAAATTCAATTCTTTGGATTTGTATATGAAGTGATGGACTCAATCAGCGGACAGCTTGCTCGTATGCGCTACCGTTCAGGTGGTACGTATAATGCACCTGTAACGATTCGTTCACCATTTGGTGGTGGCGTTCATACACCTGAAATGCACTCGGATTCATTAGAAGGGTTAATGGCACAACAACCTGGTTTAAAAGTTGTCATTCCATCTACACCATATGACGCAAAAGGTTTATTAATTGCCTCTATTCGTGATAATGACCCAGTTATTTTCTTAGAGCATTTAAAATTATATCGTTCATTCCGCGAAGAAGTTCCGGAAGAAGCATACACAATTGAAATTGGTAAAGCCGATGTAAAGCGCGAAGGTAAAGATTTATCTATTATTGCATACGGTTTAATGGTTCATGAAAGCTTAAAAGCGGCAGAAGAGCTTGAAAAAGAAGGTCATTCGGTAGAAGTAATCGATTTACGTACGATACAACCATTAGATATCGAAACAATTATTGCTTCAGTTGAAAAAACAGGGCGTGCAATCGTAGTTCAAGAAGCGCAAAAACAAGCAGGAATCGCAGCCAATGTAGTTGCGGAAATTACAGAGCGTGCCATTTTATCTTTAGAAGCGCCTGTATTACGTGTGGCAGCGCCAGATACAATTTATCCATTCCCTCAAGCAGAAGGTGTATGGTTACCAACGTATAAAGATGTAATGGAAACGGCAAAGAAAGTTTTAACATTCTAAGAATTGAAGGTGAGATAAATGGCGTTTACGTTTCGTTTACCGGATATCGGTGAGGGTATACATGAAGGAGAAGTTGTAAAGTGGTTCGTTAAACCGGGTGACCAAGTAAAAGAGGATGATATTTTAGCGGAAGTTCAAAACGACAAAGCTGTTGTAGAAATCCCATCTCCTGTTGAAGGCACGGTTGAAGAAATATTTGTTGCAGAAGGTACTGTTGCGATAGTAGGTGATGCATTAATTCGCTTTGATGCACCTGGCTATGAAGACCTAAAGCTTAAAGGTGATGAACACCACGATGCAAATGAATCAGCCAAAACAGAAGCACAAGTACAAGCGACTGCTGAAGCTGGACAAGAAGTGAAAAAAGAAGAAACGCCAAAAGTGGAAGCGAAAGCAGAAGCAAATACTTCACAACGCATTATTGCGATGCCATCTGTACGTAAATATGCGCGTGAAAAAGGTGTAGAAATTCAACAAGTAACAGGTACAGGGAAAAACGGCCGTGTGCTAAAAGAGGATATTGAAAGCTTCTTAACAGGAGGCAATGAAGTTGTAGCGCCTACTGAAGAAACAGATGCAGTTCACGAGCAAGCACAGGAAACAAAACAAGTAGCGCCAATCGTACTTGAAGGTGACTTCCCTGAAACACGTGAAAAAATGAGTGGTATTCGCAGAGCAATTGCAAAAGCGATGGTCCATTCAAAACAAACAGCGCCACATGTTACGTTAATGGATGAAGTAGATGTAACGGCTTTAGTGGCACATCGTAAAAAATTCAAAGATATTGCTGCAGAGCAAGGCGTTAAATTAACGTTTTTACCGTATGTTGTGAAGGCATTAATCTCGACATTGCGCAAATATCCTGAATTCAATCGTTCATTAGATGACGCAACACAGGAAATTATTCAGAAACATTACTATAATATAGGTATTGCCGCTGATACTGAAAAAGGATTGTTAGTTCCGGTCATTAAACATGCAGATCGTCAGTCTGTTTTTGGATTATCAACAGCAATTAATGAACTTGCGGTAAAAGCTCGTGAAGGTAAATTAGCACCTGCAGAAATGAAAGGTGCATCCATTTCAATTACAAATATTGGTTCAGCAGGTGGGCAATGGTTTACGCCAGTAATTAACCATCCTGAAGTCGCAATTTTAGGAATTGGTCGTATTTCAGAGAAACCGGTAATAAAAAATGGTGAAATTGTAGCTGCACATGTGTTAGCATTGTCATTGAGCTTTGATCATCGCATGATCGATGGGGCAACTGCGCAAAATGCTTTAAATCATTTAAAACGTTTGCTAAGTGAGCCAGACTTATTATTAATGGAGGCGTAGAAAAAATGGTAGTAGGAGATTTCCCAATCGAATTAGATACACTTGTAGTAGGTTCAGGTCCAGGAGGATATGTAGCAGCAATCCGTGCAGCACAAACAGGACAAAAAGTAACGATCGTTGAGAGAGGCCAATTAGGGGGCGTTTGCTTAAACGTTGGATGTATTCCATCAAAAGCATTAATCTCAGTAGGTCACCGCTTTGAACATGCACAACACTCAGATGATATGGGTGTCGTAGCTTCAGAAGTTAAACTTGACTGGTCTAAAGCGCAAGCGTTCAAAGACAGCGTTGTTAAGAAATTAGTAGGCGGCGTTGAAGGTTTATTAAAAGGTAATAAAGTGGATGTCGTTAAAGGGGAAGCATACTTTGTAGATGCTAACACTGTACGTGTAATCGATGGCGAACATGCACAAACATATACGTTTAAAAATGCAATTTTAGCAACTGGTTCTCGTCCAATCGAGATCCCGACGTTTAAATTTACTGAGCGCGTAGTTAGCTCAACAGGTGCATTATCATTCCCAGAAGTACCTGGTAAGTTGGTTGTAATTGGTGGCGGTTACATTGGTACTGAATTAGGTTCTGCATATGCAAACTTAGGTTCACAAGTAACAATCATCGAAGGCGGCAAAGACATCTTAGCTGGTTTCGAAAAACAAATGACGCAAATCGTTAAAAAGGGTCTTAAAAAGAAGGGCGTTGAAATTGCAGTAAACGCATCTGCTAAAGGCGTTGAAGAAAACGAAAATGGCGTAATCGTTACTTATGAAGTAGCTGGCGAAGAGAAAAAAGTTGAAGCAGATTACGTTTTAGTAACTGTAGGTCGTCGTCCAAATACGGATGAAATGGGCTTAGAAGAAATCGGTATCAAATTTGCAGAACGTGGCTTATTAGAAGTAGACAAACAATGCCGTACTTCTTTATCGAACATTTATGCAATTGGTGATATCGTATCAGGTCCACAATTAGCTCATAAAGCTTCTTATGAAGGTAAAGTAGCTGCGGAAGTAATCGCTGGTGAAACATCAGTAGTGGATTACTTAGCAATTCCAGCAGTATGCTTCACTAGCCCAGAGATGGCAACAGTAGGTTACTCTGAAGAATCAGCAAAAGCTGAAGGTTTAGAAGTAAAAGCTGCTAAATTCCCATTCGCTGCAAACGGTCGTGCGTTAGCGTTAAACGAAACAGATGGCTTCGTGAAACTAGTTGCACGTAAAGAGGATGGTTTATTAGTAGGTGCTCAAATCGTAGGTGCTGGTGCATCTGATATGATCGCTGAAATGGGTCTTGCAATCGAAGCGGGTATGACTGCTGAAGATATCGCATTAACAATCCATGCTCACCCAACATTAGGTGAAATTACGATGGAAGCTGCTGAAGTATTACTAGGCAACCCAATCCATATCGTAACGAAATAAATTTAAGTTACAAAACTGTACCTCATAGAATAGAACTTTGAAAAAAGTCTATTCTATGGGGTGTTTTTGCGTTTTCTATACCAAATACATATAAAAGCTGTTTAATGTAATGAAAATAGTAATAGACAGAAAATTCGAGTAGACGTAAAATGGATGGTAATAAAGGGGGAGTTGAATATGAATATTATTCGAACGATTGCGCAAGTCGGTATTTTAACATTGTACTATTTGCTAGGGGTGGCAATAGTTGAAGTAACAGGTATTATTATTCCAGGAAGTATCATTGGGCTGCTATTATTATGGTTATCACTTTATTTCAAACTTATCAAAGTGCAGCATGTCCAAAAAGGAGCAAACCTTTTGCTAGCATTTTTAACTTTATTTTTTATACCTTCAACAGTAGCTATTATTAATTATCCTGAATTGCTAACAAAAGCAGGCGCTATTTTAATGCTTGCTGTTATTTTAAGTACACTATTTACAATCATTGTTACGGGGAAAGTAAGCCAGTACATAGAAAAGCGTGAAATGGGTCAGGAGGAGAGGAAACATGCTTCAACTACTTCAAGCGTTAGCCATCATAGTTAGTACGGTACTGCTATTTATTGCGTTTAATAAGCTATATTTAAAAGTGGGACATCCACTGTTGTTACCGATTTTAACTGCGACATGCACGGTTATTATTGTATTGCTTGTATTTAATATTCCTTATGAAACTTATATGGAGGGGGGACAATGGATTTCGAAAATGCTTGGACCTGCAGTAGTAGCGCTAGCATTTCCATTATATACACAGCGTGAAATTATTTTTAAATATAAATATTCAATTTTAATTAGCATTGTATTTGCGTTATGTGCGGGGGTAGCAAGTGTGTTTACCCTTTTGAAATTAAGCGGTGCGGAAGAATCCTTTATATTAACCGCCTTGCCGAAATCATTAACGACACCGGTTGCGATGCAAGTGAGTGATTCTATTGCAGGAGTACCGCCATTAACAGTCGTCTTGGTCATGATTGCTGGGTTTACAGGCGCTTTTTTAGGCTCGACACTATTTAAAATTTTTAATATAAATTCTGCAATTAGTCGTGGTGTTGCTATGGGGAGTGCCTCGCACGGTGTAGGGTTAACAAAGCTTAAGGAATACGGCGAAGAGGATTTATCGATCGGCTCGTTAGCAATGGGATTAAGCGCGGTATTTGGTGCGTTTATTATTCCGTTATTTGTTTTTTTATTACTATAGTGAATACGAAAAAAGTGCAATTCTAAAAAGAATTGCACTTTTTTCATCAATAAATTGCTTTCCGCTCTTTAATGACACGTATATTTTTTAATGAGTCATCTTCTGGTCCTTGTACAGGTAATCCAGCCTCGATATTCATCAATATGAAATCGATATTATCTTGCGTAATTATTTCCCCGGGAATAAAAATCGGAATCCCAGGTGGATAAACCATAATAAATTCTGCACAAATATACCCTTCCGCTTCTATAAGAGGAATGCTTTCGGTTGGCGCGTAAAAAGCATCACGAGGCGTCATAGCCAGTGCTGGTATGTCTGGGATGTTGACATTCGTTTCCGTAATAGTCGCCTCAGAATCAAACGTTTGAGACATGCGCGTCAATGCGTGAATTAATAGGTTAATTTCCTTTTTAGAATCTCCTAATGTTACAACGCATAAAATATTGTAAAGGTCGGATAACTCCACCTCTAAATTGGCATTGTGACGTAGCCATTCTTCTGCAACATGACCTGTAATACCTAAATCTTTCACGCTAATTAACAGTTTTAATGGATCCATATCATACGTTGCTGAAGAGCCTAATCTCTCGCGTCCAACACAGTGTAAATGTGGAATCGCATTAATTCGTTTTCGGGCATTTTTTGCTAAACGAATGGCCTCATCTAATAATTCTTGTCCGTGAACAGCTAATTGACGACGCGCTGTATCAAGTGAAGCAAGTAATGGATAAGAAGTAGAAGTTGTTGTGAGCATTGAAAAGACCGACTGAACGCGCTTAGCGGATACGAGTCCTTCTTTGACGTTAAGTACAGAGCTTCCTGTCATCGAGCCACCTAGCTTATGGACGCTTGTTGCAGCCATATCTGCACCAGCCTGCATCGCGGATAAAGGCAAATCATCATGGAACTTAATATGAACACCATGCGCTTCATCGACAACAACAGGTATATTTTTTTCATGGGCAATATCAATAATGCGTTTTAAATCGGCAACGAAGCCAAAATAAGTTGGATTAATGACGAGTACCGCTTTTGCATCTGGATATTTTATCAGTGCACGGTCCACGGATTCCGGTGAAATTCCATGCGAAATACCGAGCTCACTATCTACTTCGGGATGAATAAAAATCGGAATCGCTCCTGCAAAAACAATTGCAGACATAATGGATTTATGTACATTCCGCGGTACTATAATTTTATCGCCTGGACCGACGACGGTTAAAATCATCGTCATTATGGCGCCACTAGTACCTTGCACGGAAAAAAATGTATGATCAGCTCCAAAGGCTTCAGCAGCAAGTTTTTGCGCCTCCATAATAACACCTTTTGGAGAATGTAAATCATCTAGTGGAGCAATATTAATTAAATCGATTGATAAAACGTTGTCGCCTATGAATTCACGATAGGCTGGGTCCATTCCTTGTCCTTTTTTATGACCTGGGATATGGAACTGAATAGGATGTCTGTTACGATGTTTAAGTAGTGCATCGAACAAAGGAGTCTCTAATTGTGACAACGCAGGTACCACCTCACTATATAGTATTTTAGCAAGCATGCCTTGGCATAGTTGCGTCTAGAATGTGTAACTTCTTTCAGAGGGATTTTAAACAGTCTCTGTAAGAAATTAAAAACAAGTGAATTATAGCACCTATTAAACTTGCTGACTATATAAATATTTCAAATTATTCAAATTCCACTGTGTAGCAGGGGGAATAAATGGTTCATGATGTAGAAGGTTGCAGAAGCGAAGAGCATACGTATAAAATGAAAATAGTAAAAGAAAAGGCAGGTAAACATTATGGAATACTCATACCCACTATCAACAGATTGGTCAACACAGGAAATGGTGGATGTCGTTCGTTTTTTTGAGGCGGTAGAAATGGCATATGAAAAAGGGATAAAGCGTGAAGTGATGATGGCACGTTATAAACGCTTTAAAGAAGTCGTCCCTTCACAAGCAGAAGAAAAGACGATTTGCCGTGAATTTGAAGAGGCGAGCACATATATCCCATATCGCGTCGTAAAATTAGCGAAAGAACTAGAAGACGGGCAAATTGTTCGTATGAAATAAAATATAATGGTAGTAAACAAAACGGACTGTAAACTTTAGGACTAATCTAAAGTTTATGGTCCGTTTTATTTTTTTATGAAGAATAAAAAAATAAAACTAACAAACATTCAAATGACTGGAATGTTTGTTAGCTAATTGTACATATTAATAATATAGACACTTTATTTTCAAACAGCAGATGATGTTTCCTTTTTTAATAAAATATCAGGTGTAATTTATCTTCCTATGATGGCATTGTAAATGGGAATTAGTTCATCGAAGGTTTGTTCCGTTAGTTGCATAAATTGATCTGCAGACATATTTAATGCATCTTCTGCTAGGATATGACGGCCGATTAAAAATTCACCTTTTTTCACATCACGGAGACGATCAAGGAGCTGTTTTAATTTTTCATCGCGGGCTGTCATAAGAGAAATTGCATCAGGTGCCATATGGTCACCTGAAATAATGAAATCATCGGACAGTTGATCGAAAATTTCCATATGATTTAGAAGGCGAGTGGCCATTTCTTGTTTATGTGGTGCTTCGTAAATTACTGCAACTACGATAAATACATGTGTACCCCATAAGCCGATTTGGAAGTGAGGTAAAGCTTTATAACCGCGTTTATATGGTGCAAATGCAACCCAAGAATCTTTCGGGGGATTTACTGTGCGGCGTGCATGCTTTGCTACATGTGCAAAAAATTCATCACCCGTTTGTGTACTGAAATAAGCTGAAAAAAATTCACCTAAAGTATGAAATTTAGGTCTGATTCGTGTTGTTAGAGCTTCCATTCTTTCATCTAATCCGTTAATTTCAAAAACCTGGAAGTCGTTTGGATCCCATTTTACCTGAGTCAAAATTAAAAACTCCTTTCAATATTAATGTTTATTTTCGTTCATTTTTGGGAAAAAATCTATTAAAGGAAACTTTTTTTACAATGAAGATGGTTGAAGGGATTCGGCCGAATTTTTGGATAAAAGGAAGTCGAAAATTTATCGGATGGAATCTTGAACTAGTCCAAGTGAAAAAAAGTTAAAAAAAAGACTGAGGAAGTGATATTTTATGAAACAGATGATTAAAATTATACGCAAAGTGGATATTGAAAAGCAATATGAAGAGGTATTATTATTAGAAATGGATTATGAACTAGCTTCTTTATATGTGGCAATGAATGAAAATAATCAAAATGAAATGGATAAATCTAAGAAGCGTTTAGTTGAGATTCAAGAGGAGTTAAATGGATTACATGCATATGCGTAACCAAAAAAAATATCCAAAATGAAAAATCACTTGCTTTTTTACAATGAGCAAGTGATTTTTTGCTATAATAAGGATATTAATAACGGTTATCTTATTGTTGCTTAATAGGTAAAAATAATTTGGATTTATGGATTGGAAGGTGGATAAATAATGAATGTAAAACAGGTAGATCAATTTGCGAAAGAAATACTGTTAGAAGCAGGGAAAAGAATACGAGCTGCATTTTCGTATGACATAGAAATTGAAACAAAATCAAATGCGAATGATTTAGTAACGAATATTGACCGTGAGACAGAAGTGTTTTTTATTGAGCAAATTAAAAACTTTGATCCAACACATCGAATTTTAGGTGAAGAAGGAATGGGGGAAAAGGTAAATAGCTTAGAAGGTGTCGTTTGGATTATTGATCCGATAGATGGCACGATGAATTTCGTGAAACAACACCGTCATTTTATGATTTCAATTGGTGTGTTTGTGGATGGGGTTGGTGTTTTAGGGTACATATATGATGTCATGCGTGAAGATTTGTTTTATGCAATTTCAGGTGAAGGGGCATGGTACAATGACTCACCACTGCGGAAACTACAACCGTTAAATATTAACGAAGCGGTTATTGGAATTAACGCTAATTGGGTTACACCAAATAGCAAAATTAATCATGAAAAAATTATTGATTTAGTTCGTACGGTGCGTGGCACACGTTCATATGGTTCGGCTGCGATGGAAATTGCCTTTGTTGTCAGTGGTAAGTTGGATGCCTATATTTCGATGCGATTAGCACCGTGGGATATTGGCGGGGGGACAATCATTGCTAAAGAAGTAGGTGCAATTGCGACGAATTTTAATGGTGATGCCTTTGATTTTTTAACAACCGATACATTTTTAATAGCAAATCCATGCATACATCAACTGATTTTGGATCAATATATAGAAGAAAAGTAAAAAAACTTCGGTGCGTACTGCGCCGAAGTTTTCTTTAGAAAATTTAAAGAAGACCTTGCTCTCTAAATTTGCGTTTTGTTGTAAATCCTAACCCGAAAATCGCGCACATTGCGATAATCCCGACAATAATCCCGATAATTCCAGTCGTATCAAAATCTGTTCCAGTCATAAATACAAGTGAAACTGAAAAGCCGATAGCAACCATTGAAAATATTGCAGAAAGGGCATAGATAAACATTACTGCCTTTGCTTTATTCATTCGATATTAACCTCCAATCTCAACGATATATGTGATCAAAAAATGATATTATTCCTTACAAAAAGACAATTAATCTTTCTTGTGCTATAATATCACAGTTAAACAATTGAAAAAAGAATATGGAGTGGAACAATGACAAACTTACGTCAAGACATTCGCAATATCGCGATTATAGCTCACGTTGACCATGGTAAAACAACTTTAGTTGACCAATTATTAAAACAATCGGGTACTTTCCGTTCGAACGAGCGCGTTGAAGAACGTGCGATGGACTCAGGTGATATTGAGCGCGAGCGCGGTATTACGATTTTAGCAAAAAATACAGCAGTAAATTATAACGGTACACGTATCAACATCCTTGATACGCCTGGACACGCCGACTTTGGTGGTGAGGTAGAACGTATCCTGAAAATGGTAGATGGCGTTGTACTAGTTGTCGATGCGTATGAGGGTTGTATGCCTCAAACTCGTTTCGTACTAAAAAAAGCTTTAGAACAAAAAATTACACCAATCGTAGTTGTAAACAAAGTCGATAAAGATTCAGCTCGTCCTGCAGAAGTAGTAGACGAAGTATTAGAATTATTCATCGAGCTTGGCGCAGGGGATGATCAATTAGACTTCCCAGTAGTTTATGCTTCAGGTGTAAACGGGACTGCTTCATTAAGCGATAATCCTGCTGATCAAGAAGAAGACATGACATGCTTATTCGAAAAAATCATTGAAGCAATTCCAGCACCAGTTGACAATTCAGAAGAGCCATTACAATTCCAAGTAGCATTACTTGACTATAATGACTTCGTTGGTCGTATCGGTATTGGTCGTGTATTCCGTGGAACGATTTCAGTAGGACAACAAGTAGCATTAATGAAGCTTGATGGTTCAGTGAAAAACTTCCGTGTTACGAAAATCTTTGGTTTCTTTGGTCTTAAACGTGAAGAAGTTCAAACAGCTAAAGCTGGGGACTTAATTGCCGTTTCTGGTATGGAAGACATCAACGTAGGTGAAACAGTTTGTCCTACAGAGCACCAAGAAGCGTTAACACCATTACGTATTGACGAGCCAACTTTACAAATGAAATTCTTAGTAAATAACTCGCCATTCGCAGGTCGCGAAGGTAAATGGGTAACTTCTCGTAAAATCGAAGAACGTTTACGTGCACAATTACAAACAGATGTATCTTTACGCGTTGAAGATACGAACTCTCCTGATGCTTGGACAGTTTCTGGTCGTGGTGAGCTTCACTTATCGATCTTAATCGAAAATATGCGTCGTGAAGGTTATGAATTACAAGTATCTAAACCAGAAGTAATCATCCGCTTAATTGATGGTGTGAGATGTGAGCCAATCGAGCGCGTTCAAATTGACGTTCCTGAAGATGCTGTAGGTTCTATTATCGAATCAATCGGTACACGTAAAGGTGAAATGTTAGATATGGTAAACAACGGTTCTGGACAAGTTCGTTTAATTTTCAACGTACCAGCACGTGGTTTAATCGGTTACTCAACTGAATTCATGTCGATTACAAAAGGTTTCGGTATTATCAACCACACATTCGATTCTTACCAACCAGTAGTTTCTGGTAAAGTTGGCGGACGTCACCAAGGTGTACTTGTTTCTATGGAAACTGGTAAATCTACAACTTACGGCATGATGGGTATCGAGGACCGTGGTACATTATTCATCGAGCCAGGTACTGAAATTTATGAGGGCATGGTCGTTGGTGAAAATAACCGTGACGGCGATATCACTGTAAACGTTGTGAAAATGAAACAAAAAACAAACATCCGTTCAGCTAACAAAGATGCAACGAATGTTATTAAAAAGCCTCGTATTTTAACGCTTGAAGAAGCTTTAGAATATTTAGGTGACGATGAGTACCTAGAAATCACACCAGAATCTATTCGTTTACGTAAACAAATTTTAGATAAAAATGAACGTGAGCGTATGGCTAAAAAGAAAAAAACTGCTGAAAACGAATAATAATTCGGCGTAAATAGGGAAAGGATGAATGATGTTGAATATGATGGCTGTAACAAGTAGCGCATTGAATTTAGTATTAGCATCTGCATCTACTGTAAATTTAGATGAAAAGGATCGCGTTTTTGAACGTATGTCTGGAATCACAAGATTTTTATATGAGAATTTGCCAAGCTATAATACAGCCTATGATATAGCCGGGTATGCAACGTTTCTTATCGTGTTCCTTATGTCAGCAATTGTATATAAATTAGGTTTTGCGAAAAAACTTTCAATCGGTAGAAATGTGGTTATCTATACATTCCTATTTGTAGGATGTATCGTATTGACGTTCTTAGCACTATTTTTACCAATGATTGAAGGCTTGATCGTAGCAGCCTTAATTTTAATCGTCTATAAATCGCGATTATGGCGTGAAAAGCGAGAAGAAGCTAAATCTGCCAAAATTGCAAAAGAAATGTAATATCATAGAGGTGTAGAGAAACGATTTGTTTTTCTATACCTTTTTTCCATTGAAGTAATACATAATAGGTTGGTAAAGTAGAAAAATAGATTGGAGTAGATTGTAATGACATTCACAAGGAAACAAGTTGTTACTAGTACGAGTATTGTGTTAGCCATTTTAGCAATCATCGTATTTGTACCGGCATTTATCGCCTCATCTAAAGAAGATTTAGCAACAGAGAAGTTAAGTGACTTATATCAAGAGGATTTTGTTATGGCGAAATCAACCGCGAGTATATTTAGTAGTAATTTTGATTTGACTGTACAATCAAATGATTCGAAAATTGTATATGATTTTAAAGTTCAAGACGATCAAATTTCAGGAAAGTATTACGAAGAAAATATTAATGTGCAAATTAATGAGTTATTGAAGCAACAAGTGAATGGCCTTGTTATGACGAATGCGCAGATGGAACCTTTAACAAAACCAAGTACATATAAAGAAGCGGTAATTGAAAGCTTAACGGTAGGGATCATTTTACCAGAGCCCCTCGCAGAGCAGGAGGCGGCAATGGTAGCGCAATTTTTAAAAGATGAGGTAGCGGATGTACCTGTACAAGTAGAAACATTTGTAGTAGAAGATGAACGAGATTATGAAGGGGTTTCGTATGAAGTGACACAGTTTTTCCAACTAAGCTCTATTACAGCAAAAAGTTTTGGAGATATTGCATTTGATACCCAACAATTTAATTTTTAATAAAAAAAAGTGCCGATTAATTGCAATCGGCACTTTTTTTTAACTTTAAGAAATATCATATTTAAAATTCTTCATCAAATTTTGACGACGTACGGAAAAATTGGAATTTCCCCGTTTCTAAACGTTTTCCTGTATTTTCTGTTACGCGCGTAGAACAAGTACTGCACATAAACGTATGGATCGGACGATTTCGCAGTTTTTTAGCCAATGGTAAATCATCTTGTAAATCATGTATCGTATCGCAAATTACACATTTTACACGCATGGATTTTCCTCCTATTGAATACGAATCGCAGTTACGTTTTTGATTGGGTTGTCCGTGTTTGAACCGTCCGCAAGTAAAATATGAACAGGTCCATCTGCTACTAATGGCTTCCCATCTTGACTGAATTTTAAAATAAGCGTGCTTGCTTCTTCAATCGAAAAAGAATGTTCTTCATTTGTCGAGCATTCAAAAATGACTTCGGTAGCGCTGTCATTCACTTGTGCATTTTTTAGGAATGGATTCAATTCCATCCCGAATGTCCCTGTTAACATTCCTTTTCGGTCAAATTTACGCTCCGTTTTCAATGTAGGTGGGAATACCGCACCTTCCATTATTTCACGTGACCAGTGTGCACCCATATCTCGTAAATATTTTTCGTTATCTTCTGCTACCTTTTCCGTAATGAAATATGTAGTAAGATCAAGTTTTCGGTCATCAAAAATCCAGACGGTTGGATCTAATGTTAATTGGTATGTTACGTCACCTTTAATTAGAATAATTGTTTCAGCCATGACTAAGTCCCCCTTACCTAATATCGTTTCTATTATAACGCTATTTAATCTAGAAAGAAATATAATTGAATTGCTTCTAAATCATACAAAGACGCTTGCATTTTTGAATGTAAAAAGATACACTTTACTAAGATAGAATCGAAGAAATATCAAAGATGGGGGCGTCCTCATGGATACGAAAGCACAAGCTTCCTTTCAGGAAAAAGCATTCGGGCTATTAACTGCGGATGCAGATAAAATTGCTCAATTAATTCGCGTACAAATGGATAACTTAACAATGCCATCTTGTCCATTATATGAAGAAGTTTTAGATACACAAATGTTTGGCTTATCACGTGAGATTGATTTCGCCGTAAAACTCGGATTGATTGAACGTGAGCAAGGAAAGGGAATTTTAAATTCACTTGAAAAAGAACTTTCTTTATTGCACGAAGCGTATACAGACAAATAAAAGAAAACTCAAACGCTCCAAGCGGTTTGGGTTTTTTTTTCAAAAAAGAGGTTTGGATAGATGAAAAGTTATTTTAAACAATATTTACGTAATTTTGATTATGGTTTATTTTTTGTATTTATTTTTCTAAGTTTATTCGGATTAGTCATGATTTATAGTTCGAGTATTTGGGTATCGATTGTTTATTTAGGTGAAAGTCCTGATTATTATTTCTTAAAACAAAGAACGAATCTGATTCTTGCCTTTCTATTATTTTTAGTTGTGGTCATTGTGCCGTATAAACGACTAAGTAGTAAAGTAATATTAATGCCTCTTATGGTGTTGATGATAATTTTAGAGTTTTGGGTAACATTTGCTGGGAATGGTAAAACAACGACGGGTTCCCAAAGTTGGATTAGTATTTTTGGACTTATGAACTTCCAACCTTCAGAATTTGCAAAATTATTCATTATTATTTTCTTTGCGGGGACATTTTATCGTAAAAGTATCAATAAAGGTTCCGCGCAACTTTTGAAATTTGATGATATATCGTTTCCGTTAGGTATGTGGCTATTTATACTTGGCTGTGTAGGGTTAGAGACGGATATTGGAGCACTCTTTATTATCTTTGTCATTGCAATGTCTGTCGTTGTGACAAGCGGTTTACGAGGAAAAGTCCTGTTGAGAATTTTTGGTATGATTTCGGGTTTAGGAGCAGTTGTCGTATCAGCGCTCTTACTTCTTAAGTGGGAGTCAATCTCTACTGCCAGCCGAATTGGTCGCTTTACCTCTTATTTAGATCCATTTGCTTATGCGCAAGGGTCAGGTTATCAAGTTGTAAATGGTTACT
The DNA here is from genome assembly GCF_050272495.1 of Solibacillus cecembensis. Classification (NCBI taxonomy): domain Bacteria; kingdom Bacillati; phylum Bacillota; class Bacilli; order Caryophanales; family Caryophanaceae; genus Solibacillus; species Solibacillus cecembensis. Next base: position 302,875 of record NZ_JBNNMF010000001.1, on the reverse strand, counting down.
ATGCGATTGGGTCTGGGGGGTTAGAAGGGAAAGGTCTCGGCCAATCCGTTCAAAAACTCGGATACTTACCAGAACCACAAACCGATTTTATTATGGCAGTCATTGCAGAAGAATTAGGCTTATTAGGTGTTTCGATTGTTATTCTAGGATTAGGTTTCATTGTTATACGAGGTTTTTATATTGCTATGATAACTAAAGACCCGCTAGCGAGAATGCTAGCAGCGGGCATCTCTACTTGGATTGGATTACAAACTTTTATTAATTTAGGTGGTTTGTCGGGAATCATCCCGTTAACTGGGGTAACGCTACCATTTATTAGCTATGGCGGTACTTCTATACTATTGCTATCCGTAGCAATGGGGATATTAATTAATGTCTCCACGTATCACAAAATAGAAAAAAGAAAGTAATTAGGGGGATGGGGAGAAATGAGAGCGATTCAAAAGATTTTAGTAGCAAATCGTGGCGAAATTGCCATTCGAATTTTACGTGCATGTAATGAACTACATATTAATACGGTGGCAATTTATTCGCGTGAAGATAGTGGTTCTTATCATCGTTATAAAGCAGATGAGGCTTATATTGTAGGGGTAGGTAAAAAGCCAATTGATGCTTATTTGGATATTGAGGACATCATCAAAATTGCTCAAAATGCAAATGTCGATGCAATTCATCCAGGCTATGGCTTTTTAGCAGAGAATGTAGAGTTTGCTCGTCGCTGTGAAGAAGTAGGCATCCAATTTATTGGGCCAACTTCTGCTCATTTAGATATGTTTGGAGATAAGGTAAAGGCCAGAAAACAAGCAATTCAGGCAGATATTCCGGTTATTCCAGGTACAGATGGTCCGGTTGATAGTCTTGAAGAAGTAAGTATTTTTGGAGAAACACACGGCTACCCAATTATGATTAAAGCTGCTCTTGGTGGCGGTGGACGTGGTATGCGTTTAGTGCAAAATCCTGATGAACTGGCATCCGCTTATGAGCGTGCGAAATCAGAAGCAAAAGCGGCATTCGGTTCGGATGAAGTGTATGTTGAAAAAGCGATTATTAAGCCGAAGCATATTGAAGTGCAAATTATTGGTGATGAGCACGGCAATATTGTTCATTTATATGAGCGTGACTGTTCGATTCAACGTCGTCATCAAAAGGTTGTAGAGATCGCTCCATCGAATTCGATTTCAGAAGATTTGCGCAATCGTATTTGTGATGCAGCGGTAAAACTAATGAAAAATGTGGACTATATTAATGCAGGAACTGTGGAATTTTTAGTAGCGGATGAGGCATTTTATTTCATCGAGGTGAATCCACGTATTCAAGTAGAGCATACAATTACTGAAATGATTACAGGTATTGATATTGTCCATGCACAAATAAAAGTAGCACAAGGGCAAAATTTACATTCTCCAGAAGTCGGTATTCCAGCGCAGGATAAAATTCCGCTATTTGGATTTGCGATTCAATCGCGTGTTACGACGGAAGATCCAGCGAATGGCTTTATGCCGGATACTGGTAAGTTAATGGTGTATCGTTCAAGTGGGGGCTTTGGTGTCCGATTAGACGCAGGGAACGGCTTCCAGGGAGCAGTTGTAACACCTTATTATGATTCATTACTTGTAAAAATTTCAACATGGGGCATGACGTTTACGGAAGCTGCTGCCAAAATGGACCGAAATTTACGTGAGTTCCGTATTCGTGGTGTCAAAACAAACATCCCGTTTTTAGGGAATGTCGTGCTTCATAATAAGTTTATTACAGGTGAATTTGACACGAGCTTTATTGATACAACGCCGGAGTTATTTGTATTTCCTGAGAGAAAAGACCGTGGAACAAAACTATTAAACTATATTGGTAATGTCACGTTAAATGGCTTCCCAGGTGTTGAAAAACGGTCAAAGCCGATTTTTGTGCAACCCGAAAAACCGAAAGTAGATATACTTATTCCACCATTAAGTGGGACGAAGCAAATTTTAGATTCGCGTGGTGCGGATGGTTTAGTCAAGTGGATTAAAGAGCAGGAAGATGTTTTATTAACGGATACAACATTCCGTGATGCGCATCAATCGTTATTAGCAACTCGTATTCGTTCGCAAGATATGTTCCAAATTGCGGATGAAACAGCGCGACTTATGCATAATTATTTTTCACTGGAAATGTGGGGCGGGGCTACATTTGATGTTGCATACCGTTTCTTAAAAGAAAATCCATGGCAGCGCTTAGAAAAATTACGTGAGCAAATGCCAAATGTGCTGTTCCAAATGTTATTGCGCGGTGCCAATGCAGTTGGTTATACAAATTACCCGGATAATTTAATTCGTGAATTTATTCAAGAGTCGGCTTCATCAGGCATTGATGTATTCCGTATTTTCGACTCATTAAACTGGGTTAAAGGGATGGAAGTTGCGATTGATGAAGTGCGCAATAGTGGGAAAATAGCAGAAGCATCGATTTGTTATACAGGGGATATATTGGATGATTCACGTGCCAAATATACAGTGCAATATTACAAAGATATGGCACGTGAACTAGAGGCGGCAGGTGCTCATATTTTAGCGATTAAAGATATGGCAGGATTGCTAAAACCTCAGGCGGCGTACCGATTAGTTTCAGAGTTAAAAGAATCAACGGATTTACCGATTCACTTGCATACGCATGATACGAGTGGTAATGGAATTTTTGTATATGCAAAAGCGATTGAAGCTGGTGTAGATATTATTGACACAGCATTAGGCTCTATGGCGGGCTTAACATCGCAACCAAGTGCGAACTCATTGTACTACGCAATGAAAGGTTCGGACCGTGCTGTACGTGCGGATATTGAAAGTTTAGAAAAGCTTTCTTACTACTGGGGAGATGTCCGTAAATATTATGTCGACTTTGAAAGCGGCATGAATGCGCCACACTCGGAAGTTTATGTCCATGAGATGCCAGGTGGTCAATACAGTAATCTACAGCAACAAGCGAAGGCAGTAGGGTTAGGCGATCGCTGGGACGCAGTAAAAACAATGTATTCAACAGTAAACTTAATGTTTGGTGATATTGTAAAAGTAACTCCATCTTCAAAAGTTGTCGGTGATATGGCGTTATTCATGGTGCAAAATGATTTAACAGAAGAAAATGTGCTAGAGCGCGGCGTAGCAATTGATTTCCCAGAGTCTGTTATTGAATTTTTCCAAGGTTATTTAGGACAACCACATGGTGGATTCCCGAAAGAGCTTCAGCAAGTGGTATTAAAAGAGCGTGAAGCGATTACAGTACGACCAGGAGAGTTACTAGCGCCAGTCGATTTTGAAGCGTTATCTGTTGAACTGGAAGGAAAAATAAAACGCAAACCTTCTAAGCAAGAGATTTTAGCTTATGCCCTTTACCCGAAAGTATTTGAGCAATATGTACAAGCATTTGATCTGTTTGGCGATATTTCTGTATTGGATACGCCGACGTTCTTATACGGTTTAAAATTGGGGGAAGAAATTGAAGTAGAGATCGAAAAAGGAAAAACTTTAATTATTAAACTCGTTTCAATTGGGGAGCCTCAGCATGATGGTACGCGTGTCCTTTATTTTGAAATGAACGGCCAATCTCGTGAGCTTGTCATTCAAGATTTAACGGTAGAAGTAGATGGTAGCATTGCTTTAAAAGCAGACCCAGCGAATCCGAACCAAATTGGGGCAACGATGCCAGGTACTGTATTAAAAGTAGTGATTAACAAAGGAAGTACGGTAAAAAGAGGGGACCATTTATTAATTACAGAAGCGATGAAGATGGAAACAACTGTGCAAGCGCCAAAAGATGGTGTAGTTAAAGAAGTATACGCATTAGCGGGTGACGCCATTTCAACAGGTGATCTATTAATAGAATTAGAATAAAATAGTCCATAGAAACAAAAAATCTGATCCAACTATAACAGTTGGATCAGATTTTTTTCGTTATTTACTTCGAGATACGAGTAAAATCATGTAACAAAGAAGTCCGAATAATAATGTAATTAATAATGAGTGCATTAATGCCACGAACAATTGTAATTTTAACAGTACAACAAGCATTCCTGCTAGAACTTGTAAAACGACAATAATGGCTGCAATCACCCAACCCCAATAAATAACGCGTTGTTGCTTGTAATTTTTTACGACATAAATCGTAATATAAGCAATCCAAACAACAAATAGTAAAACAGCAAAACGATGCCCCATCTGTACCCATTCATATAAATTATATGGAATGGCGAATGGTTGATCATTGCGGCACAATGGCCAGTCAGGACAAACTAAGCTAGCGTCCGTATGGCGTACTAACGCACCGGAATAAACAACAACATATGAATATAACGTGACACTAATCGTATGTATTTTTAACTTTTTGCTCATATAAATTTTATCTGCGTCGAATTTTGTATCCACTTCAAATACAATTAATGAGAGCAATAACACTGCTGCAAATGAGATTAACGAAATGCCGAAGTGTAACGCTAAAATAAAATCACCTTGTCCCCATAAAACTTGTGCAGCCCCGATTAAAGCCTGCAAAATAAGGAAGAACATGGCCATAGAACCTAAAAACTTCACTTCACGAATATGTCCTAAAGAACGCCAAGACCACACTGTTAATACAAGAATGAAGATGGAAACGGCTCCAGTCACAACGCGGTGTGAGAATTCAATTAAAACTTCTGTCGTTATTTCCTTAGGGATTAAAGAACCGTTACAATCAGGCCAGTTTCGTCCACAGCCCAATCCACTATCCGTTTTTGTAACGAGTGCACCACCCAAAAGAATTAGTAACATGCCAATAGTTGCTGCGACAGCAAACCATTTTAAAAATCTACTATACTTGTGTTGCATAAAGTAAGCCACCTACTTTGATATTCAACATCGCTTAAAAAAAAGCGTCTCTAGTTTTAGATAATAGCGAATAAATGAATAAAAGACAACTTCATTCATAATTTCTGCATTTTGAATCAACCATTTTTTCACAAATTGTTCATAAATTTGTCTCCTATCCTTCACAAATATTGTAAGGAAATGCATTACTATATAGATGTTGATTTAGATTTTTAAACGTTTCACTTGCATTTCGAAAACTGTTCGTCGAAATTTCACGAAACGTCTAGAAATCCGATACAAAGTTAGATATAGTTAGGGTAGCGGAAAATGCTTACAAATTTGAAAGGAGAGGTAATGTATTGAAAGGTTTTGTTTTTGCTCTTCTGGAATACGAATCTAAATGCTAGAATTTTTTTGAATGATCTTCTTGCACTCATAAGATTGGGATTGTTCATTCAAACTTAATCACAACATTCAAAAGAATTTTGCAAATTTTCTAATCACATTGACCCAAATGAAATTACATACTTGTAGATCATTTATTATTCATAGTGTTAACGATTTACGCTATGACGTGTTTAAGGTCAACTCGAAAAAGGTAGATTAAAAGCAACCACAACTAGTCAGTACACAGACTCTAATCAAAAGTAAGCGAAATTTTGTTTTTGATGGCATCGTTCGCGGCCGACATGTGAGGACGAAAAGGTATGATTCTATGTAGAAACGTAGAGTATGATGTCATAACTATTTCAATGTTCCGAACAGTTATGGATGTAGGTTTATTATGATGCATGCTATTTTGGAAGTCTTTCTAAACTAAGATTTCGCATAGAGCATAACCACAGTCCTAGTAACACATGAAAATACAACAAAGAAAGAGGGGTTTATTAAGCTATGATGAAAGGGCTTAAAAAATGGCGTTTATTCTCGCTATTAACAGTAATGACAGTATTCCTTTCAGCATGTGGTGAAGATTATATTTCTACACTTCGCCCAGCAGGTGCAGTTGGTAAAGAGCAGTTAAATCTTCTATTACTTACATCTATAATCATGTTTGCTGTAGTAATAGTAGTGTCAGTTATCTATTTAGTTGCTTTCTTTAAGTTCCGCCGTTCAAAAACTGGCGAAAACCACATGCCAAAGCAAGTTGAAGGAAGTCACACACTAGAAGTGATCTGGACAGTTATTCCGATTATCTTATTATTAATCATAACGGTTCCAACGTTAAACTCTACCTTTAAATTTGGGGATGTTGCCGCAATGGATGAGGTAGATGAAAACGGTAATAAAACAGCGCTTACAGTAAATGTAACGGCAAAATTATATTGGTGGGAATTTGAATACCCAGAGCAAGGTATTATTACTGCACAAGAATTAGTAGTACCAACTGGTGAAAAAGTATACTTCAATTTAATTGCTACAGATGTAAAGCATTCATTCTGGATTCCAGCAGTTGGTGGGAAAATGGATACAAACGTTGATGGAATTAACAAATTCTACTTAGAATTTGGTAAAGAATCAAAAGACTTAAATGAAGGTGAAGGCGTATTCTACGGTAAATGTGCAGAGTTATGTGGTCCTTCACATGCATTAATGGATTTCAAAGTAAAAGCACTTGAGCGCCCTGCATTTGATACATGGGTTGCATCAATGCAAGCTACTGAAGGAAATACGGCAAGTTCAGAGTCAGCTAACGTTGGAGAAGCAACATTTGCAAACTCTTGTCTAGGCTGTCACGCAGTTTCGGCTGTTGCAGGTCCGGGTATGGGTCCTAACCTAGCTACATTCGGTGATCGTAATCGTCTAGCTGGTTTCATGGATCATACAGTAGAAGCAACTACGGATTGGATTATGGATCCAGAGTTTTACAAGCCAGGTAATACAATGACTGGTAAATACAACGTCACTGAAGAAGAAGCGAAAGCAATTTCTGAATACTTAATGACGTTAACTATTGAAAAATAAACAATTAATTAGATAGAAACATTTGAAGGAGGTTAATGTTGTGAGCTCTGTTACACAGAAAAAGGGCTTTGGAGCACATGTATGGGACTATTTAACAACGGTCGATCATAAAAAAATCGCCATTATGTATTTAGCTGCCGGTACATTGTTCTTCGCTATTGCAGGTTTTGAAGCGTTACTGATGCGTATTCAGTTAATGTTCCCTGAAAGTACGTTCATCTCTGCAGGCCTATTTAACGAACTATTAACAATGCATGGTACAACGATGCTATTCTTAGCAGCGACACCATTATTATTCGCATTTATGAACGCAATTGTACCGCTCCAGATAGGTGCGCGTGACGTTGCATTCCCATTCTTAAACTCGCTAGGATTTTGGTTATTCTTCTTAGGTGCGATTTTCCTTCACCTATCATTCTTCCTAGGCGGAGCACCTGATGCAGGGTGGACATCATATGCATCACTATCTTTATATTCACCAGGACATGGTATTGACTTCTATATTTTAGGTCTACAAATTTCTGGTGCAGGTACATTAATTTCAGGTATTAACTTCATCGTAACAATTATTACGATGCGTGCACCTGGTATGACGTTCATGCGTATGCCATTATTTACTTGGACATCTTTAGTATCAAGTTCATTAATTTTATTTGCATTCCCTCCACTTACTGGTGGATTATTCTTAATGTTAGTTGACCGTATGTTCGGAGCAAACTTCTTTGATCATACAATGGGTGGTAACACTATTATCTGGGAGCACTTATTCTGGATCTTCGGTCACCCGGAAGTATATATTTTAGTATTACCAGCGTTTGGATTATTCTCTGAGATTATTCCTGTATTCGCTCGTAAACGTTTATTCGGATATTCTTCAATGGTATTCGCAACAATTTTAATCGGTTTCTTAGGGTTCATGGTATGGGCTCACCACATGTTCACAGTTGGTTTAGGTTCTACTGCGAACGCAATCTTCGCTGTTGCAACAATGGCAATCGCCGTTCCAACAGGTATGAAGGTATTCAACTGGATCTTAACCATTTGGGGCGGGTCTATTAAAGTTACAGTACCAATGCTTTATGCACTTGGTTTCATCCCGTCATTCGTTGCGGGTGGTGTTACAGGGGTAATGCAGGCAACTGCTCCACTTGACTACCAATTACACGATTCATATTTCATCGTAGCTCACTTCCACTACGTAATTGTTGGTGGTATCGTAACTGCGTTATTCGGTTCAGCTCACTTCTACTGGCCGATTATGTTTAACCGTACGTTAAATCATAAATTAGGAGTACTTACTTTCTGGGTATTCTTTATTGGTTTCCATTTAACGTTCTTCTTACAGCACTTCTTAGGATTAATGGGTATGCCACGTCGTGTATTCACATATATGGGCGGTCAAGGTTGGGATTTATTCAACTTCATTTCAACGATCGGTGCCATGATGATGGGTGTTGGGGTAGTTTTATTAGTAGTAGACGTATTATTATCGATTAAATCTAAACCAGTTAACAAACGTGATTACTGGGGAGATGGTCGTTCACTTGAGTGGGCAATCGAAACGCCACTACCATTCTATAACTTTAAACAAACGCCACTTATCCGTGGATATGATCCATATTGGATTGAAAAAGAAGAAGGTAACAAAGAAGGTATGGTATATGCTGAGCCACTAGGCGAAATTCACATGCCAAACAACTCGATTTTACCTTTAGTTATGTCAATTGGTACATTTATCGCTGCATTCGGTGCATTATATAGTCCATGGGGCGATCAAGTGCAAGCAGGTACAGCAACAGGTGCTTCACCAGCAGTTTCATTAGCGTTAATTATTGGGGGATTAGGTTTAACGATTGCATGTATGATTATTCGTTCAGTCAAAGATGACCTTGGTTTCCACGTAACAGTTAAAGAAATTGAAAAAATTGAAGCAGATTTAGCTCACTACCGTGCAACAGGTAAAAAAGGGGGTAACAAGTAATGGATCTTAATCAAAAATTTACTCCACAAACTTGGCCAAAACACCCTGAACAAGCAACATTAGAAGGGAAAAACAAAATTGTAGGCCTTTGGATTTTCCTTGCTTCTGATACTGTTTTATTCGCAAGTGTGTTTGCTACTTATATCGCATTAAAAGATCATGGTCCAGCAGGTATGACATTCGCTGCCAAGGATCTGTATGAGTTACCTTTAGCGTTCATTATGACGATGTTACTTTTAACATCATCTTTAACTTCTGTGTATGCCATGTATCATATGAAGAATTATAATTATAGTGGCGTTCGTACTTGGATGGGGATTACAGTCCTTTTAGGATTAGGATTCTTAGCTTTAGAAATTTACGAGTTCCAACATTATGTTCATATTGGTTTTGGTTATACTCAATCAGCATTCTCTTCAGCATTCTTTACGCTCGTTGGGATGCACGGGATTCACGTTATCATTGGTTTAATTTGGATTTCAGGTTTAATCTTCCGTAACAGCAAACGTGGATTAAATTTATACAACGCACCGAAGTTCTTTGCTGCTTCTTTATACTGGCACTTCATTGACGTTGTATGGGTATTCATCTTTACAGTAGTATATCTGATGGGAGTGTTGGGATAATATGTCACACGAAACTCATGTAGAAGTACGTACTCAAGCACAATACGAATATGACAAAGCGCATTCAAAAGCGCATATGCGTAAGCAAGTAGTGAACTTTGCGATTATGATTTTCTTAACATTTGTCGCATTTGCTTCAGTTGTAGCAGGCTTTCCAGCAACATTTATTGCTCCAGTAATATTATTATTAGCTGGTATTCAAGTGGTATTACAACTTTATGCATTCATGCACTTAGAAGACCGTTCTACACATATGGTTGGTGTCATTGAGTTCTTTATTTGGAGTGGAGGCTTCCTTGCGTTCACGTTCTTTGTAGCGTTTACGACAATTATTTGGTGGGGTTAATCATTCAGACAAAACCGTTCTTAGCATAAAGCTGAGGACGGTTTTTCTACATATATAAGTTTAATCAAAGAATCTAACCTTATGATGTAAGCATTCTAATAAAGCTTCTCATAAAGTACCTGCTAGTTTAGGCTGGCTAAGCAGATGAGGCGCACAGCTTTGTTGCACAAATCTATACGACTCATCTGTGTGCTTTGTGCAAGGCCAGCCTATTAAAAATTTTTCCTTTCTAAAACTTTCTGCATTTTTCGCCGCTTGCCGTGGGAGGCGGCGTTATCCTTAATAAACTTTGTCCCACTGTGCAAGGACTATCCTGCATTTTTTTCTGTTGAAGGGCAAAAAATATATAACCTTTGTGCAAAGTTGAACCTTTGAAATGAAAAAATTATATTGCAAAATGAAATCAAATGGCATGTATTGCAGGATCGACAGCATGATGTTGGCAAATTTTATTGTCAAGCGTGTATTTCAATAAAATATGGAGTAGCAAAAACTAACTTCACATTCGAGAAAGTGATTAGGGGTTGCAGTGGAGAAAACTTGAATAGAAAGGAGTTGATTGGAATGGAGGGGAGGGGAATCCTACGGGAACAGCACGTGCGGAAAATCCACTTGTTTCGAGATATATCGAGAAGCAAGTTAGTTGGAGCCGTGCCCGTGGAACGCGTCCGGACCGGAATGGAAATCAACTCCCCCTTTTTAGAAAGGGCTTTTTATGTTTAGTTCTTTAATTGATAATACATAAATTGAATATACGAATTATCGGAATGCCGATGTTCAATTAAGAACGCTTTAAGCAATACATAAAATACATGTTTGAATTCAATTAATTGTCATAGTTCTTCCATTGAAGTTAAAGAATAGGCAATCTATAATGAAGTAACTGATGTTTAAAGGAGCATGATTGTATGCCAATTAGTATTTTTGGTTTCCAAGCTTTATGGAGCCCATACTTAATAGGATTAATCGCATTTTTAACTGTAGTCTATTTTTTAGTAACGATTACTTGGAGAAAAGATTTTAAAGTAAGTGAACCATTAAAGAAGAGTGAGGCAATTTACTTCATTCTTGGTATGATTGTGCTGTATATTATAAAGGGCTCGCCAATTGATTTACTAGGTCATATTATGTTTACAATGCATATGACACAAATGGCCATACTATTACTTTTAGTACCGATATTTATTATTAAAGGTATTCCTTGGTGGGTTTGGAAAGTGGTTGTGGAAGCACCTGTTGTACGGACAATTTTTAAAATCTTCACAAAACCATTAGTGGGCATCTTAGGTTTCACAGGTTTATTCTCGATTTATCATTTACCTGCAATCTTTGATACCATTAAATTGAACGAGACGTTTCATGGCGTTTTCACGATGATTTTATTTATTTCTGCACTATTTATGTTTTGGCCTTTACTGAATAATATTGAAGGTCAGCATCAAATGAAAAATATTCATAAGCTTGGCTATATTGCTTCCAATGCGGTATTAATTACACCGGCTTGTGCACTGATCATATTTGCTTCAAGCCCAATGTATCTTACATACAGTGACAGCGCGATGTGGTTAAAGGCGATGGAATTATGTGTGCCGGCATCTACACTTTCAGGTCTTACTTTATCGGGGCCAGAGTTATTCTCGAGTATGGATTTATTAGCCGACCAACAAGTAGGTGGCGTGTTAATGAAGATTATTCAAGAAATTATTTTTGGTGTTCTTTTGTTCCGTATTTTCCGCAAATGGTGGGATACAGAGCGCAATAGTCAAAAGGAAATAACGGAAAATGCTTTAAAGGAATTCCAAAATCGAACGCGTTATCAATAATGTAACTTGATTCAGCAGGGGGTCAAACCCCGACTGAATCAAGTTAAGCCCCGGCGGATGTCACAGATTTTTTAGGGGAGGTTTTCGAGCGAGCTCGAAAAAATCTGGACGCAATTACGCTGGGGCGTAATTGATTTGATTGTTTTCGTTGGAATTTTACTTCACGTAGATTGGGGATTTTGAAATGGGCGTACCTATGTTACCGACAATTAGTACATTCTTCATCGTTGTTAGTGCCATATTAGTAGCGATTGGTTGGGTATTAATTGCACAAAGAAAAGTTGAGGCACATAAAAAAGTAATGATGGCAGCAGGTGTATCAGCACTTACCTTCTTTATTATATATGCGTCAAGAACAGTTTTCATTGGCAATACAGCTTTTGGTGGACCAGATGAATTAAAAGGATACTATACATTCTTCTTAATTTTCCATATTACATTGGCGACAGTTGGTGCAGTATTCGGTCTTACAAGTTTATTGTCAGGATATAAGAATAATTTAAAATTACACCGCAAAATTGGTCCAATTACAAGTATTATTTGGTTCTTTGTTGCAATTACAGGTGTATTAGTTTATTTACTTTTATATGTGATTTATGAAGGTGGAGAAACGACATCGGTAATTAAGGCGATTTTAGGTTTTTAGATGAACGAAAGGCTTCCTATAGTTGATATAGGAAGCCTTTTATGTAGAAGTGAAAACGTTTAGAAGTTTTTTCAACATATAAAAAAGCTGGATTATGTACCAGCTTTTTTAGGTGAATTAAATTCCGTATGCAGATAGTTCTTTACGAACATTAGATAAAACTGTTTCGCAATCTTTTACAAGATGTGCAGGGAATACTTCGTCAGTATATTCTACACCATGTGGGTAGTAGTATTTACCGATTGCTGGTTTGTTAATGTTTAAAGTTGCATTGTGAGCTCCTACATCACCTGATACGGCGTTGCAGAAAACGCGTAAATAAAAACGGCCTTCACGTACATCGAAACAACGGTCAAATGTCATACGGTCATAATCCCATGCACCATGACATTCTAAACCGAATTTACCCATGATTGTAGATAAAATTTCTTGATCAACTTTCACTTCTTCAAGTTGTGTGTTTTCAAAATACATCTAGATATCCTCCTTTTGTATATCGTACATAAGTATACGCTCAAGTTTAATAATAGAGCAAAATGGTAATTCTTGCAATGACAACATTGTGTCATAGTGTCTACAATTGGTATAATTATGAGGAGGAAGTTGCACCTAAGGAGGGGCTTATGAAAGCGTTATTTCGTATATTAATTGTTGCAACATGTTTAGGGATGGTTTACTATTTTTCAGATTTTGATAATTCGACGACAGGATTATTAGAAGGACCCAATCAAATTACACAACCAGTAACCAATGTATTACCTGAAAATCTTAACGGGGATGATTTACCAAGGCCAACAACCGGAATTTCTACGTATATTGGGAAGTCTAGTGAAGAAATAGTGGCGCATTACGGAAAACCAAATCGGATAGATGTTTCTGCATTTGATTATGAGTGGTGGGTTTATAATGTAGAGGGTCAAACATTAATGGTTGGGGTTGATCAAGAATTCGTTACGCAAGTGTATACAAATAATGTGAAGTTTAATATAGCACCATACCAAATGGGGCAATCATTAGATGATGTATATCGGATGACGATTTTTGAACAAGAAGTAGCGGTTAACATTGGTGAAAATATATATATGTTCGCAATGAATGAAATGGATATGCAAAATCGTATTTTAGTAAAATATGAAGACATTTTTGCACAATTATACATAGATGAAGAAAAGCAGCAGTTAGATGGTATTCGGTTTTTGGATGGTCAAACATTAGTGCTGCATAAGCCGTATGAATTACAATTTGCTGGAGAGCTAGTAGAAGCTAGTACACCGTCTAGTTTCAAACAAATTGAAATTAATTTAGCGAACGGCAAGCAATTAACGGAACTTGTCAATTCGTATCGCCTGAAAAATGGATTACCTAATTTCCAGTACATGGATCAGTTAGCGACAGTTGCTGGGGAACACAGTGAACAAATATTTTTAAATAATAGGCTAACACAGGATTCAACGATAGACACGTTAACAAATCGTTTAGATGCGTATGAAATTAGCTATCAAAATGCTGGTGAAAATAGTGCGACCAATTATGTAGATGCCATCGAAGTTGTGCATGGCTGGATTAATTCAAAAGAACATCGAGATTTAATTTTAAGTGAACGATTTAATCGGGTTGGATCTGGCGCATTCGTCAATTATTTTACACAAATTTATATAGAAGAAAAGTAAACGTTCATCTAAAAAGGTGAACGTTTTTGTGTCGTTTTTACTTTCATTTCATATAGTAAATGGAGGAGTGTGGGCGTGCAACTTGCAGAACTAGTAAAAGATTGGCCTTGCACAGTGAAGGGTTCTATTCGAACAGAAATTATTCAGGTTGAAGATGATGCAAGACGAGTAAAACCGGGTGATTTATTTATCGCGCGCAAAGGAAAGCATTATCATGGACTGACATTTTTAGATGAGGCGATGGAGAAAGGGGCAGTAGCGATTGCTGTTGAAGATGAAATGCAATTTGATTCATTGAAGCTTCCTATTCCCATCGTCTGGGTGCCCAATTGTTTAAGTTTTTTAGCCTTTGCTAGCGCCAAATTATATGGATTTCCTGCCGAAGCGTTAAGCGTTATTGCTGTAACGGGAACGAATGGGAAAACGACAGTAACACATTTCATCGGGCAACTATTAACTAAATTACAACAGCGTGTCATGGTAATCGGCACAAACGGTATATTTATAGATGGTGAAAAATGCTATCAAGAATTAGAATCATTAACAACATTACAATCGAAACATTTACAATTTTTATTATCGAAGGCGTTAGAACAAAAAATTGATTATGTCGTATTAGAAGCTTCATCGATGGGTTTAGCAAAGCACAGGTTGGATCATTGTGAAGTTTCCTTAGGAGTGTTTTTGAACGTTACAGAAGATCATATCGAGGATCATGGCAGTTTTGATGACTATAAAAAATCAAAACAGCTATTAACAAAGCTGACTAAAAAAATTCTAATTAATAATGATGATGCTGTTTGTCGTTCTATTGGAATTATTGCGAAAAACAAAAAGTATTATTTTGGAACAGGTAATAAAGTCGATGTCCATTTACAACTTTTATATGAAACGAGTAGTGTTTCGGTTTGTTGTATTCAAGCAGATGGCGAAAAACATGTCGTGACGCTACCAATTATTGGCGAATACCAGAGGAATAATGTACTTGCAGCGCTGTCGAGTCTTGCTATACTAGGACTTCCATTTCATGAACTTTGTCAGGCGACGCAATCTTTGTCATTACCAAAAGGTCGATTTGAACAAATTTCGAATCCCCTTGGCGTGAAGATTTATATTGACTATGCCCATACAGCAGATGCGATGAAAGGTATTTTACAAACATTAAAAAAACATGCATCCAACAGATTAATTGTTGTTTTTAGTTGTGGTGGTGACCGAGATCAAGCGAAACGGCCGAAAATGGGTATGGTTGCTTCGGCTTTTGCAGATTACATTATTTTAACGACGGATAATTCAAGAGGAGAATCTCCACAGAAGATTAATGAACAAATCAGAAAAGGATTTTCATCTTTGCAACAATTTGAAAGTATATTAGATCGGCAACAAGCCATTGAAAAGGCGATTAAAATGGCTAGACAAGGGGATACGATTGTTATTTTAGGAAAAGGACATGAGCAAACACAACAAATTGGGCAGCAAACAACGCATTTCTCGGATAAAGAATGTGTAGAATTAATATTAAAGCAGCTGGAAGTTTCGTAAGCGCGCTTTGGGGAGATGTTTCGCTTTATTTCCTTACTTTTTCTGTTATGATAAAGTGAGAGATTGGGGGAATATACAATGCTCATGACTTCTGAATGGGTTTTCATTTTAGATGAGGTCGATGAATTAAGTGCGATGATTCTTTCCTCAGAACAGGCTCAAAAACTTCGCCAAGCTTATCAAGCTGTTTATGAGGATATAGAACTTTCGACAAGAATTAAGGCCTTTCAACGCATAAAAGATCAATATGAGGATGTACAACGCTTCGGGAAGTACCATCCAGATTACAATATAATTATGAAACAAATACGAACAGAGAAACGTCAGCTGGATTTAAATGAGCAAGTGGCGACATTAAAGCTAGCGGAAAATGATTATCAAGATTTACTCGATGAAATTAGTCTCATTATTGGGCATTCTGTTTCAGAGGCGGTAAAGGTACCAGTAAGTAATCCGTTTTTTGCGAGTGCAGGCTCAGCTTGTGGTACGGGCTGCGGTACGGGTGGCGGCTGTTCTTGTTCAGCTTAAATTGATTCATACAAAAGTGCTTCACTGCTATTATGAGGGGGAAGTGACCAACTTTTATAAGAGTGAAACAAAAACGTCATTTGCGTATCGTGCAGGTGATGTTTTTGTTTTGAGAATATTTTGGTTGGCCCGATTTGCGGAGATAAAAATCAATTACGCCCCAGCGTAATTGCGTCCAGATTTTTTTCGAGCGCGCTCGAAAACCTCCTCTTAAAAATCTGTGACATCCGCCGGGGCTTGGGTCAACATGATGTTGATCACAAAGGCGTTGTCACAGGACGTGACGGGTTTAGCCTTTGAGCATCTACTTCAGCCGAAGTTTGAACCCACTGAATAGAATTGCCTATTTGGCATTCATCTCCCACTTATAGAAGTAGGGGATGAATGCTGAATCAAATTAAAAAAGCTACCCCTCGCGTTTTTTCGCAAGAGGTAACCTTTTAAAATTATTGGTTTACTTTTTGAATTAGTACTTCTGCAATATCTGGTCGATTAGTTACGATACCAATAGCGCCTTGGCGAACAACGCGGCTCATTGTCACTAAATCGTCAATTTCAGAATATAGAACAGGGACATTTAAATCTGCTAAAAAGTTAATGAACTTTTGTGAATCAAAGTTGAAAACACCTGATTTTAATGGCACTTGGAACAAATCAACTTTTGGACTGTAAAGATGTCCAAATTGACTTGTGAAGGCTGTTATCGCTTTTTTAATATCTGCTTCACCTGCGCTTAATGCAATGCTGTTACGGGCATAGAGATTAAAGCGGTCAATTTGCTCGCTATGTGGACTCGTCACGATAATTTGATTTTGTACGGCTAATTCTTCAATTAATCGCCATAATTTTGAAGGCATTAAGCTTCCTTCATACGTATCGGGCCCGTCTTGAATGCTAATGATAAACAGTTTATCTGAATACGTTTCAAGCAGTTCTCGCAGTGTCACAATTGCGACAGGTTCATCACGATAAGGTTTATTGCCTTCTAAGCATTCGAAATTATACCCATTGTTTAATTGTTGGAGCTCTGTTAAAGTCATATCTTTTACATAGCCAGAGCTATTCGTCGTTCGATCTACTGTGGCATCGTGAAAGGCGATAATTTCCTCGTCCTTTGTGAGACGGATGCCAATGCTAAAGCCATCGACACCAAACGTTACAGCCTTTTCAAATGCTTGTAATGAGTGTTCAGGAGCTAAGCCTGCCCCACCGTGATGAGCAATGACAACTGGACGTTCAAATTGGAGCGCCTCTTTTAATTCACGTTTTTGTGGTTTAGAAATCGCTTTTGAACCAGCCCAAGCAGCTGCACTTGCTGCAGCGATAGCGATTGCAATGTTCGTTTTTTTACCCATAATATCGTCCCCCTCTACCCATACATCGTTCATTTTTAAAATAAAAACTAGTGTGACAAAACAGAGTGTACATGGTGGATCTATCGCATGTGGCGTAATGTCACGCTACTAATTTCCATTATAGCGGAAAATATACTGAGATGTCTAAACTCTGTTGCTAACAAATTGTACATTTGGTATTCTTTTATTGGATATGTAAGCAAAAGTTAAGCGGAAATGCACATAAGAAAAGAGGGATTTTACATGAATGAAAGACAAGGATTGATTGTGTATGTGCATCAAATGAAGCATGCTAAGTCATTACGAAAATATGGTCACGTGAACTTTATTTCAAGGAAGTTGAAATATGTAGTGATCTATTGTAACCGAGATGAGATTGAATCACTTAAAAATAAAATACAACGTCTTCCATTTGTGAAAGACGTTGTAGAATCGTTCCGACCACTCCTAAAGACGGAATTTGAAAATTCAAAACCAGATAAAGCAAAGGAATATGATTATAAAGTCGGACTTTAATTAATGCATTGGTGGCAAATAGTGATTTAGCCGTAAAATTCCAATTAAGTATTGATAAAACTGATTTGTTTCCGAAAAGATAGAAGAGTGCTTTATTTCGAAAATACTTTCTTGTTTGTTTGCTTTATGCACAACTTCCTGGAATATTTCGATTCGCTTCGAAGGTTTTTCTTCATTGTATGGAATTCCTTCGCGGCAAATATAAATCGGCATGAATTTGCTTTCACCAGAAGGCTTAAATGCTACTGCAAGTGAAGCAACCATGCTACCATTATGATTAGCAGTGAAGATGAACGCGTTATGGATACGGTGCTCATTCGTTTGGATTAATTCGCAAAGCTCGAAAACATCGCCATAGCCTTGACCTAGTTCTATAAATTGTTGAATCATTAAGACACATCCTTTCCATACAATAGTATCATGATGCAGGAGGACAGGCACATGAAAGTTGCCGTAAGTTTTTTTTCGTTTTTAGCAGTATTAATAGGGACGATGCTTTTTGTACAGTATCAAGTTTATTCAGAACAATTGGACACTATTGACAAAGGGTATCATTACTCCCAAGAGATTGAAATTGTATATCGTGGGGAAAGCTTGGACATTCGCCAGCATTTTAAAAATTTACCGGCTGAAGAAATTGCGATTCAGTGGCCAAAAAATGCTGTAAACCCAAATTGTTTTATTGAAAATGAGAACAGTTGTGCACGTTTAAGTGAAGACTCGACAAAATTTAAAGCGGGAGAAACACGTTCACAATCGATTTCGTATGTGATACCGCTTGATAAGGGTTTACAATCAGGAAAGTTATTGAAAGGGATTTTTGCTACATTAAATGAGGGCGATGTTCAATTTTCGACTGTACATATTACAACGGATCACAATGTTGAAGGTCAATGGGTAACTGGTTTACCATTAATTGGTGAGCAACAATTATCCCTGGTAAACTACGCGATGTTCAGTGGGAAAGGCCCGGTTAAAGATATTTTCTGGCAAGAGGGCGGATTTGATTTACAAAAGCAAACAGATATTCTTTCGATTTATTCCAAAAAGCCTCTGCAAGCTGCATTTTATGACAAGCTTGAACAAGTGAATTTCTTGAGTGAGGATCATTTAGCCATTATTAATGGGTCAAATATGGATGGTCTCGAAGGTTATCGCATGCTGTTTTTACCAGATATCACGGTAGCTAAAGTACAGCAAAAAGTCATTATTTCACAGCTTGAAACGAGCTATCAATTTGGTGATAGCCCTCATTGGATTAAGGAGCTCGTTGCATCGTATTTAACAGGTACGGTATTTGGAAGTGAAAAAACAAAAGAAGTGGTATCAACAATGACGGGCCAAATGAACGATCAACAATTAGCGGATTGGAATGGGCGTTTAATCGCGCTAGAAGGCAAAAAGATGAATGCTAAAGTGTTGGATGAACAATTGTCAGAGGTACTAGGAGCTTCAACGAATTTTGTTACAATGAATGCGGAATCTGAAACATTTTATCCGTTTTTATATATTGACGGACGAGAGATCTTTGTCAATTTACATGAACAAAAGGATATGCATGTTATTTTAAAAGATGGAGAAATGCTATATTCTGCTAATGCGTTATTAAAGACGCTTGGCTATCAAGTTGAAACTGGGGAAAATGGTTATTATGTGACAAGTGAAACACGTACCTTCCGTTTCCCAAGCGAGCCAGGCTTCTATGTATTTAATCAGCGACGTTATAACACGATTTCTACACCGGTTAAAATTGTTGCAGATCAATATTATATTGAAGAGTCATGGCTACAGCGATTATTTTTAATTGAATTAACAAAATCGAATAATCGCATTACAATTACAACAACTGAAGAATAATAATGATGATATAGAAGGTTTGGTGAATACATGCGTGTTGTCGCAGGAGAACGAAAAGGAATGCCATTAAAAGCAATTGCTGGGGATACAACGAGGCCAACGACAGATAAAATAAAGGAATCCATTTTCAATATGATTGGACCATTTTTTGACGGTGGGATTGCAGTGGATTTATTTGCGGGTAGTGGTGGCTTAGGGATAGAAACGTTAAGCCGTGGTGCGGACCGTGCCCTCTTTATTGAAAAAGATAGCCGCGCTTTCCAAACATTGCAGGAAAATATTAAAAAATGTCGCTATGAACAAGTGTCTGAGTTATTTCGGGCGGATGCGATGCGTGCTGTTAAAGCATTGTTAAAAAGAGATATTAAGATTGATTATTTATTTGTTGACCCTCCTTATCATAAAAACGAATATTATGATTTAGTGGATGCCCTTGTACAAGGGGAGAAATTAGCTGCTAATGCGATTATTCTTTGTGAGCATTCAAGAGACGTGGCACTACCTGAAAGTTATGGATCATTTAAGTTATCTCGTCAAGAAACATACGGAAGTACGATTATCTCGATATATCGTCATTCAGCGAGTGTTTAAACACTGGACGCAATTATGCCGAGGTATGGGGCTTAGGGGAAGAGGGAGAAACGATTGACTGATAAAATAGCGGTAGTACCGGGAAGCTTTGACCCAGTAACGAAAGGCCATTTAGATATTATCCGACGAGCTGCAGATGTATTTGATATAGTGTATGTCGCGGTGTTAAATAATTCAGCAAAGCAGTCGTTATTTTCCATTGAGGAACGTATCAAATTACTTGCTGAAGTAACGGAAGATTTACCAAACATCCGGATCGAATCTTCATCAGGTTTACTCATTGATTACGCACGTGAAAAAAAAGCAAAAGTAATTGTCCGTGGACTACGCGCGGTTTCAGACTTTGAATATGAAATGCAAATTACTTCAATGAACCGAGTGCTTGACGAAAATATTGAGACATTTTTCATCATGTCCAAAAATCAATATTCATTTTTAAGCTCAAGCATCGTAAAAGAAGTAGCAAAATATGGCGGGAATATCGGTGAATTAGTTCCAACAATTGTAGAAAAAGCACTTAAAGAGAAATTTAACTAATTAAAACGACAAGACCAGATGAATTGGTCTTGTCGTTTTTTTTCTTGTAAAGGAAATCAAAGCTTAAAGGAAAATAAGGAAAAACAGTATTGGAATGACTAAGCTATATAAAAGTCGAATCCAAATATAAGGACGTATGGCAATTTTGGCAGAACGGGCAATAACAATGACTTGCAAATGAATGCTCAAACTTTGTGTTGTTAATAGCACGACCGTCGCAAGCAACAATATGTTTCCGGTAAGTACATTGTGTAATAAATATAAACCATTTGTCATTTCGAGTAAGCCAGCAACCGCTAAATGAAAATATTCAGGTAAAGCTTGGAATATTGAATCCGTGCTATGTAAAAATACACTATATACAGTTGTGAAAAAGACGATTGTTGCTGCTACGATGAGAACGGTTGGTACGCTATCTTTAATGCTATTTGTAAAGGGTTCGGCATCCTTTTTAAAAGGTTGCGCAGTAAAATTTGCTTTCGGCAGGTAAAAATAAGAGACGGTTAATAAAATCAAAGAAAAGGCATGGACTAATAGTAAATACTGCCAAGCAATTGTAGTGGATTGAAATAAATCATGTGCAACAAAACCAAAAACAAATAACGGGCTTGGACTATGACAAATACCAAGTAAATAAGCAGCCTGTTTTGGTGTAAGTTGTCCTTGCTTTGAAAGGTGAGCAATCGTCGCTGCACCAGTCGGAAAGCCACCAACTGCACTGATGACATACGTTTTAAAAAATAAGAAGTAGGAAGCGGTTGTTGCTGGCTGTGCAGTTAATCGAATAAACCAATTCGTTAAGATTAAGTAAGGTAATAAATATGGAAATAAAGCCTCCATAAATAAAGAAACGCCTAAATCGGCACCTTCATGGGCAACTTGGGGAAACATCAATAATAAAACGATCAAGGAAACACATAAAATGATTGTCCAAATGGCGATTTTCATCCTCTTCAATTTTTGTTATTCTTTTGTCCAAGTGCTACACTTAATGATATGCGAATACAAAATAGAATAGTCGTACAAAGATGGTGGGGGCGAGTTGTTAGATGAATAAGTTAACGAAAATTTTATTAGGTTTGTTCGTTATTATTTTTGGGGTGCTATCATTTTATCGCCTGGATTATTACGTAACAAGACCGGGTGGCACGTATAATATTACAGACTTTATTTCGATTCAAAATGGAGATGAAGATGATATCGGAACGTTTAATATGACAACCGTTGCAATGGGACGCGCAACGCCGATTACGTACGTGTTAGCACAAATGCGGGACTATTATGATATTGTCAAAATGTCCGATGTGCGCCAAGAAGAAGAGGACGATGAAGAATATAATTTACGACAATTAAAATACATGACAGATTCACAATTCAACGCGACGTATGTGGCTTTTAATCGAGCTGGATTAGAGTATCGTGTGACGTATAAGGGATTATATATTTTAAATGTCATTTCTGGTGGTGCGGCAGAGGGCGTATTAAAGCCGGGGGATGAAATTGTAGAAGCGGATGGCAAGCGGATTGAAAGTTTAAAAGAATTCATTGAAATCGTCACTCCGAAAACAAAAGGTGAGGAAATTCAGCTTGTTGTGAAGCGTGCGAATGAATTAATCGACGAGAAACTAACGATTAAAGAAATTCCGGGAGCAGAAGGACGCTACGGGATTGGTATTACGTATTCAGAGAGCAAAGCAATTAAAACAGACCCTAAAGTAACGGTTAAAACTGAGGACATTGGAGGACCATCAGCAGGCTTGATGTTTACTCTAGAGTTACTAAATCAATTACTCGATAAGGATTTAACGAAGGGCTACAATATTGCAGGTACAGGTGAGATGCATGAAGACGGGCGAGTAGGCCGCATCGGTGGAATCGAAAAAAAGGTCGTAACGGCTGATAAACAAGGTATGGCGATTTTCTTTGCACCAGATGATGAAATAACAGAAGCGATGCTTGAGCGTAACCCAAACATCGTTTCAAATTATAAAACTGCTAAGGAAACAGCCGAAAAGATTGGCACAAAAATGAAGATTGTCCCAGTAAAAACGATTGATGATGCATTGCAGTATTTAGAAAAGCTTGAACCCAACAAATCAATTACGCCTCGGCGTAATTGAGTCCAGATTTTTTCGAGCTCGCTCGAAAAACTTCTCTTAAAAATCTGTGACATCCGCTGGGGCTTAACTTAATTCGGTGGGGGTTCAAACCCCCACTGAATTAAGTTAAAAACGGATAGGCGGAGATTGATAATCTTCGTCTATTTTTTCTGTTGAAAATTGTTCAATCCCTAAACGATACATTTGTGTAGCCTTTAAATCCAGCGCTAAAATAGAATCTGAAACAGCAGCAACACGGCTGATGAGTGGTAATTGTAAAGACTTTTTTATCGCTGAAATATAACGTTGTCCCTCTGCGGTCATACCTAAAATTCGCAAATAGGTGGGCTCCGTGTGCGCATGTAATTGCTCTTTTGTAATGCCTGTATAAATATGTGTAATCATTCGTTGTAAACGAGCCCAAGTGTAACGTTTGGATTTGAGTGCATTCATAAACTCACTAAAAGTAGCACTGTTAGCAGCGTGTTTGATTAATGAGTTTTGCAAACCTTCCGTAACATCTGCGTATTGAAGTAATTGTGCAGGTGTGTGACGTAAAATAGCGTATTTAACAAGCGGCCAAAAATTTTCCCATGATGCAAACTGTTGGTGATTTTGTTGCCATTGTGCTAATTGATGAAAGCTAGCAGACGGGAGGAATTGAGAAATGTCAGCTAATGAATCCCCGCTAAATAATGCTTTTCGAATTCCAGTTGCGCTTGCAATATCTTGATGAACATCGATGGCATCATGATAACCAGCAGCAATTCTTTGGATTGTTGTAGGTAGCATAGGGCTGTTGATTTGTTGGATTGCTTCTACATAATGAAAGCCTAAAATATTGTTCGGTTGTGCTAAATCAATGTATGAGTTGGGCTGTTGTTGTTTAAGCTGTTCATAAGCGAGGTACAGTGCTTGTGGATAGCTTTTACCAAGTTGAATTTGTTCTTTAATTGTGCGGTTATACTGTGCACGATTGTTTTCAATTAAATGATAGCTATTTAAAAAGGGCTCGATGCTACCTTGTTCACTCCCGAACGCTAATGTGGTGCATTGCATCGCGTGAAGTAATTTTACAGCACCAGCGGCAAACTGGTTCGCCTGTGCTGTACTAAAAACGTAAGGGAGCTCAATGACAACATCAACACCGCTCGCCAAAGCCATTTTTGTGCGATGCCACTTGTCAACGAGTGCAGGCTCTCCACGTTGGAGAAATTGCCCGCTCATTACTGCGACAGCTACATCTGAATTTGTTGTACGTTTTGCTTCTAGTACATGATGTAAATGTCCATTATGAAAAGGGTTGTACTCTACGACAATTCCAACGGCTTGCATAAACATCCTCCTTACGATAGAATAAGTTGTCATTAATACAATTAATCATCCTAAAGATGATTGTTTTATCAAATTAATACAATTCATTATTGATTATAAGCATGAATTGAAAGAGTGACAAGAAATTATCTTGACATCTATTTTTGTTCACTATATAATCAACAGTGTTGTCTCGAGGTGATTAACGAATGAAATGGTCAATTCATCAATTATCTAAGTATCGTAAAGACGGAATGCCACTTGATGCAAATGTACAATTGGACAATCTCGAAATCCGAAACTCAGATATTCGTAACGTTTCACCCGTTCATGTAAAAGGGCTATGTACTTTTGGTGCATCGCAAATGACTTGTCAACTAACGATTAGCGCTACATTGACGCTTCCATGTGCACGCACGTGGGAAGATGTTGAGTATCCCGTGAATATTGAAACAGTTGAAATTTTCAGCTGGGTCGATAAGGAACAACGCGGGGATGTTTTTAGCGATATTCATTTTATCGATGGAGACGTTATTGATATGAAGCCAGTTCTTGAAGAATTAATTCTTCTTGAAGTGCCGATGCAAGTATTCAAAGAGAATACCGAAGGACAAGTGCAAACAGGTAAAAACTGGTCCTATTCAACGGATGAAGATGTGGAAATAGCTAATAAGGTTGACGAACCAAAATTGGATCCAAGACTGGCTGCTTTAGCTAAGTATTTTGATCAAACAGATAAATAGATAATCTGTAAGGAGGTGCCATCAATGGCTGTACCATTTAGAAGAACTTCTAAAACTGCAAAAAGAAAGCGTCGTACGCATTTCAAATTATCATTACCTGGTATGGTAGCTTGCCCAAACTGTGGAGAAGCTAAACTATCTCACCACGTTTGTAAAGCATGCGGACAATACAAAGGTAAAGAAGTAGTAGCGAAATAATTCAGTATTTACGCTATATAAAGGCTAGATGAGAGACCATGGCTCTCGTCTAGCCTTTTTTCTCGTTGTTTTACCTATAACCATTTTGCTATCCCCATTGTCAAAATAAAAATTCTACATTACTATAATATTAAGTGGTACTTTTTAGTGGATTTTGGAGTGACGGATTTTAGCTAGATCCATATAAGAGGAACATGATTTGAATGGATTTTGACGATAAATGATACTGGGGGATGGGGAAATGGATTATTTAATCGATAATAAAGATGGAGTTTTAACGTTTACAATCAATCGTGAAGAAAAACGTAACGCAATCAATTATGCTGTTATGGATGGGTTGAAGGAAGTCATTACATATATTAAAGAACATGAAAGTGTTCGTTTTTTAGTCATAACAGGGGCTGGAGATAAGTCGTTTTGCTCGGGAGGCGATTTATCGGAGTTTCACTCACTTGAAACAGAAGAGCAAGCTTTCGGTATGTTAAGTAAAATGGGGAATATTTTATATGATTTAGCTACTTTACCGGTACCAACGATTGCGCTTATAAACGGTACTGCGGTTGGCGGTGGTTGTGAGATTGCGACGGCATGTGATTTCCGAGTGATGGCGTCACATGCAAAAGCAGGCTTTATTCAGGGGTCGTTAGCGATTACTTCTGGATGGGGCGGGGGAACTTATTTATTTGAACGCGGGCTAAGACATGACCGAGCGCTAAAAATGCTTGTGGATGCAATACCATATGATGCGCAAACTTTATATGAAATTGGTTGGGCGATGCGCGTTTATATTGAAGGGACAAAGGAACAAGCGTTGGCTGATTTTATTGAACATATGGCGAAAATCCACCCTTCCGTACATCAAGCATATAAAGAAATTGAGCTTCGAAAATGGCGTGAACGTAATATGTACGAACGTGTTATGGAAGAGATTCATATGTGCGCGAAATTATGGGAATCCGAAGCGCATCATGAAGCGGTAAATAACTTCTTAAATAAATCCAAACAAAAATAATGGAACGACTCTTAATTTTTAACCGAATTAAGAGTCGTTTTTCTCTCGCTTTTTATTCTATTTCAATCAACCTGGCATATAGTAGTAAAAAATGTGAGGTGGTTCAAGATGGAGCAAAAGAGAAGAAAAGATCAATGGACAGCTATGGATGACGAGAAGTTAGCGGAAATTGTAATTCAAGCAGTGCAAAATGGTCGTACGCAATTAGAAGCGTTTGAGCAAGCAGCACGTGAATTAAATCGAACGAAGCAAGCTTGTGGGTTTCGATGGAATAAAACATTAAGATTGCAGTACGGGCAAGTATTAAACAGTGTTAGAAAGCGTCCGAAGCAACTAATGCGTAGTCATTTAAAACTAGCGTTATCCAGTTTCGAGGAATTAACGGAAGCTTATAATGATCTTGAAATTAAACATACAGAGCTACAATCTGAATATGAAAAAGTGTTAAAGTGGATGCAACAAGGGGTAAATTTAGTTGGGGATAAGAAGTGAAGAAATACATGAATCCCACTTTTAGTAGAAAAAAGTTTATTTTCCGAGAAAATATTTGAAATTAAATTTAGTGATAGCTTACAATAGAAGTAGAAGCATGATGTTTTCTTTGTAACTGACAAAGTATAACTTGCTTATCTACATAAGTAGGGACATCATTTCGTAGGTTCTCAAGCGGGAGATGTCATTCTAAGGAAAACATTCTACTAAGGGGGCATTTTAAAATGGCAGAAGTAAAAGCGCAAATGGCAGGGACAGTTTTTGAGGTAAGTGTTAAAGAAGGGGAGAGTGTAACCAAAGGGCAAACATTAATCATTCTAGAATCAATGAAAATGGAAATTACACATGATGCAGAAGGGGACGGGATGGTAACGAAAATTCGCGTTGCTGAAGGTGATTTTGTTGAAGAAAATGATGTACTAGTGGAACTAGCCTAAACACAAAGGGGAGAGATATGTGACGCAGCCAACGTACAATGCAAAATTACAGCAGAAAATCGATTCAATCAATGCGGGTGGACATTCAAAGTATCATGAAAAATTAAAAGAAACGAATAAACTATTTGTTCGTGATCGATTAAAACTTTTATTTGATGATGGTAAATATGAAGAGGATGGTAGATTTGCAAACTGTGAGGCAGGCGATTTACCGGCGGATGGTGTTGTAACAGCGATTGGACAGATTGATGGCCAAACCGTTTGTGTAATGGCAAATGACTCGACAATAAAAGCCGGCTCGTGGGGTTCTAGAACGGTTGAGAAAATCATCCGTATTCAAGAAAAAGCCGAAAAACTTCAAGTGCCGATCCTTTATTTAGTCGATTCGGCGGGTGCGCGTATTACAGATCAGCTCGCAATGTTTCCAGGAAGACGAGGGGCGGGACGTATTTTCCATAATCAAGTTCGCATGAGTGGCGTCGTTCCGCAAGTTTGTATTTTATTTGGCCCTTCAGCAGCGGGTGGAGCCTATATACCTGCATTTTGCGATATTGTCATTATGGTAGAAGGCAATGCGTCGATGTATTTGGGGTCTCCTCGGATGGCTGAGAAAGTAATTGGTGAAAAGGTTACGCTAGAAGAAATGGGTGGCGCTCGGATGCACTGTACAGTAAGTGGTTGTGGGGACGTACTTACGGACAGTGAAGAGCAAGCTATTGAGGAGGCGCGCCGCTATATCGGCTATTTCCCAGCAAATTTTTCGGAATACCCGCCACTAGATGAAATGAAGTTACCGAAAAGCGGAAAAGCGTTAGAAGAAATTATTCCAGAAAATCAAAATGCCCCGTTTGATATGTATGAATGTATCGATCAATTAATTGATGAACATAGCTTTTTTGAAATAAAGAAGCTATTTGCACCGGAGTTAATAACAGGGCTTGCACGCATAGATGGTCAAGTTGTTGGAATTATAGCTAATCAACCGAAAGTAAAGGGTGGTGTGCTATTTATTGACTCTGCTGATAAGGCGGCGAAATTTATAACGTTATGTGATGCGTTTTCCATCCCGCTCTTATTTTTAGCGGATGTTCCTGGATTTATGATTGGGACGAAGGTTGAACGTGCGGGCATTATTCGTCACGGCGCGAAACTAATATCCGCCATGAGTTCGGCTACCGTACCGAAAATTTCAGTCATCGTTCGAAAAGCGTACGGAGCGGGCTTATATGCGATGTGTGGCCCAGCATTTGATCCAGATGTTGTTATTGCACTTCCAACGGCACAAATCGCTGTCATGGGACCTGAAGCGGCGGTGAATGCAGTCTATTCAAATAAAATTGAAGCGATTGAAGATCCAAAAGAGCGAATGCAATTTGTGAAGCAAAAAATAGAAGAATATAAAGAAGAAATTGATTTGTATAAACTTGCGTCAGAGATGGTGATTGATGAAATCGTTGCGCCAAATCAACTTAGAGAAACATTAATTCAACGTTTTAATTACTATAATTCCAAGCAAATGACGCTTCCTTATCGAAAACACCCAGTCTATCCAGTATAATAATGTTAGCTGAAGGTCTGTCATGGCGGCAGGCCTTTTTAATTTGAACTAATATTGGGGGTCCTGTATGAAAATCGAGATTATTGGTGCTGGAGCAGTGGGATTGTTAGTAGCGAGTTTCTTTGCGGAAATGCAAGCGAATATCCACTTAATTACTCGGACGGAGCAACAAGCCGAGCGATTAAAAGAAAATAACTTAATCCGAACGAATCATGATGGGACAAAGTCGGTTTTCCCGATTGATGCAGCAACGACTTTAAGTGGCGATGCCGATATGATCATCATCGCGGTGAAATACGGTCAATTACAGGATATTTATAGACAGTTACATACGGTAAAGCAATCCACACCAATTTTATTTTTACAAAACGGCTTAGCGCATTATGACGAGGCGCTTCAGTTGCCATTCCATCAAATTGCTTTTGGCTCCGTCCAATTTGGTGCGCAAAAAATAAATGGGCATCATGTTGCGCATAAAGGAATTGGTTCGATGAAAATTGCGGTTGCGAGGGGAGAAGAGCATTTATTTTCGCCTATGGTAGCTTATTCATCCGAGCATTTTTCAATCGTTTTTGAACAAGATGCGGAAATGATGTTACTCGAGAAAGCGTGGTTAAATTGCTTTATTAATCCTTTAACGGCAGTATTGCAAGTGCGAAACGGAAAACTAGTTCAACAAATTGATGCTTTTCAAATAGTGAAAAATTTATATAATGAAATGATAGTAGCTTTCCCACGATTCGCAGATAGTTTTCGATTGGAGAAAGTTGTCGCACTTTGTGAACGAACGGCTGAAAATACATCTTCTATGCGAGCGGATCTTTTAGCGGGTAGAAAAACGGAAATTGAAACGATTGTCGGGGCTATTATTAAAAGAGCACAAATGGAACAAAAGCAATTACCGGTCTTACAAACACTTTATTTACTTGTGAAAGCTTTGGAGGAGAGCGGTGAACAAATGTGATGCTTTTTTTGCAATTCGTACTAGCAACCATTATTCTATGTCCCCTTCTTGCGTTTCTTGTTGTATTTGTAAGCTGTAGGAGAATCCGTATTAAACGACATATGGCTATCGGTGTCGCGGCAGATATCACGACAGCCATTTTGTTTTTTTCTGTACCAATTGCGATTCAAGCGTTGTGGGAGTGGTCATTATTTATCCCGATTTACTTGTTGGCGCTATCGGTAGCTGTTATTTTTACATATATTGATTGGAAAAGGAAAAAAGAAATACAAGTGATGCAACTACTGAAAAGAATTTGGCGATCTTATTTTATATTGTTAGGAACGATTTATTTTTTCGTCTGGGTCATCGGTTTAGTGCACTCAGTAACGATATATCTGATGGCTGTATAAGCAATTTTCTTTTCACTACACGGTTAGAACGTATAGAATAAAGAAAGCAATATAAAATGATAAATGAAAATTATATAATTTGCGTTAAAGCCCCTGGCGGATGTCGCAGATTTTAAGGGGAGTTTTTAAAAAGGAAGTCAGCCTAAAGACGTCATATCGTGTGACAACGGCTGACTGACCCACGTCCTGTGGGCCCTCGGAAAAAATCTGGAATCAATTACGCCTCGGCGTAATTGATTAATATGCAATCGAGTAGAAAGAAGCAGAGGAGAATTATAATGAAGTTGGAACAAATCCAATCCCCAGTGAATCCGCAATTAATAACGGATTATTGGTCTAATAATGCGGAGATTCATTCGTTTTTTGAATACAAATATGAGGATCAATCCTTTATTGAGCGAGCCAATTATTTGCAAAATAATATGTATCGTTCAAAAGAGCTTGCGGAAATCATTCGAAGCTTTATGGAAAAGTACGGGATTCAAGAAAAAACAACAGAACATCTTCTTGAGCTTGAACAAGGTGCGCCGGTAGTCGTGGGTGGGCAACAAGCTGGACTTTTAACAGGTCCGCTTTATTCTGTTCATAAAGCCATTTCTGTTATTTTATTGGCGAAAGAGCAACGTGAAAAGCTAAATCAACCAGTCGTTCCAATGTTTTGGATTGCTGGTGAGGATCACGACCTTGAGGAAATTAATCATACAAATACAATTGTTGATGCTGAAGTCAAAAAGCGTGGATATAGCGAACGTTCGAAGCTAAAAACAATGGCATCCACAACGTCATTAAATTCAGAAGCAATCGAACAATTTGTTAAAACGGTGTTTCACGACTTTGGCGAAACGGAATATACAGAGCAATTAGTAGCAACTGTTTTAGCGCATGCAAAAATGAGTGCTACATATACCGACTTCTTTACTGTGCTAATGAATGATTTATTTAAAAATCACGGGCTGCTCTTATTAGATGCTACATATGCGCCTTTCCGACAATATGAGCAACGTTATTTTAAAGTGCTCATTGAAAATAATGAAAAAATTGCTTTGCAAGTCGTAGAACAAGAAAAGAAACTAGCGCAAGCAGGTTATGGAGTGCCAATTGGAGCAACTGAAAACAATGCGAATCTCTTTTTTGTAAAAGAAGGCGAGCGTTTTTTACTAGAAAGAAAGAATGGACAATTTAGTAATGCACTTGCACAGGTGAAACTGACAGAAGAACAGTTGCTGCATATGGCTGAAGATTGCCCAGAAATATTAAGTAATAATGTTGTGACACGCCCTTTAATGCAAGAAATGGCGATTCCAGTATTAGCGTTTGTAGGTGGTGCGGGTGAATTAGCCTATTGGGCAACGTTGAAGCCTGCCTTTACGACACTACGATTGCAAATGCCTATTTTTGCACCGCGTTTAAATATGACGCTTGTGACGAGACAAGTACAACAAATACTTGAACAGCAAGAGTTAACTGTGACGCAAGTTTTCAGTGGGCAAGCGGAAGCGAAGTTGCAACAATTTATTGCGAGCATACAGGACCGAGAATCACAGCAACTAATCGAACGTATGAATGACCAGCTAGTGGCGCAATATGAAGTGCTATCGGAGTACTTGCAAGGTGGTAATTATCAGCTTGAGAAGTTACTTGAAAAAAACAAAGCATATCATGACCGACAATTCCACTATTTGCAAACGAAAATTTCAGAGCAAGTATTGCAAAAACATGATGCAATCATTCATCAGTATAAAACATTACTTGTAGAACTTTTCCCTAATGGAGGGTATCAAGAGCGTGTGTATAATCCTTACCAATATATGAATACGTACGGCTTAACGTTTATTGATGATTTACTTCAATTGCCGATGACGATTTCTAATCAACATCAAATTATCTCGTTTTAACTTGATTCAGTAAAAAGTCCTTTATAGTGGTGGAAACTATACACATTTGTATTTAAACATAGGTTTAAAGGCGTTATATCGAGGTATAATAATTGCGAGAGAGTTATCTTTTAACAGAGATAGCTCTCTTTTTTTACATCTTTTTACACAGAACATATGTGTGAGAATATGCCTATTTACGTAATTTCCGATATACTGCGCAGTTAGTACCCAAAATGGTGGAGGAAAGTGGGGGGATGTGGTACATTATTTAGTAAAGTGGGGTGAGTAGCATGTTCATGGGAGAATATCAACACTCTATTGATTCTAAAGGCCGCATGATCGTTCCCGCAAAGTTCCGAGATATTCTTGGAGAATCGTTTGTGATAACGAGAGGACTTGATCAATGTATTTTTGGATATCCTATGGAAGAATGGCGAAAACTCGAAGAAAAATTAAAAGATTTACCGATGACTAAAAAAGATGCTCGTGCATTTGCGCGATTCTTCTTTTCTGGTGCAACAGAGGTTGAAATAGACAAGCAAGGTCGAATTAACATTCCAACTACACTCGTACAGTTCGCAAATCTTGAAAAAGACTGCGTCATCGTAGGCGTATCGAGTAAAATAGAAATTTGGGCAAAAGAAGCTTGGAATAAATACTTTGATGAATCGGCAGAATCCTTTAATGAAATTGCAGAAAATTTAATCGGCTTTGATTTTTAAAATTAAAGCGCAAGAGGAGCTTCATGTTATGTTCGATCACACAACTGTATTATTGAAAGAAACTGTTGATGGACTGAACATCAATCCTGATGGTATTTATGTGGATTGTACGTTAGGCGGTGCAGGCCATAGTGAATACTTAGTTAAACAGTTATCATCACAAGGTCGATTAATTTGTTTTGACCAAGACACAACAGCAATTGAAAATGCGAAAGTACGATTAGCCGATTATTTGGACCGTGTTACATTTGTACATGCTAATTTTCGTGATTTAAAAGAAGAACTATTTAACCTAAACATTCATCAAGTCGATGGCATTTTATACGATTTAGGGGTTTCATCACCACAACTAGATACGCCAGAACGTGGATTTAGTTATCATCATGATGCACCACTCGATATGCGAATGGATCAAACAGCAGAGCTTTCTGCCTACCATGTTGTAAATGAATGGACATATGAAAGTTTGGTCCGTATTTTCTTCCGTTATGGAGAAGAAAAATTTTCAAAGCAAGTCGCACGTAAAATTGAGCAAGCCCGAGAAGTTGCGCCGATTGAGACGACTGGACGATTAGTTGAATTAATTAAAGATGGTATTCCAGCTCCAGCACGTAGAAAAGGTGGACATCCAGCAAAACGTATTTTCCAAGCAATTCGAATTGCCGTAAATGATGAATTAGGTGCGGCTGAGGATTCCTTAGTAGATGCGATTGATGTATTAGCAATTGGTGGTCGAATTAGTGTCATTACGTTCCATTCTTTAGAGGATCGCTTAACAAAATCACTATTTAAAGAAGGTTCGTCATTGCCAGATTTACCTCCAGGCTTTCCTGTAATACCAGATCATCTAAAGCCTATTCTTAAATTGGTGACAAGAAAACCAATTTTACCATCAGAAGAGGAGTTAGAAGCAAATAATCGTTCACGTTCAGCGAAATTACGAATAGCTGAAAAAATTAACGATAAAGGACGTGGGTAAAATATGGCATTACGCGCAAGACAACCATATATACAGCAGCCAGAGCTACCTGAAAAGCATCAGCAGCGACAACCAGTCCAACCCCCAAAACGGAGACCGGATTGGTTTTCGAAACGGGAAAAATTTTTGTTTTTAATTTTTGCAGTAGTCGTAGCAATGTTTGCAGTATCTATACTACATACACAAGGGGAAATCCAAACGGTCAGTATAGAAATCCAAAAAATCGAAAAAGAAATTACTGGAATAAATAATGATAACGTAGATTTAAAAGTACGTGTGAGTGAATTATCTACTCACGAACGTATTTGGGAAAAAGCGAAAGAACTCGGTTTAACATTAAATGAAAAAAATGTGAAGGTAGTGCCGGGAGAATGAAAAAGAAAAAATTTCGTTACCAATTTGGAGCCTTTCTAATGTTGTTAATTTATGGAGGGCTCTTTTTATTGTTATATTGGCGATTTGCATCGATTCAGGCGACGGGTGTTGTAAAGGGACATGAATTAGAAGCGGAAGCATTATTACAATATCAACGCAATTTCGTATTATCAGCAGATCGTGGAAGAATATTGGACCGTAATGATAATATCATAGCCGAAGATACATTAAGTTATCGACTTGTCGCAGTTATAGATGATTCTGCTACAGAAAACCCGAAAAAACCAAAGCATGTTGTCGATATAGCAAAAACTGCAAAAGCATTAGCTGAGTTTATACCAACAATAGCTGAGGATGAAATTTACACAAAGCTAACGAATGGTAAAGATAATGATAGATACCAAGTAGAGTTTGGAACGGCTGGTCGAGGGATTAGTCATGAAACGAAAACTAAAATTGAAAGTCTAGATTTGCCTGGAATTTTATTTTTTAGTGATAAAAAGCGCTATTATCCGAATGGTTCCTTTGCGTCACATTTAATTGGTTTTGCTTTACGTGAAACGGATGACGAGGGTAATTCTGAAGTGGTCGGAAAAATGGGCTTAGAATTGAACTATGACGAACAATTAACGGGAACAGATGGTAGCTTACAGTATCAAAAGGATAAGGGAAACTATTTATTACCGAGCAGTGACAAGATTGTACAAGAAGCGCAAGATGGCAATGATATTTATTTAACATTGGATAAAACGATTCAAAGCTTTTTAGATGATGCGATGTCACGTGTCAACGAGCAATACAATCCACAATCGATGGTCGGTGTTGTAGCTAATCCAAAAACAGGTGAGATTTTAGCGATGTCACAGCGACCAACATTTGACCCCGATACGCGAATCGGCTTGGAAACAAACTGGCTAAATGATGTCGTTGAAAATACAATTGAGCCAGGTTCGACATTTAAAGCATTTACAGTTGCAGCTGCTGTTGATTCAGGCAATTGGCACCCGAATGCAACGTATCAATCGGGTACGTATAAAGTGCTTAAGGATACAATTCGTGACCATAATGATGGAAGAGGTTGGGGGCCGATTACTTATTTACAAGGTCTCCAACGATCCTCTAATACAGCGATGACCAACCAGTTGGATATTATGGGCTGGGAAACATATGAAAAGTATTTAGATGCTTTCGGATTTGGTCAAAAAACCGGTATTGACTTACCTGGTGAAGCAAGTGGTGTCATTAATTCACGCTATCCATTAGAAAAGTATACGACGACATTTGGTCAAGGTTCAACCGTTACACCAATACAGTTGATTCAAGGTTTAACAGCAATTGCGAATGACGGGAAAATGATGCAACCGTATGTTATTGATAAAATTGTCAATCCGAATACAGGTGAGGTTGTTTTACAGTCAAAGCCAAAAGAAAAAGGTCAGCCAATTAAACCAGAATCGGCTAAAACTGTGCGCGAGGTGCTTGCTTCAACTGTATATGGAGAAGCGGGAAATGCAAAACGTTTCCAAATTGAAGGCTATGAGGTTGCAGGGAAAACAGGTACTGCCCAAATGCCAAAAACAAATGGACGTCCAGGTTATGATTGGGGGAAAAATGAATTCCTTTACTCATTTTTAGGAATGGCACCAGCAGATGACCCGCAATTAATCGTATATATATATGTAGCAAAACCGAAGCTTGCTGCAACGGAACAGGGCTCAGATCCAGTATCACAAGTATTTAATTCTGTTGCTTTAAACAGTTTGAAATACATGAATATTAATCCGTCTGATATTGCGGAAGTTCAAACTAAAAACTTACCAGATTTTGTAGGAGAGCATACGGATCAAGTTGTAGCGGGACTAGAGGGAGACGGCTTAAGACCAATTATTATTGGAGAAGGCGGTCAAATTGTTGAACAATACCCAAAAGCGAATACGGTATTGACGAAAGACAGTATCATCTTTTTGAAAACAGATGGGGTTATTACACTTCCATCCTTTGAAGATTGGTCATTACGGAATGTGCTTGTGTATAAAACATTATCGAAGTTGCCAATTGAAATCGTTGGAGAGGGCTACGTTGAAAGTCAAAGTGCTTCTCGTGGGACGATTATTATCGATAATTCACCCATTGTCGTGAAATTAAAAACGCCTCAAGAGCAATATACGACGCCACCACCTGAAGAAATACTAGAGGCTGGCGAAACCGAAACTTTGCCGCAAGATTAGTAGGAATTTGAATAGAAAGTTACTTCAATACATACTTTGTGTTAAGCGAGGTGTCAATATTGAAGTGGGTATCAAAAAAATCTAAAAAACGATTAACATGGATCGCCATCGCATTTGTACTATACGGCGTGGCGATTTTTGTTAAGTTGGTCTATGTCCAACTAGTTCAATATAACGAACTATCAACAATAGCAAAGCAAAGTTGGGATCGGGAAATACCTTTTAATTCAGAGCGTGGAAAAATTGTAGATCGTAATGGAGAGGTCATTGTGTCAAATGAGCTTGCACCGACCTTATACTTTATGCCTTCACAAAATAAAGAAAAAGAACAAGTGGCAGATGCGATTTCAAATGTCCTTAATAAGGACCGAGCGGCGATATTAAAAAGATTAGAACAAAAAGTTTCAATTGTAAAACTAGCACCAGAAGGCCAAAATATTACGTATGAGCAAGCTGTTGAAATCCAACAAAAACAAATACCAGGTTTATATACGGGTGTTGACTATGTAAGACATTATCCGAATGGTAATTTACTTGCTCGATTCCTCGGTTTTACAGGAGTAGACAATCAGGGGCTCGCAGGAATTGAATATGAGTATGATAAGTTACTTACCGGGTCAGATGCGGCTGTCCGATTATTCACAGATGCAAAGGGGATTGCACTCGATAATGCAAATGATGAGTGGAAAGAAGGCAAGGACGGCGCAACACTGCAATTGACGATTAATTTAGAAATACAGAAAAATGTCGAACGTGCATTATCCGAGGCGATGATTCAAAATGATGCTGATCAAGCTTTGGCTATTGCGATGAATCCAAAAACTGGGGAGATATTAGCGCTCGCCTCGTATCCGACCTATGATCCAGCAAATTTTGCTGAGGTAGAACCTGCTATTTACAATCGAAATTTACCTGTGTTTATGTCCTATGAACCTGGTTCGACATTTAAGATTATTACACTAAGCGCGGCAATTGAAGAAGGTGTAGTAGATTTAGAGAAAGACCAGTTCTATGACCCTGGATTTACAATGGTAGAAGGTGCAAGATTACGCTGTTGGAACAGAAGTGGACATAAAGATCAAACATTTTTAGAAGTTGTACAAAACTCCTGTAATCCAGGTTTTGTTGAACTAGGACAACGAGTAGGTTCGGCGAAATTATTGGAGTATATTCACCGCTTTGGGTTTGGTAAAAAAACAGGCTCGAATATTGCGGGTGAAGCTTCTGGTATTTTATTTACCGAGGATAATTTCGGCCCAGTAGAGCATGCAACAACATCTTTTGGGCAAGGTATATCTGTCACGCCAATTCAACAAATGCAAGCCGTGGCAGCAGTTATTAACGGAGGTACGCTGTATCAGCCGTACGTTATTTCAAAAGTAATTGATCCAAATACGAAAGAAGTGCTTATTCAAAATGAGCCGATTGTCAAAGAGCAAATTGTGAGTGAAAAGACATCAAGTATTGTTCGAAACGCTTTAGAAACGGTTGTTGCAAATGGCTCTGGACGACATGCATACCGCGATGGCTTAAGAGTTGCAGGTAAAACAGGGACAGCACAGAAAGTCGAAAATGGCCGCTATAAAGATGGGGACTATATTGTATCCTTTATTGGCTTTGCGCCTGCGAATGACCCTGAAATTTTAGTTTATGTGGCGATTGATCATCCGAAAAGCGCTTTGCAATTCGGCAGTGTAATCGCAGCGCCAGTTGTTGGGCAAATTATTGAGGATGCAGCACCAATATTAAACATTGAAAAGCAGCAAGAGCAGCTTGATAAAAAGTATGTGTGGGGTGATCAGTTGACGACCCGCCTTACAAACTTTGTCGGACAATCACCAAAAGAAATCACTACCTATATGTATCCTTATAAAATTGAGTGGCATGGTACGGGGAGTAAAGTTGTAGAACAAATACCAATTGCGAATAGCCTCATTCATGAAGATGATGTAATCCATTTATATTTAGACGATTAAATCACAATTTGACCTATTAAAATCCATCTAAAACAACTATTATAGTGAAGGGTATTTAACTGCGTCTGCTGGGCGTTCCAACCCGCACTAGACGCAGTTACGCCGAGGTGCAATTGATACAGACAGAAGATTTAAAGGAGATATTTTTTATGACATTACCAATAACATTGACTATTCTAGCTTCCTCATTCTTGTTGACGGTCATTTTGGCCCCACTAGGAATTCCACTGCTACGCAGGCTGAAGTTTGGTCAGAGTATACGTGAGGAAGGCCCGCAATCTCACATGAAAAAAGCGGGTACACCTACAATGGGTGGTCTTATTTTTTTACTAGCCATTATTGTTGCAACAGCGGTTGTAGCCACTCTATTTGATTTATTTACAACACAAACAGTCGTATTATTACTAATTTTAGTTGGATTTGGTGTGATTGGATTTTTAGACGATGGCTTAAAGGTTATTTTTAAACGTAATTTAGGATTAACATCACTACAAAAACTAATCGGGCAAATTGCAATTGCAGTAGCCGCATTTTTACTATTACGATTAGGGGCGTTTGATACGTCGATTGGGCTACCATATACAGATATTTCAATTGATTTAGGTATTTTCTATGTGGCCTTTTTAATCTTTTGGTTAGTAGGATTTTCAAATGCCGTCAATTTAACTGATGGGGTTGATGGCTTAGTACCGGGCACTGCATCCATTGCCTTTGCGGCGTATGGTGTAATTGCTTTATTCAATGAGCAAGCTGATATCGCATTATTTGCCTTTGCTGTAACAGGGGCATTACTCGGCTTTTTAATTTTTAATGCAAACCCAGCGAAAGTGTTCATGGGAGATACAGGCTCATTAGCACTTGGTGGCGCACTTGCCATGATTTCAGTATTAGTGAAGCAAGAGCTGTTATTACTTTTAATCGGTTTAGTTTTCGTCATCGAAACGTTATCGGTTATTTTGCAAGTAGGAAGCTTTAAACTTCGGAAGAAACGTATTTTTAAAATGACTCCAATCCATCACCATTTTGAATTATCAGGGTGGTCTGAATGGAAAGTAGTAATCGTATTTTGGTCAACCGGATTAGTCGTAGCATTAATAGCAGTATTGGCGGAGGCGTTATTATGATTGAATATTCAGGTTTGCAATCTAAGAAAATTTTAGTGTTAGGTTTAGCGAAAAGTGGTGTAGCAGCGGCAGAATTATTGCATGAGCTTGGTGCTTTTGTAACGGTTAATGATGCAAAGCCATTTGATGCGAATCCAGAAGCGCAGGATTTATTGTCAAAGGGAATTACAGTAATTTGTGGTCGCCATCCAGAAGATTTATTGGATGAAGGCTTTGAACTCGTTGTAAAGAATCCAGGAATTCCATATTCAAATCCAATTGTTGCAGATGCAATGAAACGTAATATAGCAGTTATAACTGAAATGGAACTCGCATATTTAGTAAGTGAGGCACCTTTTATTGGGATAACGGGATCGAATGGTAAAACGACAACGACAACATTACTATTTGAAATGCTTCAACTTGGTCAATTACAACCACTGATTGCAGGGAATATTGGTACGGTTGCATGTAGCGTTGCAGCAGCAGCAACAGAAGATCAAGTCATTGTGACAGAACTTTCATCGTTTCAACTAATGGGCACACGTACATTTAAACCGCGCATAGCAATTTTAACGAATTTATATGAGGCCCATTTAGATTATCACGGCACATTTGAAGAGTATGCAGAGGCAAAATTCGGTGTAACACGCAATCAAACAGCGGAGGATTACTTTATTTATAATGATGACCAAGAAATTGTTCGCGAGTATGCGCAAAAATCCAAAGCAATGCTCATTCCATTTACAACAAAAGGTAAAAAGGCGAATGGTATTAGTGCAGATGCGCAAAATATTTACTGGAACGGAGAAGCAATTCTCGCTTGCAGTGAAATCGTCTTACCAGGAGAGCATAATTTACAAAATATTTTATGCGCAGTAGCAGCTGCACTTTTACAAGGGTGTCCGATAGAAGCAATTAAAAACGTCCTGTCGACTTTTGTTGGGGTTCGCCATCGTACGCAATTTGTCCGTGAATGGAATGGTCGAAAAGTGTATAACGATTCCAAAGCAACAAATGTATTAGCAACGAAAAGTGCGTTATCTGCATTTGAACAGCCGATTGTCTTACTGGCAGGTGGTTTGGACCGCGGTCATTCATTTGAAGAGCTACGAGAAGAAATGAAGCATGTTAAAGCGGTCGTGGCATTTGGTGAAACGGCATTACGCTTTATGGCGTTTGCAAAATCATGTGGCGTTACAAATACCGTACGAGCAATCGATGTTGAAGATGCGGTAGGGTATGCCGCAAAATCTTCAGAACAAGGGGATATTATTTTATTATCACCAGCATGTGCAAGTTGGGACCAACATACAAGTTTTGAAATTCGAGGAGATTTATTTATCGATCGTGTTATGAAGCTTTCATAGAGAAAGGATAGTTACACTGTCACATCAATTCAAACAATGGTTTTTTAGTAGTGCTTTCATTTTATCTATCATTGGGATTGTGTTTATTTATTCCGCTGGTACGTACTGGAGTTCCATTCATTATATTGGACAAACACCGTTTTATATAAAGCAAGGTATCTATTTCGTTATCGCGGTTATTAGTTGTTTAGTGGTGATGAACATGAAAGTGCTACAAAAACCGAAAGTATGGGTGTTTTTTTATTGGGTATCCATCTTTCTATTAATTGCCGTATTAATACCGGGTATTGGGATTGTGCGAAATGGCTCTCAAAGTTGGATCGGTGTTGGTTCACTAACGGTTCAACCAGCGGAGCTTGCTAAAATAACGACTTTAATTTATTTAAGTATTCTTTTGGCAAACGGAAAAGCAGGACAGCGGATTGTACAATGGAAACATTTCCTTGTAATCATTCTTCCGTCTTTGTTAATCATGCTACAACCAGATTTTGGCGCAGTGTTTATTTTAGTTGCAGCAGCGTTTCTTTTACTTTTTATCGCGCAATACCCAGTAAAATTGTATCTCATCTTAATTTTAACGGGCATTGTGGGTTTAGTAGCATTAATTGCTGCAGCACCATATCGATTAAAGCGGATTGAAGCTTTTTTAAATCCTTGGGCAG
Organism: Solibacillus cecembensis; assembly: GCF_050272495.1. Taxonomy (NCBI): domain Bacteria; kingdom Bacillati; phylum Bacillota; class Bacilli; order Caryophanales; family Caryophanaceae; genus Solibacillus; species Solibacillus cecembensis. The sequence goes on along the minus strand of NZ_JBNNMF010000001.1, from coordinate 261,574 downwards.
ATGCTTTAGGAAGCGGTTTCCAAGCCGTTCAATCTTTGCTTGCAATTGGACCAGCTGGTTTATTTGGACACGGATTTTTAGAAAGTAGACAAAAATATTTATATTTACCTGAACCGCAAAATGACTTTATTTTTTCGATTATTTTAGAAGAAATAGGGTTGTTAGGTGGTATGGGCCTGCTGCTTATTTTTGCGTGCTTTTTACTATCCGGATATAAATTGGCTTTAGCTTGCAATAGTCAACTTCATTTTTATATCATCTGTGGATTAACAACAACAATTGCAATACAAGCTTGTTTAAACATCGGTGTAGTAATCAATTTATTGCCTGTTACTGGTGTGACATTGCCATTCATTAGCTATGGTGGAACATCGTTATTAGTAGTCTGGCTAACCGTAGCGCTTGTTTTAAACTTTTCAAAGGAATAACGTGAAAGAAAGGAGTAGAGATGATGGAGAAAGTAATAGACATTACAGAACGTGTACCAGCCATGCGAAAAAGACGAAAACGGCGAACGAATCTTAAATTTGCATTTTTAACAACCATTTTCTTATTCATCATCCTATTGCTTCTTTATTTTCAATCACCATACAGTGATATGAAGGAAATTAATATTCAAGGGTCTAATTTAAAGGATGAGGCTTATTATTTAAATCAATCCGGATTAATGTTAGATGAGTCGATGTGGGGATTCAAAATAAGTGATATTGAAAAAGAAATTGCTAAAAATGACTGGATAAAATCAGTCGATGTACAGCGGAAGTTTGTCAATACGGTTCAAATTACGATTGAGGAATGGCATAAAGTTGCTTATATTTCCCGAGAAGGTGATTTTTATCCGATGTTAGAAAATGGCGTTATTTTTAATGAATCGAGCGAAATGGTGCCAGTTGACGCGCCCATTTTTTTGAAGTTTAAAGATGAAGCGATAAGAAAAAAAATATTGAAGCAGCTCGCCTTACTTAAGCCAGAAGTATTGTCACTTATTTCTCAAATCAATGCAAGCCCATTAGAATCTGATCCATATGCGATTACTTTGTTTATGAATGATGGTTACGAAGTGCGTGCAGAGGTTAACACATTAGCTGAAAAGCTGAATTATTATCCATCCATTATTGCACAAATTGAAAATGATGACGCGTTTGAAAAAGGAATAATTGATATTGAAGTCGGCTCTTATTATCGCCCATTCTCTGAGGAATACGCAATCAATATCCCAGAGGAAGGCGAGGATATAGAGGGGGATGAACAGGCTGATGAACAACAATCAACGGACTAAAAAACCATCTCCTTTTACTAGGAAATATATGATTATTTTAACGGTTTGTATTATTACAGGTTTTATCATTGGTTTTTCGTACAATTCATCGAAGGACAAGCGAACGTTAAGCTCAGCCTCGCCTTATTATGAACAGGAAAATCAGTACCGGGAAGAATTAATAGTGCAGCAGGAACGAAATAAAGAGTTAACAGATGAACTGGCTGAATTAGAAAAAAAAATTCGAGGCTATGAAAAGGAATATTCTTCAAATGAGGTACAGTACGAAAGAAATATAAAAGAAGCCCAACAATTGCGCTTATTGTTAGGAATTGACTCTGGAGAAGGAAAAGGTATTAAAGTAACATTGCAGGATGCAGACTATAATCCCGCAAGTACAAACCCTAATGATTATATTGTGCATGAAAGTCATATTTTCAAAGTGCTGAATGAGTTGAAAATTGCTGGTGCAGAGGCAATTGCCATCAACGGTCAACGCTTAAAGATGAATTCTTATATTAGCTGCAATGGGCCGGTAATCACAGTTGATGGAAAGCAATATCCAGCGCCCTTTGTTATTGAAGCTGTTGGTAAACAAGATATTTTATTATCAGCATTAGAGCTAACGGGTGGTGTTTTTGATCAATTGCTAAATGAACATGTTGTTGTGACGTTTGAAAAAAGTGAATTAATTCAAATGCAATCTATAAACGAAGAAGGTTAGTATATCATTCGGAGGATAACGTGATGACGAAAAAAATGTATCGCAACATTACAATTGTATCGTTCATCATTGGTTTTATGCTAGCTGTTCAATACAATACAGTACAAAATCCAACCGAACGGGATACACGAGATATTTGGGAAATCCGCCAGGAATTATCAGAAGAGAAAAAACGACATTCAGAATTGTTATCGTCAATAAGTGCTTTGTCGAGTACGGTCAATAAGTATGAGGACGATGAATTTGATAACCCAGAACTGCTCTTACAAGAGACTGTAAATGATTTGAAAAAGCAAGCTGGATTATTACCTATTAGTGGGCCAGGTGTTACGCTAACGATTGAGCCTTCTCAAGAATTAATCCAATTTGGTTATGAATTGAAGCCGATTTCTCCGGATTTACTTATTCGATTAACGAATGATTTATATCGAAATAATGCGCAAGCAATCGAAATTGATGAGAAACGATTGACATACAATAGTGCAATACGCGATATTAACGGTAAAACAACAATCAATAGTGAACCAATTAAAAAAATAAACTTTGAAATAAATATTATTATGCAAACATATGAACAAGCTCAGAAGTTAGCCAATCATTTATTAGCGTCATCCTTTCAAGATGAGTTTTTTATTGATAATTTAATGCTGACAGTCTATGATGCCGAACAAAACGTACGAATTAATTCCACAGTTGAATTACAACAAAGCAAATATTTAGTCGATAAGTAAAAGGGGTTGTGAATATGTGGTTGCCACTATTAGGATTAATTTTTGGTGTAATGTTAGGTGTTTTGACAGATATTCAAATTCCTTCAGTTTATGAAAATTACTTATCAATTGCAGTATTGGCAGCATTAGATACGATGTTTGGTGGAATTCGGGCCCAATTACAACAAGTGTATGATGATAAAGTGTTTATTTCTGGATTTTTCTTCAATATTTTATTAGCAGCAGGGTTAGCATTTTTAGGTGTACATATTGGTGTGGATCTCTATTTAGCCGCAATATTTGCATTTGGCGTCCGTTTATTTCAAAATATTGCAGTCATCCGACGTATACTATTAACAAAATTAGACAATAGACGCTTGAAAAAAAGTGAAAACTCTTGAAATTAACGTTAAGTTTTCATGACAAATTGTGATTTTACTTAGACAATCAAGTAAATTTACAATAGAATAAAAAATAGGAGTAATCGAAGGAGGTGCAACAAGTTGAATCATCAAGAAATATATGTTTCTCTAGATATTGGTTCATCATCCGTTAAGGTACTTATTGGAGAGATGAGTGATGATCAATTGCACGTAATTGGTGTAGGTCATGTAAAATCAACAGGTATCCGTAAAGGAGCAATTGTTGATATTGACGCTACCGTGCAGTCAATAAATAAAGCTGTCGAGCAAGCTGAAAGAATGACAGGCATCAAAATTGATGAAGTTGTACTTGGTGTACCAGCTAATCAAACATTTTTACAACCTGTAAAAGGGGTTGTTGCTGTAAATGGCGAAAATAGAGAGATTACTGATGACGACTTAGAGCGTGTAATCGATTCCGCACAGGTGATGTCGATTCCGCCAGAGCGTGAATTAGTCAATTTAATTCCAAAACAATTTATCGTTGATAATTTAGATGAGATAAAAGATCCACGTGGAATGATAGGCATTCGTTTAGAGATGGACGCAACGATGATTACAACTTCGAAAACACTTGTACATAATGTACTTCGTTGTGTTGAGCGTGCAGGGTTACAAATTCGTGAAATCTATTTACAACCGTTGGCGGCAGGTACATTTACGTTAACAGAAGATGAAAAAAATCAAGGAACAGCCTATATTGATTTAGGTGGAGGCTCTACTACGATTGCTTTATTCCAAGATGGCCTTTTAAAAAGCACTGCCGTAATACCAGTTGGAGGCGAACATATTACAAAGGATTTATCCATCGTTTTAAAAACGCCAACAGAGCAAGCTGAAAAAATTAAAAAGCAATATGGACATGCCTTCTATGATGATGCATCTGATGAACAATTATTTGAAGTACCGGTTGTAGGTACCGATACAACAGATCAATATAGTCAACGTTATATTGCTGAAATTATCGGTGTTCGTTTAGAAGAACTATTTGAATTAGTTTTAGACGAATTAGCCCGAATGAGTATTCAAGATTTACCTGGAGGCGTTGTAATTTCTGGAGGGGTAGCTCAAATTGAAGGAATTGCTCAATTAGCCCGCCAAGTGATGCAAACACGTGTGCGCGTGTTTACGCCAAACTATATTGGTGTTCGTGAACCTGGATTCACGACATCTGTCGGATTAATTCGTTATGCACATGCAGATGACAAGTTTTATGGTAGAAGTGCAACCAGCTCTGCACCTTCTTATGCACCGTATCCTGCTCAACCAAATCCTTCTAAAAAACAAGCAAGTGCGTCGGAGAGAGTAGAAAGCGACAATAAAGTTGGAGTTATTGACCGCGCAAAAAATTTATTAAATAAATTTTTCGATTAAAACGAACATTTAATCTGTCATAAATTAGGAGGAGAGACTATGTTAGAATTTGAAACGGGTATGGATCAACTAGCTGTCATTAAAGTAATTGGTGTAGGTGGCGGTGGTAACAATGCCGTAAATCGCATGATCGAGCATGGAGTTCAAGGTGTGGACTTCATCGCAGTTAATACAGATGCACAAGCTTTAAATTTATCAAAAGCTGAATATAAATTACAAATTGGTGGGAAATTGACGCGCGGTCTTGGTGCAGGTGCGAATCCTGAAGTTGGGAAAAAGGCAGCTGAAGAAAGTCGCGAACAACTTGAGGAAGTATTACGCGGTGCCGATATGGTATTCGTTACAGCTGGTATGGGTGGCGGTACAGGTACCGGTGCAGCGCCAGTAATCGCGTCAATTGCACGTGATTTAGGCGCATTAACAGTTGGCGTTGTGACGCGTCCATTTACATTTGAAGGGCGAAAGCGTCAAACGCAAGCAATCGGTGGTATTTCATCGATGAAAGAATCAGTAGATACGTTAATCGTCATTCCAAATGATAAGCTACTTCAAATCGTTGATAAATCGACACCAATGTTGGAAGCGTTCCGTGAAGCGGATAATGTTTTACGACAAGGTGTTCAAGGTATTTCAGATTTAATCGCTACGCCAGGTTTAATCAACCTTGACTTTGCCGATGTTAAAACGATTATGTCTGATAAAGGTTCAGCATTAATGGGGATTGGTATTGCAGCAGGTGATAATCGTGCAGTTGAAGCTGCGAAAAAAGCGATTTCATCACCACTTCTTGAAACGTCAATTGATGGAGCAAAAGGTGTAATTATGAATATTACAGGTGGCTCGAACTTGAGTTTATTTGAAGTTCAAGAAGCGGCTGATATTGTTCAATTAGCTTCTGATGAAGAGGTTAATATGATCTTTGGTTCGGTGATCAATGATAATTTAAATGATGAAATTATCGTAACAGTTATCGCAACTGGGTTTTCAGATGACTTTAGCTCACCAATGCCAACACCAATTCGTCCAACTCTAGGTGTACGTCAACAGGCGGCGGCATCAACACAGCCAGCACCACAACAGCAGCAACAACAACCGCGTGTGCAAGAGCATATTCAACAAGAAATGCCACGTCAGCAAATGCAACAAAATTATCAACAAGAAGAAACATTAGATATTCCAACGTTTTTACGTAACCGAAACCGTAATCGATAATCGGTTCATTCTATAGAGGTTGCTCTAGTAGTCCATTAAGGGACTACTAGAGCAACCTCTTTTTTATTTATATGTATTCAAATAATCGTTGAATGGTGGAATTTTGGCTAACGGCATAATTGAATGGAGTAAATGTCGAAATCGTCTAATTTATCTGACATTATGTCTATAAAATTATGTGAATCCCTTCTATGGTTTGACAAATTATATTTAAGCGCAGTGATAATCTTGGTCATAGGAGGAACAACAATACATGGTAGGGGAACTCATCGTCTTATTCAATTTTTTCTTCAATATTATTTTACTTCGATTTACACAAGCGGTGACGAGATATCCGATAAAGACATGGCGATTAATAAGTAGTGCCTTTTGTAGTGCGCTTATAGCCGTTGTTTTTTATGAATCAATCGTAATGACAATTGTTAGTTTTATTGTTTTGATTGGAATTGCATTTTCATTTCGATGGAGCAGTTTTTTCGTTCAAGGTAGCTGGTTAATGATGGGAACATTGCTGGCAGGTGGCTTGCTAAGTGCGGTTCAACCTTATTTATTGAAACATTCCATTTTTGCTTATATTTTGTTTTGTTTAGGCATAGCTTGTAGTAGTTTATTTTTGATGAAAAGAAGTTGGTTTAACAAATTACAACAAGTCGTCCAGCAACAATATGTTACAAACTGTGAGGTCGAGCTATTTGATCAAACATTAAGTTTACTAGCCTATATCGATACTGGAAATGAATGTCTTGAACCGTTGAGCAGAGCGCCTGTACATTTCATCTCTTTTAAAGCAGTTCATGAGCAATTAGAGCCCACTTTTGAAGCGAGCTTACAAAAATGGTCAGAAAAAGAACCGTTAGCTCTTGAAATGTTTTCTAAAGAACTTCGGAAAAATATCCGTATTGTTCCGCTAACAACTGTTCAGAATAGCTCCGTTTTAGTACCAGCTTTTCGAGCACAAGTTAAAATTAATGACAAAACAGATAGTAATCAATATGTTATTTTTACAAAAAATGATGCTCGTTTCCCACAAAAAGCTCAAATGATAGCGCATGTATCTGTTCTTACAAAATAATAAAGGAGGATGAATATTGCTTCAAAAAATTAAAAACATATTATTAAACTTATTTAGCAAGTATTTAAAAAAAGGGACTTATTATATAGGAGGACATGATTCATTGCCAATTCCACTTACAAGAGAAGAAGAAGTTGTTGTCGTTGAAGCGTTTATGGGCGGAGATTTACATGCTAGAGATATGCTAATTGAGCGCAATTTGCGTTTAGTTGTTTATATAGCAAGAAGGTTTGATAATACAGCTACACCGATAGAGGATTTAATTAGTATCGGTTCAATTGGCTTAATTAAGGCGATTGAGACATTTAATTTAGACAAAAATATTAAATTGGCGACTTACGCTTCTCGTTGTATTGAAAACGAAATTTTAATGCATTTGCGAAAAACAAGCCGAATGAAGGGAGAGGTTTCGCTAGATGAGCCCTTAAATTCTGATGCAGATGGTAATGAGTTGTTGTTATCGGATATTTTAGGAACAGAAGAGCATATTATTACAATGGATGTTGAACGTAAGCTAGAAAGACAGCATATGTTTGGTGCGATTGATAAATTAACACCAAGAGAAAAATACATTATGGAATGTCGTTTTGGATTAAATGGCAAAGAAGAAATGACACAAAAAGAAGTGGCTGATCATTTAGGCATTTCACAATCTTATATTTCGCGTTTAGAGAAAAAAATCATTTTAGATTTACGCGAGCATTTAAATGAGCCGATTGCATAAGTATGGTTAAAATTGGTGTGCATACAGTTTTTTATTCCGGACAAACTTAAACGAAAGAGAAAAGTCCGGAAGGTGAGATTGAATGCGTACTAAAGTTGAATTATGCGGAGTCGATACTTCTACATTACCCGTATTAAAGCATGAGGAAATGAAAAGTCTTTTTATTCGTTTACAACAAGGAGAAGACTATGTTCGTGAAGAATTAGTTGTTTGTAACTTGCGTCTAGTGCTAAGTATTGTAGGCCGATTTGCTTACCGAGGTGAGCAGGCGGATGATTTGTTCCAAGTTGGTTGTATTGGTCTTTTAAAAGCAATTGATAATTTTGACTTGAAGCATAACGTTCGCTTCTCAACATATGCTGTACCAATGATTATTGGTGAGATTCGCCGTCATTTACGTGACCACCATTCATTACGTGTATCCAGATCTTTACGTGACATAGCATATAAGGCAATGAAAGCAAAAGAAGCTTTTATTGCAGAATTTTTAGTAGAGCCAACGATTGAACAAATTGCACAGGCAATTGAGATGAAAAAAGAGGATGTTTTATTTGCGTTAGATGCAATACAAGATCCGATGTCCTTGCAAGAGCCAATCTATTCGGATGGTGGCGATGCTATTTTTATGATAGATCAAATTAAAGATCAAGTCACGGAAGATCAATGGGTCGGGGCTATTTCCGTACAAGAAAGCTTAAAAAAATTAGATGTAAGGCAACAAATGATTGTGACAAAACGCTTTTATTATGGAGAAACGCAAACAGAAATTGCACAATCTCTAGGGATTTCACAAGCACAAATTTCCAGAATCGAAAAGAGTGCGATTGAAATGATGAAGCGTGATTATCGATAAAAAAGGATGAACCCTCATACACTCAACATGAAAAATGACACAACTCGGTCTAACTTGATCTTGTTGTGTTTTTTAATTGTATCCTATGAATAATGTTGAATTCAAGTTGCATTTGATTGAAATGAAAGGATGGGAAAATGCGTTTTTCATCTGTGCAGGAAAAAGAGATTATTGAGGCATCAAGTGGAAAGTTTATTGGCTACATTGTAGATGCAGAGGTTTGTGAAAAGGATGGAATCATTTTAGCGTTTATTATTGCTACGCCAAAAAAGTTTTATCACCTATTTCAAGGGGAAGAGAGTACTAGGAAAGTCTCATTTAGTCATATACTCACAGTCGGGAAAGATGTTATTCTCGTAAAAACAAGCGAGGAATAGGTCGCGCTATTCATTGAAAATTATGTTCGCCCTTGATACAATGAAAGAAACTATTGTTGTAAAGTTGGGAAAAAAGTGACGAAAATAGAAAAAAAATTAGAATTCATTCAAAAACAAATAGAAAATGCAAAGCTACGAACAAATCAAATGCAAGAAGTGAAGATCATTGCTGTTACAAAGGAAGTAGATGTAACACGTACAGAAGAAGCGATTACAGCAGGACTTACTCATCTAGGTGAAAATCGCCCAGAAGGTTTGGCAAAAAAGCTAGAAGCGATTCATTCTGATGTGGAATGGCACTATATCGGTTCATTACAAACACGCAAAGTAAAACAGGTTATTGCACAAATTGATTACTTACATTCATTAGACCGCTTAAGTTTAGCCGAAGAAATAGAAAAACGTTCAACAACTATTGTGAAATGTTTTGTTCAAGTAAATGTTTCGGGCGAAGATTCTAAGCAAGGCTTAACTAAAGAGCAAGCTTTACAATTTGTAAAACAGCTACAATCGTTTACAAAGATTGAAGTTGTAGGATTAATGACGATGGCGCCCTTTACAGAAGATGAGCAGGTAATCCGCCAAGTTTTCCGTGAGTTAAAACAGTTGCAACAGGAAGTTGTACAATTATGTTTACCGAATGTACCATGTACAGAACTGTCGATGGGCATGTCAAATGACTATGAGATTGCAGTTGAAGAAGGTGCGACATTTGTGAGAATTGGAACAGCTCTTGTTGGCTAAGGAGGAAGTAATATGAGCATAAAAAATATTTTCGACAAATTCTTCTACCTAGAAGATATGGAAGATGAACAAGCTCCAGGTCAAGCGACACCAAAGCAACAACCTGCTCCTAAGCCTGTTTCATCATCAAAGCAAGAACAGATGCCGCAGCAGGTTATCCAAAATCGTATGAAAAAAGAACGAAAAATTCAGCCGCAAATACGCAATAGTGAAGTAGATATTCCAAATAATGTCGTAAGTTTGCAAGCTGCGACTTCATTAAAGAATTCGAAACTTGTATTAGTAGAGCCGCGAGTTTATGCAGAAGCACAAGATATTGCAGAGCAGTTAAAAAATAAACGAGCGACTGTTGTTAATTTGCAACGTATTGATCGTGATCAAGGGAAGCGAATAATCGATTTTTTAAGCGGAACAGTGTATGCTTTAGGTGGCGACATTCAACGTATCGGAACAGATATATTCCTATGTACTCCTGAAAATGTAGAAGTATCTGGTGAAATATCGAATTTTGTGTTTGAATAATCGAGTAATCTTTTAAGTAGAGAGGTATAAAAAACTATGATCTATACATTAGTAGAAACAGCATTTCTCGTATATCGATTTATGCTCATAGGTTACATATTGATGTCTTGGATACCGGCGCTGCAAGAGTCAGCTGTTGGGAAATTCCTTGAGACAGTATGTGAACCGTATTTAGGCTTTTTCCGTAAGTTTATTCCACCAATTGGTATGATTGATATTTCTCCAATCGTTGGACTATTTGCACTTATGTTCATCCAACAAGGTGTATACATCGTACTTGGATATTTTCTTTAAGATGTAATCCCTCTGCTTTAATGTAGGGGGGTTCTTTTTAATATGATTAGAATACATCACTCGTGCAAAATCGATTGGGTGAGAAGGTATACATAAATAAAACTAGGGGAAGGTGATTTTATGCAGCATGTAATTCAACATTTTCGGAAAGATGAGCAGCCGTTTATCGAACAAGTTATCGGATGGCAACGTGAAGTGGAGGATCGTTATGCCCCGAAGTTAACAGATTTCCTTGATCCAAGGCAACGATTTATTGTCGAGGCAATCACCCATCAATCAGAGGACCTCCATGTTTTTACTGATGGGCTTTTTGAAAATGCCGAAAGACAGCGAATGCTAATTGCACCTTCTTATTTTCAAGCGACGAAGGAAGATTTTCAAATTGCGTGCTATACAATCAATTACCCATCTAAATTTGTTCAAATCAAACATCCAGATGTACTAGGTGCGTTATTATCGATAGGGTTAGATCGTAGTAAATTTGGCGATATTCGTCTAGCTGAAAATACGGTGCAATTTACAATGGCTACGGAAATTGTGGACTATGTTCGTGCAAATTTAACAGGTATTGGTAAAGTGAAGGTGCATGTTGAGGAAATCCAATCAACTGTACCCTTACTTCAAAATGAAGAGCAATGGATTGAAAGTTCCTATACGGTTTCTTCTATGCGTTTAGATGTGGTTTTAGCAACGGTTGCCAATATATCGCGCCAAAAATCACAAAATTTAATCAGTTCGGGTAAAGTGAAAGTAAACTGGACTGTACGAGAATCGACCTCTTTTGAATTACAAGAAGGGGATATTATTTCTGCTCGGGGCTTCGGAAGAGTGAAAATAATTATGACAGAAGGTCGAACAAAAAAGGACAAGATCCGATTGCAAATAGGACGATTAGAGCAAAAACTATAAATTACCAGCATTATTTACGAAAACTTGATGTTATTCAACGTAGAAACCATTATAATAAGTTTTAAATACATTCGTGCAAAGGAGAGTCGAACGATATGCCATTATCACCTCTTGATATACATAATAAAGAATTTACACGTGGATTCCGTGGTTATGCAGAAGACGAGGTAAATGAATTTTTAGATCAAATTATTAAAGATTATGAGATTCTTTTACGTGAAAAGAAAGAGTTAGAAGACAAAGTAAAATCCATGTCAGAACAAATGAAACATTATAGTTCACTGGAAGAAACATTACAAAAATCAATCGTTGTAGCTCAAGAGGCTGCTGATGAAGTCCGTCGCAACTCTCAAAAAGAATCAAAGCTAATTGTAAGAGAAGCGGAAAAAAATGCGGATCGTATTGTAAATGATGCGATGACAAAAGCGCGTAAAGTGACGATTGAAATAGATGAATTAAAGAAACAATCGAAAGTTTTCCGCAATCGTTTTAAAATGCTCGTTGAAGCGCAATTAGACTTGTTGAATACAGATGATTGGGACCATCTACTAGAATATGATGTAGATCTTACAGAAATCCAAGATCACAACCGTCCTGAAGAATCAGGTGACATGTTAAAAGAAGGAAAATTAACGTATTAATGAATTGTGCTTGACATTCTGATAGTCCTTTTCATATACTGAAAAATAACTAATGAGATGCAATTTGCAACAAAGGCAAAGACGGAGACAGTATGTTTACATTTGTGGTGAAGCGATTCGAGGATGGTGAAAGCTCGAACGAAGCAAGTTTAACAGAAAATCACTCCCGAGCTAAATAGCTGAAATTTTTAGTAAGCTATTTCGTTTTACACGACGTTACAGTGTCTAATGAGGCAATATGATGTATTGCAAAATTAGGGTGGTACCACGAGAGTTATGCTCCTCGTCCCTTTCCATAGGGATGAGGGGCTTTTTTGTATTTTATAACAGGTGTTTACATTTAAATTATTTTAGGAGGCTTTTTAAAATGGTAGAGTATAAAGAAACATTATTAATGCCGAAAACAGATTTCCCAATGCGCGGTGGCTTGCCGACGAAAGAACCACAAATTCAAGCACAGTGGGATGAAATGGATATTAACAAATTAGTAAAAGAGCGTACAGCAGGTCGCCCACACTTCGTATTACACGATGGCCCTCCATATGCAAATGGTGATATCCACGTAGGTCACGCATTAAATAAAGTAATTAAAGATATGATTAACCGTCAAAAATCGATGACAGGTTATTATGTTGATTATATTCCGGGTTGGGATACACATGGTTTGCCAATCGAGCAAGCTTTAACAAATAAAGGTGTTAAGCGTAAAGAAATGTCGATTGCAGAGTTCCGTGAGCTTTGTGAAAAATATGCATATGAACAAATCGCGAACCAAAGTGGCCAATTCCAACGTTTAGGCGTACGCGGTGACTTTGAAAACCCATATATTACATTAAAACCTGAATTTGAAGCGCGTCAAATTGAAGTATTCGGTAAAATGGCGGAAAAAGGCTATATTTACAAAGGCTTAAAACCTGTTTATTGGTCACCATCTTCTGAGTCGGCTTTAGCTGAAGCGGAAATCGAATATAAAGATGTTGAGTCGTATTCAATTTATGTAGCTTTCGGCATTAAAGATGCTAAAAATGTCGTGCCAGCAGATGCAAAATTTGTTATTTGGACGACAACACCTTGGACAATTCCAGCAAACTTAGGTATTTCAGTGAATCCTGAATTCACATATGTCGTTGCAGAAACAAATGGTTCAAAATACATCGTAGCGAAAGATTTACTGGCTACATTATCAACTACTTTTGGTTGGGAAGATGTACAAATCGTTCAAGAAGTAAAAGGGCAAGAACTAGATATGCTTGTTGCAGAGCACCCAATTTACAAGCGTGATTCATTAGTAATGGTAGGAGATCATGTAACGGCTGATGCAGGTACAGGATGTGTTCATACAGCACCTGGACATGGTGAAGACGATTATCAAATTGGGAATCGTTACGGCTTAGAAGTATTATCTCCAGTAGATAACGGTGGTTGTTATACAGATGAAGCGCCAGGATTTGAAGGGCTATTCTATGAAAAAGCAAACCCGATTGTCGTTGAGAAGCTAAAAGAAGAAGGTGCATTGTTAAATGTATCGAAATTCAAGCACTCTTATCCACATGATTGGCGTACGAAAAAACCAGTAATTTACCGTGCAACACCACAATGGTTTGCGTCTGTGGAAATGTTCCGTGATGAATTATTAGGTGCAGTAAAAGCGACTGAATTCACACCAGCATGGGGCGAAACACGTCTTTATAATATGATTCGTGACCGTGGAGATTGGGTAATTTCTCGTCAACGTGCATGGGGTGTTCCGATTCCAATTTTCTATGCAGAAAACGATGAACCAATCATTACACCAGAAACAATCGCGCACATTTCGAAATTATTCCGTGAGCACGGTTCAAATATTTGGTTCCAAAAAGAAGCTAATGAATTATTACCAGAAGGCTTTACACATCCAGGTAGCCCGAACGGTAAATTCACGAAAGAAAATGACATTATGGACGTTTGGTTCGACTCAGGTTCGTCACACCAAGGTGTACTTGTTGAGCGCGGTATGAAATATCCTGCCGACCTGTATTTAGAAGGCTCTGACCAACACCGTGGCTGGTTCAACTCATCATTAATCACATCGGTTGCGATTAACGGTTATGCACCATATAAAGGGTTATTAACACACGGTTTCGTATTAGATGGTGAAGGACGCAAAATGTCGAAATCACTTGGTAATACAATTGATCCAATAAAAGTAATGAATCAATACGGTGCGGATATCCTACGTATGTGGGTAGCATCAGTAGATTATACAGCGGACGTACGTATCTCAATGGATATGTTAAAGCAAGTTTCTGAAACATACCGTAAAGTACGTAACACATTGCGCTTCTTACACGGCAACGTAACAGATTTCAATGCTGCAACAGACCGTGTAGCTTATGAAGACTTACGTGAGATGGATCAATACATGTATATGCGCTTACAAGATGTTGTGAAAACAATTCGTGCAGCATATGACCGTTATGACTTCTCAACGGTGTATTCAACAGTGAATAACTTTGTAGCAATCGAGCTTTCTTCATTCTACTTAGATATCGCGAAAGATGTTGTATACATTGAGGGTACGGATAATAAAAACCGTCGTGCAATGCAAACAGTTATGTACGATACATTAATGGCGTTATTAAAATTATTAACACCAATGATTCCTCATACGATGGAAGAGTTATGGGAGTATGTAGAAGTAGAAGGTAAAGTGCAATCGATCCAATTAATGGACTTCCCTGAAGTGGACGAAAAAGCGAACTTTACTGAACTACGCACGAAATGGACGAAATTAATTGCTGTTCGTAATGAAGTGTTAAAAGCATTAGAAGAAGCACGTAATGCGAAAACGATTGGTAAATCATTAGAAGCAAAAATTTCAGTTTATGCAGATAGCGAAACAGCTGAATTATTAAATGATGAAAAAATTGACTTTGCACAGCTGTCAATCGTTTCACAATTTATAGTTGCAGGTAGCAAAGAAGATGCACCGGCAAACAGCCTAGCTTTAGAAAAAACAGCACTTGTTGTTGAAAAAGCAGACGGTGAAAAATGTGAACGTTGCTGGACAATTACTGAAACAGTTGGTGCAGTAGAAGCACATGCTACATTATGTAAGCGTTGTGCGGATGTGGTAGAGAACTATTACGTATAACATGAACGAGAACGCTATTGTCGATTTGGCAATGGCGTTCTTTCTACATATTTTCAGTTATCTGAAAAGATAGACGATTCATTAGGAGGATTTTGAATGGGAAATGAACAGATCCAGTCGAATTCTTATACACCAGATACCTTTATGCAAGGTGTAAAAGACTGTGTTCCGACGTTATTAGGTTATATAAGTATTGGGGTAGCCTTTGGGGTTGTTGGCATTGCATCAGGTATTTCTGTATTGGAAATTTTTTTATTGTCGGTACTTGTATATGCAGGTTCGGCACAATTTATTTTTTGTGGTTTATATTTAGCAGGTGCACCTGTAACGGCGATTGTCGCGACGATTTTTATTGTAAACCTTCGTCATTTATTAATGTCCTTAACAATTGCGCCGTATTTTACAAAGCATTCGACTCTTCGAAACATCGGCTTTGGCACATTATTAACGGATGAAACGTTTGGGGTTTCTGTTGTGGCTGCAAGTAAGGAAGGTCGTCTCGGTGGCAAGTGGATGGATGGTTTAAATGTGACGGCTTATACAACGTGGATTGCCGCTTGTACATTTGGTGGGGTTGTTGGCCAATGGTTGCCGAATCCAGAGAAATGGGGGTTGGATTATGCCCTTGTAGCGATGTTCGTCGCTTTATTAATTTTAACATTAGCGAGCATTCCAAAAACGAAGCTTATGCATTACTTGAAGTTAATCGTGTATATGGTTGTATGCATGTACGGCTTATTGTATTTTGTGCCGGGACATTTAGCGGTATTATTGTCCACGTTAGCAGTAGCGACGATTGGGGTGGTGACTGAAAAATGACGACGACAATTTGGATTGTACTTGTTATTTTAGGTTGTGCAGTTGTCACTTGGTTGCCGCGAATTTTACCGTTTGTTTTTGTGAAAAACGTCAAAATGCCTGATGTTGTGTTGAGATGGCTTGCTTACATACCGGTATGTATTTTATCAGCGCTTGTTATTGAAGGGATGTTTGTGAAAGAAGCGCAACTAGTGACGATTGATTGGCTTCATTTGTGCGCGTTTATTCCAACTTTACTCGTTGCATTAGTGACGAAAAGCTTGTCAAAAACAGTTGTTGCGGGAGTGATAACGATGGCTGCGCTCCGTTTTTTCTTTAGCTAAATGATTCACTGGGAGACTGACTTACTTACTTACTTAGTTTTATCGCTAGGTGGGTCTTTTTTTAGAGTGCATTCAGTGAATTAAATTTGAAATATGATATATGTTATAATTTTTTTAAATAATAAAATGTGGGGAATACAGTTTTGTAGGAGGGGATCATCGATGGATTATATTTACTCAACGTTAACGACAACGCGTCAGCCAGAAAAAGCAGTGGAAGAGATAGCGCGTAATTTACATAAAGAACCAGGCTTCGTTTTGTTTTTTGCAAGTACAGTTTACTCATTCGAAAAACTAACAGAATTATTTAAACAAAAGTATCCACAAGCTCAAATTGTCGGTGTTACAACAACGGGTGAAATTGGGCCACAAGGTTATAGTGAATACAGTTTGTCAGCGCAAAGTTTTTCTGGGGAATTTGGTAAAGTACAAGCTGTTTTGATGAAGGATATCGTGAAGTATCCAATTTTCGATAGGGGAAATTTAGTGCAGGCGGCAAAATCAATCGGCATACAAGTTGGATCAAAGACGATTGAAAAAGAAGGGCTTGGATTTGTTTTTCCAGTCGGCTTAAAGGCTGGGGAAGAAAAGATGTTGTCAGTCGTGAATTCAATCTTTCACTACGATGGATTTCCGATTTTTGGAGGTACAGCAGGTGATGATGCGAAGTTTGTGACGACGAAAGTTAGTGTTAATGGTGAAATAACATCAACTGGTGGAGCGGCAATCTTTTTAAAGCCTGTTGTAGATTTTTATATTTATAAAGAAAATATATTTAAAAGTACGGGAAAACAAGTCAAAATAA
The DNA here is from genome assembly GCF_050272495.1 of Solibacillus cecembensis. Lineage (NCBI taxonomy): Bacteria > Bacillati > Bacillota > Bacilli > Caryophanales > Caryophanaceae > Solibacillus > Solibacillus cecembensis. The sequence continues at coordinate 244,658 of NZ_JBNNMF010000001.1, read as the reverse complement.
CAAAAGCGGATGCAGAAAAACGGATTGTGTATGAAATGAACAATCGACCAGCTGCGGAAGTTTATGCGGAGTTACTAAAGGTTCCTAAAAATGACTTAGGAAAGCATTTTGCATTACATCCACTGGGGCGGAAATTTAATCAGGATTTTTTAATTGCCTCCCCATTTCAAGTGAAGTCTTCAGGAGAGGTTGAGTTTTATTGCCAGGTGTATGAGGGAGCAATCGTTGATATATTAGAGCCAAAAAATCCAGTGCTTGAAATGGAAAAAACGATTGCTGATTTTAGTGGTCGTTTTACACAGTTACATGGTGTATTAGGGTGTAACTGCATTTTACGTAAAGTCCAATTTCAAAATGAGCAACTGTTTTCAAAGTTGAATACGCAGTTAAGTGTTTTGCCAAATTTATGTGGTTTTTCAAGTTATGGTGAACAATTAAATAAGTCACAATTAAACCAAACATTGCTCCTTATTGGTTTTGGGAAATTACGAAAGGAGTGAACAACATGTTAAAGCAATTATTTATGAAAAATAAACTACCGGAAGACCTTCAACAGGAAGTCGATGCATTAACGCTTGAAGAACGTACCCAAGTCATTGCAAGTGTAGAAGAGTTATTAGATTTATTGCATGCAACGAATACGAAAAATACAGAAAGTGATAGCCTGTTTATGGAACGCATAACGGTTATTTCTGAATCCATTCAGCAAGATCAGCAGCTGTTACAAACTTCAAATGAACGCGCGCATTCCATTGTTCAAGAGACGGAAGAAATCCAACATATTACTACGAAGGTTGAAGCACAAGTTGAAAAAAATCGTCAGCTCATTGTCGAAGGTAGCAATCAAATGAATGAGCTATATGACCAAATGGAAAATGTTCGTGAGGTTTTTGAACAATTTGGACAATCGATTGGCGCAGTGCAACAACAAACGAAAGAAATTATAGATTTTGCAAAGTTAATTAGTGCCATTGCAGATCAAACGAATTTATTAGCATTAAATGCATCGATTGAAGCAGCTCGTGCAGGTGAACATGGCAAAGGATTTGCGGTGGTGGCGGCTGAAGTAAGGAAGTTAGCAGAGCAAAGTAAAAATGCGCTTATTCAAATTAACGGAAAAGTGCATGACATCGTTCAACATATGGAAGACGTTGTTGTGAATATTCATCAAGAGCAGCAAACGATTCAAAAGACACAGCAAATGTCTGCTGAAACAAAACAATATTTTGGTCGGATTGAGCAATCAGAAGCGCTCCTTGCAGAAAATATGGTAGCCATTCAACAAGCAACGAGTCAGACATTAAATCAAGTTGTATCATTTCAAATGTTATTAGAGCAAATTGTCGGATCTTCAAAACTATCAATGGAACAAATCGAACATTTATATCGATTTTCTGAAAATAAATCGTATAATGCGAATGATATGATTACATTTAATATACAAGTGAAGCATTTAATCACAGCGTTAAAAAATGACCGATTATAAGTAGCTGTAAAAGAATAGCCGTGAGTTCTCTGGGAATAAGGTGGGAAATGAAAGGCGATTATGTCACGAGAGGTGTTTTTCTATTGATGTTTCTTTCGTTAAAATTGTCGTTCAAACATAGAGTTATGTTAAAATAGGAAAGATATATCGTAAACGGAGGATTTGCTATGTATAAATATTACGGATTAGCATTATTTGCAGTCATTATTGATCAATGGACAAAATGGCTTGTCGTGAAAAATATGGAGTTAGGCGAACGAATTAGTATATGGGATCCGTGGTTTGGTCTATTATCACATCGTAACCGTGGCGCTGCATGGGGAATGCTTGAAGGGCAAATGTGGTTATTTACGATTGTGACAATTGGCGTCATCATTGCGATTTTGTATTTTTACCATACAGAGGCAAAAGGTAAGCCGCTATTTCAAATTAGTTTAATGCTATTATTAGGCGGTGCATTAGGGAATTTTATCGACCGACTATTCCGTGGAGAAGTAGTGGACTTTTTCGATGTTTTCATTCCAATCATCAAATATGACTTCCCGATTTTTAATATTGCGGATGCTGCATTATCAATCGCAGTAGTCATGCTCTTTATTACGATTATTTTAGAAGAAAAAGCAGAAAAGAAAAAGGTGAAGAAATGACAGTAGTTACATTAACAATCGAACAGTTCGCTGGAGAGCGTTTGGATAAGGCACTTTCACAGATAGAAGAAACTTGGTCACGTTCACAAATTTCAACTTGGGTAGATAAAGATCTTATTACCGTGAATGGCGTGAAAGTAAAAGCGAAATATAAAGTAAAAGAAGGCGACGTTGTGGAAGTGGACGTGCCAGAAGTAGAAGAATTAGAAATTATTGCAGAAGATTTAAATTTAGAAATCATTTTTGAAGATGACGATGTATTAGTTGTCAACAAGCCACGTGGTATGGTTGTTCATCCAGCACCAGGTCATGCAAGCGGTACGTTAGTAAATGGTTTAATGCATCATTGTACGGATTTATCAGGCATTAATGGTGTAGCACGACCAGGCATTGTACACCGTATCGACAAAGATACATCGGGCTTACTAATGGTCGCAAAAAATGATGTGGCGCATGAAGGGCTAGTGAATCAATTAGTTGAAAAATCGGTTACACGTAAATATACAGCGCTTGTACATGGTCATATTCCACATGATAAAGGAACAATTGATGCGCCAATCGGACGTGATGCAAAAGATCGTCAAAAACAAGCGATTGTTGATAAAGGCAAGCATGCTGTAACACATTTCACTGTATTAGAGCGCTTTGGTAATTTTACTTTAGTAGAATGCCGTTTAGAAACAGGTCGTACGCATCAAATTCGTGTGCATATGAATTATATTGGCTATCCTCTTGCAGGTGACCCGAAATATGGTCCGAAAAAGACAATTGATTTCGGAGGGCAAGCGCTACATGCTGGCGTATTAGGCTTTATTCAACCTGTAACGAAAGAATATATCGAGTTTGAATCAGCACTACCAGCAGAATTTGAACAATTATTAACAGAAATGCGCGCTCAAGCAACAGTAAAAAAAGCTGAGACTGAGTGATTTTCTGAGATTATGTTATAGAGGGCACTTCTTGTTCGATATTGAACAGGAGGTGCCTTATTTCTTTACCTAAAAAAATAAGGGCATGTGCTTAGCCAGCCTAAACTAGCACATACTTTATTAGAATATTAGAGAGAGTCTTTCGTTTATCGAAAAGGTCAGATAATTCTCATTAATAGAACATTTCGCGGGGCATGAATGATCTTTGAAAATAGGTTGACAGTACAATAAAACCAGCCTATACTAACAACAGTGAATGAAACAACTTGACGAGAGCAAGTAAGTAATCACGAATTCAATTAAATAGTGTTCACCTTTAATGGCAGTCCAGAGAGGCTGAGAAGGGACAATGTGAAACGTTAGCGAGTTTTTGTAAGCACTCGTGTGCCGTTTTTTAACATGGACTTTTTCAACCCTCTAGGAATTTATTCTAGAGGGTTTTTATTTTGGATTGAAAGTGCGTGAAAGTATTTATGAAGGGAGAAACGAGATGGAGCAAATTACTGAATTACTAGATGGACCTTCGCTAAATCGTGCTGTCACACGAATTGCACATGAAATTATTGAACGCAATAAAGGCATTGATGAAGTGATATTAGTGGGTATTAAAACACGTGGTGCCTATTTAGCGAAACGATTAGCAGAACGCATTACCACGATTGAGGGCAAAGCGATTCGCACAGGAGAGTTAGACATTACACTGTATCGTGACGATTTATCAACGAAGCATGTGAATGAACAAGCACAAGTACAGCAAGTAGATATTAATTATCAATTAAAAAATCAAAAAATCGTTCTGGTAGATGATGTTTTATATACAGGCAGAACGGTTCGTGCAGCACTGGATGCCATTATGGATTTAGGAAGACCTTCACAAATACAGTTAGCGGTATTAATAGACCGAGGGCATCGTGAATTGCCAATCCGCGCAGATTATGTAGGAAAAAACATTCCAACAGCGGGTCATGAACGTATCGTTGTCAACTTAGTGGAAGTAGATGGACAAGATTTAGTAACGATTCATAAAGAAGATTAAAGGAGGGGCAATATGTCGAAAGTAGTTTTAGATATTAATGAAAAACCGAGTGTAGGACAACTTATTACATTCAGTTTCCAACATATGTTCGCCATGTTTGGTTCAACAATTTTAGTACCTAAATTAGTAGGACTTAGCCCGTCAATCGCCCTTTTAACAAGTGGAATTGCGACGATTATCTTCTTATTGATCACACAATTTAAAGTGCCAGCGTATTTAGGTTCATCATTCGCCTTTATCTCGCCAATTCTTTTAGTGACAGGATTTGGTCAAGCTGGTGTGGAAGTAAATCCAGGGAATGCGATGATTGGAGCGATGGCGGTCGGTTTGGTATACGGAATTGTCTCGCTGTTAATTTGGAAAACGGGCTATAGATGGTTAATGAATATTTTACCGCCAATCGTTGTAGCACCAGTTATTATCGTCATTGGATTAGGGTTGTCAGGAACGGCAATTGATATGGCGATGAATATTACAGTGGACGGTGTCAAACAATATAGCGGTTTACACTTCTCAGCAGCGTTAGTCACTTTAGCTGCGGCCATAATATTTACGCTGTTCTTTAAAAATATTTTAAGTGCCATGCCAATTTTATTAGGTATCGTTATCGGATACATATATTCAGTAATCATAGGTATTGTAGATTTCACTGCAGTAAAAAATGCTAGCTTCTTTACAATGCCAGACTTCTTAATTCCAGGCGTTGATTATGAATTTAATATAACGAGTACGATTTTAATCGGTATGGTACCGGTTGTCATAGTAACGATTTCAGAACATATTGGTCACCAATTAGTTTTAGGAAAAGTGGTAAACCGAAACTTCATTAAAGATCCAGGTTTACACCGTTCGCTTCTAGGGGATGGATTAGGAACATTCGCATCTGCGCTTATCGGTGGACCACCAAAAACAACATACGGTGAAAATATCGGTGTACTTGCCATTACACGTGTATACTCGGTTTACGTCATATTAGGTGCAGCTATCGTTGCCGTTGTCGTGTCATTCTCAGGTCAATTAATGGCACTCATTGAAACAATTCCAACAGCCGTACTTGGCGGGATTTCAATCCTATTATTCGGGATTATCGCATCGAGCGGACTGCGCATGCTCGTTGAAAACAATGTAGACTTCGGAAATAACCGGAATATGGTCATTGCGTCGGTTATCCTAGTAGTAGGAATCGGCGGAGCAGCAATGCGCTTCACAGAAAGCTTTGCGATCGAAGGGATGGCATTAGCATCGATTATCGGTGTCTTGCTCAACTTAGTTCTACCGGGTCGTGAAAAAATAGAAAACGATATTTATGAAACTAAATAATAGTACCTTTTAAAGAATTGTCCAGAGAGGCAAGCAAGGGGACTTGATGAATGAGAGATAGGTGAATATTACCTAGCTTTAGCTTGTCACGCCTCCCTTGCCTAGCTGATGACATCAGTTAGGCTTTTTTACTAAATATTAGGCTGAAATTGCTTCATACTTCACCATTATCGGAGGCGCTTTATGAAAAACTTACTTTCAATGGAACATTTATCAAATGAAGAAATTTTACACATCTTAGACCGAGCGAAGGCGTTTGAAAATGGCGAAGAGCCAAAAACAGCCCGAACTTACAACGTAGCGAACTTATTTTTTGAGCCAAGTACACGTACGAAAACGAGCTTCGAAATGGCAGAGCGTAAAGTAGGATGTACGGTAATCCCATTCGATGCTGGCTTTTCAAGTGCAGTGAAGGGCGAAACGATGTATGACACAGTGAAAACATTAGAAATGATTGGCATTGATGCAGTTGTTATTCGTGCAGAAGAAGACGAATATTACAACGAATTGCTAGAAGGTATCAACGTTGCGGTCATTAACGCAGGCGATGGTGCAGGTCAACATCCGTCACAATGTTTACTGGATTTATACACGATCAAAAAAGAGTTTGGAACATTTGACGGCTTAAATGTCACAATCGTAGGTGATATTTCACATAGTCGCGTCGCTAAATCAAATGCAACAGCGCTCGCAAAATTAGGTGCGAATGTACGCTTCTTATGTCCACAAGATTGGGCAGGCGATTTTGAAGCCTATCATTCTTGGGATGAAGTGCTCGAAGATAGTGATGTTATCATGTTGTTACGTATTCAGCATGAGCGCCATACCGTAAGTAAAAGCTTCTCGAAAGAAAGCTATCATGAGCAGTACGGCTTAACACCAAAACGTGAAAAAATGATGAAGTCATCAGCAATCATTATGCATCCAGCACCAGTAAATCGCGATGTTGAGATTGCTGATGAATTAGTAGAGTGTGAACGCTCACGCATCTTCCAGCAAGTGCGTAATGGTGTATACACAAGAATGGCCATTGTAGAAACAATTTTGAAGGGGAGAGAATAATAATGATAACAGTTATTCAAAACGTAAAACGATTAGATGAGCAAGGCGAATTACGCGTTTCTTCTATTATAATTGAAGATGGAAAAATTACAGGCTTTGACGGAGAAATTCCAACAGGGGCAAATGTAATTGACGGACAAGGTCATTTTGTTTCACCAGGATTCGTCGATGTGCATACACATTTACGTGAGCCAGGTTTTGAACATAAAGAAACAATTGCAACAGGAACAGCATCAGCAGCAAAAGGTGGTTTCACAACAATTTGTGCGATGCCAAATACGAAGCCAGTACCGGATTCAGTAGAAAATATGCAGTTAATTAACGGATTAATTAAGGACAGCGCGGTTATTCGCGTCTTACCATACGGATCATTAACAAAAGACATCTCTGGTGAAGTTCGAACGGATATGAAAGAGCTTAGAGACCAAGGTGCAGTAGCCTTCTCAGATGACGGTGTAGGGATTCAATTAGCTTCAACAATGTATGAGCAAATGCAACAAGCGGCAAAGCTAGATGTAGTTGTTGTAGCACACTGTGAAGATAACTCATTAATTTACGATGGTGTTATGCATGAAGGTACGCGCAATAAAGAACTTGGTTTACCAGGTATTCCATCTATTTGTGAATCAGTACAAATTGCTCGTGACGTACTACTTGCTGAAGCGGCAGGTGCTCGTTACCATGTTTGTCACGTTTCAACAAAAGAATCGGTTCGTTCAGTACGCGATGCAAAAGCAGCAGGCATTAAAGTAACGGCGGAAGTTTGTCCACACCATTTATTACTTGAAGAAATGGACATCCCATCAGATGATGCAAACTGGAAAATGAACCCACCATTACGTGCGTTAGATGACAAAGATTCATTACATGCAGCATTATTGGACGGCACAATTGACTGTATCGCAACAGACCATGCACCACACACAGTAGAAGAAAAATGCTGTGGTATGGTAGGCGCTCCATTTGGGATTGTCGGCTTTGAAACAGCGTTCCCATTACTGTACACAAACTTTGTAGAAACAGGAAAATGGACGTTAAAGCAATTAGTTGATTGGATGAGCGTAAAAGCAGCAGAAATTTTTGACTTACCATATGGCACATTAGAAATCGGTGCTTCAGCGGATTTAGTATTAATTGATTTAAATAAAGAGCAAACAATCGATGCGGATGGTTTTGTGACTAAAGGGCGTAACACACCATTTAATGGTTGGGTTGCTAAAGGCTGGCCAGTCATGACAATTTGCGAAGGTAAAATCGCATATCAGGAGGCAAAATAATGAAAACACGTTTATTAATTTTAGAAGATGGCACAGTATTTACAGGTACGGCATTCGGTAGTGACCAAGCATCACAAGGTGAAGTGGTCTTTACAACAGGGATGACAGGCTACCAAGAAACATTATCAGATCCTTCATTTTACGGACAAATTATTACATTAACATATCCGTTAATTGGAAATTACGGCATTAACCGTGATGATTTTGAATCGATTACACCAGCTATTCGTGGTTTCGTTGTTCGTGAATTAGCAGAACATCCATCAAACTGGCGTTCAGATATGACATTAGACGCGTACTTAGCATCTCAAAATATTCCTGGTATTGAAGGCATTGATACACGTAAATTGACGCGCATTATCCGTACAAAAGGTGCAGTACGTGCCATTTTAACTGAAGCAGATGCTGACGTAAATGTTGAAGAAGTGGTAGCGCAATTACAAAACACACCATTTATTACACATCATGTGCGTGAAGTATCAGCAAAAACAGCTTACCCATCACCAGGTCGTGGGAAACGCGTAGTATTGATTGACTACGGTATGAAACACGGTATTTTACGTGAATTAAATCAACGTGATTGCGATGTAATTGTTGTTCCTTATAACACAACAGCAGAGCAAATTTTAGCGATGCACCCGGATGGCATTATGCTATCAAATGGTCCTGGTAACCCAATGGACGTAGCAGAAGGTATAGAAACAGTGAAAAACTTAATCGGAAAAGTGCCAATGTTCGGTATTTGCTTAGGACACCAAATTTTCGCATTAGCATCAGGTGCAAGCAGCTTCAAATTACCATTCGGCCACCGTGGAGGAAATCACCCAGTTAAAGATTTACGTACAGGTCGTACAGACATTACATCTCAAAACCACGGCTATGCAATCGACATGGAGTCATTAAAAAATACAGATTTAGAATTAACACATATCGCATTAAATGATGGTACATGTGAAGGGGTTCGTCATAAAAAATTCCCAATCTTTACAGTGCAATATCACCCAGAAGCATCACCAGGTCCAGAAGATTCAAATCACTTATTTGATGAATTTATTGAAATGATGGAAATCGAAGCAGCGAAGGAGAACCAACATGCCTAAACGTACAGATATAAAAACAATTTTAGTAATCGGATCAGGTCCAATCGTAATCGGTCAAGCAGCAGAATTTGACTATGCAGGAACACAAGCTTGTCTTTCATTAAAAGAAGAAGGCTATCGTGTTATCTTGATTAACTCAAACCCAGCAACAATTATGACGGATACAGCAATGGCGGATAAAGTATACATCGAGCCAATTACATTAGAGTTCGTATCACGCATTTTACGTAAAGAACGTCCAGATGCAATCTTACCAACACTTGGTGGACAAACAGGTCTGAACATGGCCATTGAATTAGATGAATCGGGAATTTTAGATGAGTTAAACATCGAAATTCTTGGGACAAAATTAGACGCGATTCATAAAGCAGAAGACCGCGACTTATTCCGTAATTTGATGTATGAACTAGGTGCACCAGTACCAGAATCAGACATTATTCACAACATGGTCGAAGCAAAAGCATTAGTTGCACGTATTGGCTATCCAGTAATCGTACGTCCTGCATTCACACTTGGTGGTACAGGCGGCGGTATTTGTAACAACGATCAAGAGTTAGAAGAAATCGTTACTTCAGGTTTAAAATATTCACCAGTGACACAATGTCTGCTTGAAAAATCAATTGCAGGTATGAAAGAAATTGAATATGAAGTAATGCGTGACGCAGCAGATAACGCGATCGTTGTATGTAACATGGAAAACTTTGACCCAGTAGGCATTCATACAGGGGATTCAATCGTTGTTGCACCAACACAAACATTATCTGACCGTGAAAACCAAATGCTACGTAATATCTCTTTAGATATTATCCGTGCACTAAAAATTGAAGGTGGCTGTAACGTACAGTTAGCGCTTGATCCACATAGTTTCCAATACTATGTAATCGAGGTAAACCCACGTGTATCTCGTTCATCAGCACTAGCATCAAAAGCAACAGGTTACCCAATTGCTAAATTAGCAGCAAAAATCGCTGTTGGTTTAACATTAGATGAGATTAAAAACCCAGTAACAGGTTCAACATTTGCTTGTTTCGAACCAGCACTTGACTACATTGTAGCGAAAATTCCACGTTGGCCGTTCGATAAATTCGAATCAGCAAAACGTAACTTAGGTACACAAATGAAAGCAACTGGTGAAGTAATGGCACTTGGTCGCACATTTGAAGAAGCATTACTTAAAGCGGTTCGTTCTTTAGAAACAGGACACGTACACATCGAAATGAAAAACCCAGCAGAGCTAACAGATGCTTGGATTGAAAAGCGTATTAGAAAAGCAGGGGACGAACGCTTATTCTTCATCGGTGAAGCGATACGTCGTGGTGTGACAATCGAACAAATTCATGAATGGTCAGCAATTGATTTATGGTTCTTACACAAGCTAGAAAAAATCGTTATGATGGAAGCGACACTTATTGCCAACAAAAACGATAAAGACGTATTACGCACAGCAAAACGCCTAGGCTTTGCAGATAAGAAAATTGCTGAGCTTTGGGGAACGACAGAAGCAGCGATTTATGCATTCCGTAAAGAAACGGGCATCATTCCAGTGTACAAAATGGTCGATACATGTGCAGCAGAATTTGAATCAAACACACCATATTTCTACGGTACGTATGAAGATGAAAATGAATCAATTCGCTCTGAAAAAGAATCAGTTATCGTACTAGGTTCGGGTCCAATCCGTATCGGTCAAGGTGTTGAGTTTGACTATGCAACAGTACACTCTGTATGGGCGATTCAAGAAGCAGGTTATGAAGCAATTATTATTAACTCAAATCCAGAAACTGTTTCGACGGACTTCTCGATTTCAGATAAATTATACTTTGAGCCATTAACAATTGAAGATGTGATGCACATCGTAGACTTAGAGCAACCAATGGGTGTTGTTGTACAGTTCGGTGGCCAAACAGCAATCAACTTAGCCGATAAATTAGAAGCAAACGGCGTGAAAATTTTAGGTACAACATTAGAAGATATTGACCGTGCAGAAAATCGTAACAAGTTCGAAGCGGCATTACAAGAGCTGAAAATCCCGCAACCACAAGGGGAAACAGCAGTTTCAAAAGAAGAAGCGTTAGTAATCGGTGAAAAATTAGGCTTCCCAGTGCTTGTTCGCCCATCTTACGTACTTGGTGGTCGCGCAATGGAAATCGTCTATAACTTAGATGAACTAGCTTACTATATGGAGCATGCAGTAGAAGCATCACCAGATCACCCGGTATTAGTTGACCGTTATTTAACAGGTCAAGAAATCGAAGTAGACGCAATTTGTGATGGTGAAAATGTATTAATCCCAGGTATTATGGAGCATATTGAGCGCGCAGGTGTTCACTCTGGTGACTCAATCAGTGTATACCCACCACAAAAATTAACAGATGCACAAAAGGAAACATTAGTAGACTATACAACGCGTCTAGCACTAGGTTTAGGGATTGTCGGCTTAATGAATATTCAATATGTAATGAGCGAGGGCGAAATTTACGTAATCGAAGTAAACCCACGTTCATCTCGTACAGTGCCATTCTTATCGAAAATTACCAATATTCCAATGGCGAATATCGCAACAAAAGCGATCTTAGGTCAATCAATTGTAGAGCAAGGTTACAAGCCAGGCTTAGCGCCGGAACAAGCGGGCGTATTCGTAAAAGTACCAGTGTTCTCATTCGCGAAATTACGTCGTGTAGACATTACATTAGGACCTGAAATGAAATCAACAGGTGAGGTAATGGGTAAAGATGCAACATTAGAAAAGGCATTATACAAAGGCTTAGTTGCAGCTGGTATGGAAATTAAAACACACGGTACAGTATTATTCACAGTATCGGATAAAGATAAAGACGAAGCAGTTGTTTTAGCAAAACGCTTCTCAACAGTCGGCTACCGTATTGTAGCAACTGAAGGTACTGCAAAATTATTTGAACAAAATGGCGTGAAAACAGATATCGTGGAGAAAATTGGCGGTAAAGGGAAAACATTACTCGACATGATTCAAAACGGCGAAGCACAGCTAGTTGTCAATACATTAACAAAAGGTAAACAACCAGCGCGTGATGGCTTCCGTATCCGTCGTGAATCAGTAGAAAACGGTGTGCCATGCTTAACTTCATTAGATACAGCAGAAGCAATGGTACGCGTAATCGAATCGATGACATTTACAGCAGAAGAAATGCCAAAAGCGGAGGTAACAAACTAAGATGATTCGTCAAGAGAAAATGACGGTCGTTGCGCAAGTACAAATCGCTACGAACATTTTCGAATTGACACTGCAAGGGCAACTGGTTCAGGATATGACTCCTGGCCAGTTTGTTCATGTAAAGGTGTCGGATACGTTCGAGCCATTGTTGCGCCGACCAATCAGTATTGCAAATGTAGATAAAGAAAAAAATGAATTTACGATGATTTACCGTGCAGAAGGACGAGGTACACAATTCCTTGCAACGAATCGTGAAGGACAAATTGTAGATGTGTTAGGACCATTAGGGAACGGTTTCCCTGTTGATGCAGCACAGCCAGGTCAAACCGCATTATTAGTAGGTGGTGGGATTGGTGTTCCGCCATTACATGAGCTTTCGAAGCAGTTAAATGCGCGCGGCGTCAAAACAATCCATGTTTTAGGCTTCCAATCAGAAGACGTTTGCTTTTATGAAGAGCAGTTTTCAGCATTAGGGGATACGTATTACGCAACAGTTGACGGATCGAAAGGCACAAAAGGTTTTGTCACAACGGTATTTGATGATGTAAAGCCACAGTTCGATTTATTTTATTCATGTGGGCCAATGCCAATGCTACGTGCATTAGAGCAATACTACCCGGAAAAAGAAGGCTATTTATCATTTGAAGAACGCATGGGCTGCGGTATTGGGGCATGTTTTGCATGTGTTTGTGATACGACAGACAAGCATGAAAAAGACTATGTGAAAGTTTGCTCAGACGGACCTGTATTCCCGAAAGGAGTGGTGGCATTATGAGCCGTATTAACATCGAGTTACCAGGATTAGATTTAAAAAACCCGATTATGCCAGCTTCTGGTTGTTTCGGATTTGGTCGTGAATATGCACAGCTTTATGATTTATCAAAGCTTGGTGCCATTATGATTAAGGCAACGACATTAGAAACACGTCGAGGGAATCCAACACCGCGTGTAGCTGAAACTTCTGCCGGTATGTTAAACGCAATTGGTCTACAAAACCCAGGAATTGAAAAAGTCATGGGGGAAGAGCTGAAATTTTTAGAAGGCTATGATGTTCCGATTATTGCCAATGTAGCTGGAACAGAAGTAGCAGACTATGTAGAAGTAGCGGAGCGCATTTCGAAAGCGCCAAACGTGAAAGCATTAGAATTAAATATTTCTTGTCCAAACGTAAAATGTGGTGGCATTCAATTTGGTACAGATCCACAAACAGCAAAAGAATTAACACAAGCGGTTAAAGCTGTTTCGAGCGTGCCGGTTTATGTAAAATTATCACCAAATGTAACGAGTATTGTCGATATTGCAAAAGCAGTAGAAGAAGGCGGAGCAGATGGCATCACGATGATTAATACATTAGTTGGTATGCGTTTAGATGAGCGTACAGGTAAGCCAGTTATCGCCAATGGTACTGGTGGCTTATCTGGTCCAGCAGTAAAGCCAGTAGCCATTCGCATGGTATATGAAGTGTATAAAGCGGTCAACATTCCGATTATCGGGATGGGTGGCGTAACATGTGCGCAAGATGTGATTGACTTTATGTCAGCAGGCGCATCAGCAGTGGCAGTAGGGACAGCCAACTTTGTCGATCATTTCGTTTGCCCAACAATTATTGACGAACTACCAGCGAAGTTAGACGCGCTAGGTGTAGAACATATTTCTGAAATTATCGGAAGGAGCCATCGATAGCATGAATAATAAACCGATTATTGCCTTGGATTTTCCAGGCGAAAAAGAGGTCTTTGAATTTTTAAATCACTTTGATGAACCATTGTTTGTAAAGATTGGTATGGAACTTTATATGCAGGAAGGTCCAGACATCGTAAAAAAAGTAAAAGATCAAGGACATAATATTTTCCTGGATTTAAAACTACATGATATTCCAAATACGGTGAAATCAGCAATGAAAGGTTTAGCGCGTCTCGGCGTGGATTTAGTCAATGTCCATGCAGCGGGCGGCCGTGCTATGATGGAAGGCGCTTTAGAAGGATTAGAAGCCGGAACAGCAGCAGGTAAAGAGCGTGCAGCTTTAATTGCCGTAACACAGCTAACGTCAACAACGGAGCAACAAATGCAAGAAGAGCAAAAAATTATCCTTTCGTTGCAACAATCGGTGTTGCATTATGCACAAGTAACAAAGCAAGCTGGGTTAAATGGTGTCGTATGTTCGGTTCATGAAGCGCGCGCAATTCGAGAAGCTTGTGGAGAAGATTTTTTACGAGTGACACCAGGTATTCGTATGTTAGGTGGGCAAGCGCATGATCAAAAACGTATTGCTACTCCAGATGGTGCAAAGCAAGATGGTTCATCACTAATTGTGGTAGGTCGCGCAATTACAGGAGCGGCAAACCCAGTTGTAGCCTATCAAGAAGTTTGTCAATTATGGGAGGAAAAATAAATGTCATTACAAAATGAAATCGCACATGCAATGTTAAAAGTAGGAGCAGTAGAGTTAAACCCAACAGATTTATTTACGTGGGCATCAGGTATCAAATCACCAATTTACTGCGATACACGTTTAACAATTTCTGATCCAGTTGCTCGTAAACAATTAGCAAAAGGATTAGCATCTTTAATTCAAGAGAATTTCGCGGAGTGCGGTATTGTTGCGGGGACAGCAACTGCTGGTATTCCACATGCGGCATGGGTTTCTGATATTTTAGATTTACCAATGGTTTATGTGCGCTCAAAAGCAAAAGAGCATGGTCGAGGCAATCAAATTGAAGGTAAATATAAAGCAGGCGATAAAGTAGTGGTTGTAGAAGACATCGTTTCAACGGGTGGCTCGGCAATTACAGCAATAGAAGCATTGCGTGCAGCAGGTTGTGAAGTGCTGGGCGTTGTGTGTGTGTACACATATAATTTACCAAAAGCAGAGCAAGCATTTGCTAATGCAGGCGTAAAATATGTGTCCCTAACAAACTTTGATTACTTAATTGAAGCGGCAAATGAGTCGGGAACAATTCAAGAAGATCAAATTCCTTTCTTGAAAAACTGGCATAAAGATTTAAAAGAAGGTAATTTATAATCAATTATACTTAGGTGTGTATCATTAGATAGCTGTTCAAACACAATCTTAACTAATAAAAAATAATATTAAAGCAATTAAGAGACGTGTGAAAGTATAGAAGGTTATACTTTCATACGTTTTTATTATGGTTATATAATGACTCTACTCCTCTGATCCTTTTTTTATATAATTGAAGTTCGATTTTTTTACGTCCCATTAAAAAGTAAATCATATATACTAAGGACTATTATTGAAGGAGTTCATTGTATAAAATTGATATATTTCACCCATTCAACGCAATAAAATATCTGAATATTTAAACTTAACTGTTAATTTGCTATTCTTTTAAATAAAATGTTAAATTAGAATAGTTAGAAAGTTTAGTGATTGACATCTAATTCGATTTATGGATAATTTATATTAATATTCAATAAATTAGAATATACATAAATAGATGCATAGAGCAGAAAAATTAGCATAGCAGAGCGTAGTGGATGTTTATTTATAAGAAAGGAGTGGTTAGCTTAGTGTCTACTAATGAATTATTAACAATCCGTAATTTACGGACGAGTTTTCGTATTAAAGATACTTTCTACCCAGCTGTAGACGATGTTTCATTAACGCTTCGCAAAAATGAGATTTTAGCAATTGTCGGTGAATCAGGTTGCGGTAAAAGTACGTTAGCTACTTCGATTGTAGGATTGCACAATTCAAACAATACAAAAGTTGAAGGTGAAATTTTATACAACAATCAAAACTTAGCGAATTTAACAGAGGCTCAATTTAACAAACTACGAGGAAATGATATTGGATTTATATTCCAAGACCCTTTATCGGCATTAAACCCATTAATGCGTATTGGTGAGCAAATTGCAGAAGGTTTAATTTACCACACAAAGTTTAATAAAAAACAACGTGAAGCGCGTGTTCTACAACTTTTAGAGCAAGTTGGTATTCCTAATGCGCCTCGCGTGGCAAATCAATTTCCGCACCAATTATCTGGGGGGATGCGTCAGCGTGTAATGATAGCGATTGCATTATCAGGAAAGCCAGCGATAATTGTTGCCGATGAGCCAACGACAGCACTAGATGTAACAATTCAAGCGCAAATTTTAGATTTACTAAAATCGCTTCAAGATGAAATTCAGTCTGGCATTATTTTAATTACCCATGACTTAGGGGTTGTAGCGGAAATCGCAGACCGTGTAGCGGTTATGTATGCAGGAGAAATTATTGAAGAGGCGCCTGTTATTGAATTATTTAGAAATCCGAAGCACCCGTATACACGTTCACTATTAAATTCGATTCCACAAACGCATAGTGAAAATGAAAAGTTAGAAATTATCCAAGGTATGGTGCCATCCTTAATGAAATTACCTAGGGAGGGCTGCCGTTTTTCATCTCGTGTTCCGTGGTTGGATGAATCGGTACACGAAAAAAATCCAAAGCTTCATGAAGTGGGTCCAGGACATCGTGTTCGTTGTACATGCTGGCAACATTTCTATTTTGAAGACAAGGAAGGGAGCGTAAACGGATGAGTTTTATGCAAGTTCAAGACTTAAAAGTTCACTATCCGATCCGAGGTGGATTTTTCAATACAGTAGTTGACCATGTATTTGCTGTTGATGGCGTGACGATGGAATTTGAACGAGGGAAAACTTACGGACTTGTAGGGGAATCTGGTTCTGGTAAATCAACGACAGGTAAAGCGATCATTGGCTTAGAAAAAATTACGTCTGGCAAAATTATTTACGAAGGCAAAGAAGTAACGAATCAACGAAGAGATCGTGAATCTGCCTATAATCGTGACATTCAAATGATTTTCCAAGATTCACATTCTAGTATGAATCCGCGAAAGCGCGTGCTCGATATTTTAGCTGAACCGATTCGTAATTTTATGAAGTTGTCACCGCAAGAAGAACGCAAACGTATTAATGAACTGCTTGCGATTGTCGGGATGTCGGAGGATGTTTTATTAAAATATCCACATGAATTTTCAGGTGGTCAAAAGCAACGTTTAGGCATTGCGCGCTCGGTTGCTTGCAATCCAAAAATGATTATTGCAGACGAGCCTGTATCTGCATTGGATTTATCTGTACAAGCCCAAGTGCTCAATTTCATGAAGGAAATTCAAGAGCAATACGGCATTAGTTATTTATTCATCTCGCATGATTTAGGTGTAGTGCGTCACATGTGTGATCACATTTCGATTATGTATAAAGGGCGCTTTGTTGAGACAGGGAAGCGGGAAGATATTTATTCGAATCCAAAACATATTTATACAAATCGCTTATTATCGGCGATACCTAATATTGAACCTGAAACGCGTATAGAGCGCAAGGTAGAGCGCCAAAAAGTTGAAGCAATTTATCAACAAGAGCAGCATAAATATTATGATGAGCAAGGAAAAGTATACCCGTTAAAATCCATTTCAGACTCGCATAAAGTGGCGATGGCTGGAACAGAGAAAGGGGGATTATAGTATGTGGAAAACAGTCATTCGACGTATTTTAATTATGATTCCGCAACTATTTATTTTAAGTCTCCTTATTTTCATATTGGCAAAACAAATGCCGGGAGATCCATTTACAGGTTTAATTACACCTGAAACTGATCCAAACAGAATTGAAGAGTTACGAGTTAAAGCAGGTTTCTATGACCCTTGGTATGTTCAGTACTATAACTGGATTACAAATGCCGCAAAAGGGGATTTTGGGCAAAGTTATACACATACGAAACCGGTTGCAAGCATTATTGGTGACCGTGCAATGAATACGTTTGCACTTGCTTTATTTAGTGTAATTTTAGTGTATTTAATCGCAATTCCTTTAGGGGT
The DNA here is from genome assembly GCF_050272495.1 of Solibacillus cecembensis. NCBI lineage: Bacteria > Bacillati > Bacillota > Bacilli > Caryophanales > Caryophanaceae > Solibacillus > Solibacillus cecembensis. The sequence continues at coordinate 226,771 of NZ_JBNNMF010000001.1, read as the reverse complement.
TATTGCAGGACGCTATCATGACACCTTCGTCGATAAAACGATTGTTTTGTACAGTTTTATAAGCTTTGCGATACCTGCATTCGTCCTGTATTTAATTTTCATATTTGTGTTCGGTTACCGACTCATGTGGTTCCCGACCAGTGGCTCTGTCGACGTCGGTTTGGACCCTGGGACGTGGGATTATTACTGGAATAAGATTTATCACTTACTATTGCCAGGTATGTCTTATGCAATATTAGGGACAACTGGAATTATTCAATATTTACGTTCAGAAATTATTGATGCAAAAACGATGGACTATGTGAAAACAGCGAGAAGTAAAGGGATTCCGATGAAAAAAGTATATTCACGTCACATTTTCCGTAACTCATTATTACCAATTGCTGCGTTTTTAGGATTTACGATTACAGGCTTACTCGGTGGATCCATTTTCATTGAATCGGTATTTGCCTATCCAGGGATGGGGAAATTATTCGTCGAGTCCATTTTAAGTCGTGACTATAGTGTCATTACGGCACTTGTTATGTTATTTGGCTTCTTAGCATTATTAGGTAGTCTATTGTCCGATATTATTTTAAGTATTGTTGACCCGCGAATTCGCATAGACTAAACACCAAAAAATGACTAAGGAGAGATGATTTTAAGATGGCGAATAAAAATAAAAAAGCAGTAGAAAACTTTAAATCTGAAAGCTCTCCACCAACAGGTATTCAAGTTGTTTTACGAGAGTTTAAAAAAGATAAATTAGCGATGTTTTCAATAATTGGGATTTTCACATTAATGGCAGCGATATTATATTTATATTTCTTCTATATTGATAGAGATACAGTTATGAAAATTAGCTTAATCGACCGCTTTACGGAGCCGGGCGTGCGAGGCTATATTTTAGGGGCAGATGAAGCTGGACGAGATATGTTTGGACAGCTCATTATTGGTGCCACAAACTCGATTGCTATTGCAGTTGGTATTACGATAATCGCGAACATTGTAGGAATTGCGTTAGGGATTATTATGGGGTATTACGGAGGTTTTATCGATAATTTCTTTATGCGCATTATCGATTTTTTCGTCACTTTACCAACGTTAATGATCATCATTGTAGTTATAACAATTGTTCCGAAATACGGAGTTTGGGAGTTAATCTATATTATTGCAGCATTCCAATGGATGTCGACGGCGAGATTGGTGCGTTCCAAAGCGCTATCTGAAGCACGGCGCGATTACATTAGTGCCTCGAAAACGATGGGGACGAGTGATTTTGCGATTATGTTTAAAGGGTTATTACCGAATTTAAGTTCGCTGTTAATTGTGGAAGTTACACTAAGTTTCGCAGGTAACGTCGGCATTGAAACAGGTTTATCGTTTTTAGGATTCGGTTTGCCACCGTCAACACCAAGTTTAGGGACATTAGTTGCTTATGCGATGAACCCAATTGTTTTATCGGGTAAATGGTGGGTATGGTTACCCGCATCAATATTAATTTTAGTGTTGATGCTTGGTATAAATTACGTTGGACAAGCGTTACGCCGAGCAGCTGACGCGAAACAACGACTAGGATAAAGGGGAGGAAAAAAGATGAAGAAAAAGTATTGGCTACTTCTTTCTACAGTTTTCGCCATCATGTTAGTTCTTGCTGCATGTAGCGGGAAAGATTCAGAAACAGGTTCAGAAAAACCAGCAGATAAAGAACCTGCAAAAACAGAAGAAGGTGCAAAAGGTGAAGGTGGTTCAACCGCGGAGCAACCAACACTTTCGTCGGAAGTAACAAATGAAGGAGACGCGCTTACTGGCGGTACATTAAAATATGCTTTAGTAGCAAGCTCTCCATTCAAAGGTGTTTTCAGTTGGGAGTTATATCAAGATGCCTATGATAAGGAAATTATGGACTTAATGACGAACTCGCTTTTCTCTACAGGTGAGGATTTCTTCATCACTGACGAGGGAATTGCAAAATTAGATGTTGACGCAGATAATAATAAAGTTACTGTAACGATTCAACATGATGTGAAATGGTCAGATGGTACGACTCTAACTGCAGATGACCTAATTTACCCTTACGAAATTATTGGTCACCCAGATTACACGGGTATCCGTTATGATGGCGATTTCCAAAATATCGTTGGTGCTGAAGAGTACCATGCAGGTAAAGCTGATACAATTTCTGGTATTAAAAAAATCGACGACAAATCGATTGAAATTACATTTAAGAAAGTATCACCAGCAATCTTCTCAGGCGGTGATGGTTTATGGGGCTATGCCGCTCCGAAACATCAATTACAAGATATTCCTGTAGCTGATTTAATTAGTTCAGATGCAGTTCGTAAATCACCAATTACTTTAGGTGCATTCAAATTAGATAAATTAGTTGATGGTGAATCTGTTCAATTCGTAGCGAATGAAAACTACTGGCAAGGTAAACCGAAATTAGATAAAGTAGTATTGCAAATCGTGCCGCCAGCATCGATTGGGGAAGGTTTACGTACAGGTCAATACGACATTGCGATGTCATACCCTGCCAATCAGTATGATGGTGTGAAAGATTTAACAAACTTAACGGTGTTAGCTCGTCCTGAATTAGCTTATTCTTATGTTGGTTTCAAATTAGGTAAATATGATACAGCTGCAGGTATTAGCACGACAGATGAAAATGCAAAAATGAATGATGTGAAATTACGTGAAGCGGTTGCTTATGCAATGGATATTGAGCAAGTAGGGGAGCGTTTCTACCAAGGTTTACGTTCACGTGCAACAGGATTAATTCCACCAACATTCGCTTCATTCTATGACAGCACTTTAGAAGGATTCAACTATGACCCTGAAAAAGCGAAAGCATTATTAGAAGAAGCTGGATACAAAGATGTGGACGGCGATGGTATTCGTGAAGATAAAGAGGGCAATAAATTCTTCGTTAACTTAGCTGCTATGGCGGGCTCAGATACAGATGAAGCGATCGTTGAGTATTACCGTCAAAACTGGAAAGATGTTGGTTTAGATGTACAGTTATCGACGGGTCGTTTAATCGAGTTCCAAAGCTTCTACGATAAAGTAAAGGCGGATGATCCTGAAATCGATATGTTCATGGCTGCATGGGGTACAGGTACAAACCCATCTCCAGCAGGAATTTATGAAAAAGAGGCGGCATTCAACTATAGTCGTTTCGTATCGGATGAGTTAACAGCTTTACTTAAAGATATTGACTCGAAAAAATCAATGGACGCTGCTCACCGTGGAAAAGCATTCCGTGCATGGGAAGAGTATATGTTTGCACAAGCAACGACTGTGCCAATGTATTTCCGTACAGAAATCATTCCAGTTAACAAACGTGTAAAACATTATAACATCGACTGGGTGAACGAAATTGAATGGCATGAAGTGGAAGTGGTAGCTGAAGATTCAGTGAAATAATCTTAAACGAAAAACCTCGAACTCTTAAGAGTTCGGGGTTTTTGTTTTGAATGAAGTTGTTATTTAGAAAGCTTTGAAATTTTACATAAGATTAAGCCAGTATTAATTATCTTATACCTTAGTGGGATTTATATGAAAAAACATATTGGATAGGTTAAGTTGAAATATTTCTGTTTTGAGAAGGAATTTTATAACTTAATCTAGAATGTTTCTAACCTAAGGGAGAGTTCGTCCGAAAATAGTATTTCATCATTCGTGGTTTCACCTATGTTTTTAAAATCATTTTGAAAATATGATAAGTATAAAAAACTTTTACTGGAGAATGGGGAGGGCATTTATTATGGATACATTATTCAACGCTAGAATTCGTTGCAATGCATTGGAGGACAAGGTTGTAACAGCAGAAACGGCAGCATCTTGGATTAAGGATGGAATGTCACTTGGGATGAGTGGTTTTACTCGTGCGGGTGATGCAAAAACGATTCCGCTTGCACTAGTTGAAAAGGCAAAAACGGAAAAATTCCAAGTGGATGTATACACAGGGGCTTCATTAGGACCTGAAGTTGACCAAATGATGGCAGAAGCAGGCATTATTCGTAAGCGTGCGCCATATCAAGGAGACCCAGCCATTCGTAAAGCCATTAATACAGGAAAAGTTTTATATACGGATATGCATTTATCTCATAACGCGGAATTAATTCGACAAGGAATTATTGGACCTATTGATTTTGCGATTATCGAAGCGACAGCAATTACAGAGGATGGCATGATTATTCCGACGACCTCAGTAGGAAACTCACCGATTCTTGTTCAAATGGCAAAGGAAGTAATTATTGAGTTAAACCCTGAACAACCAAATTTAGAAGGGATCCATGATATTTATTTACCTGCCGACCAAGGAGAACGCGATCCAATACCGATGCTAACAGCAAGTGATCGCATTGGTACAAAGGGAATTCCTGTTGATATTAAAAAAATTAAAGGGATTGTCCATTCAACAATAAAGGATGCGCCTTCATTAATTGTGGAGCCAGATGAAGAAACAGAGCAAATCGCACAACATTTATTGGGCTTCTTAAGAGCGGAAATTAAAAAAGGTCGTTTGCCAAAAAATCTATTACCGTTACAATCGGGTGTTGGATCTGTTGCCAATGCAGTATTAAACGGTTTCTTAAACTCTGAATTTGAGGAACTAGAAATCTATTCGGAAGTGTTACAAGACGCGGTATTCCATCTATTGGATGCGAATAAAATTAAAATAGCATCGGGCACGTCAATTACTTTAAGTGAAGAATGTGGCACGCGCGTTTACGGAAATATTGATAACTATAAGGACCGCTTAGTATTACGCCCACAAGAAATTTCAAACCATCCAGAAGTCATTCGTCGTTTAGGTATTATTGCGATTAATACGGCGTTGGAAGCGGATATTTATGGCAATGTCAATTCAACGCATGTACAAGGTACGCATATGATGAACGGGTTAGGTGGTTCAGGAGACTTTACACGAAATGCCCGAATTGCTATTTTCGTAACGAAATCGTATGCAAAAGGCGGCGATATTTCATCGATTGTGCCAATGGTCGCGCATCATGATCATACGGAACATGATGTGGATGTTATTGCTACAGAACAAGGGATTGCGGACTTACGTGGATTGGCGCCTAAAGAGCGTGTGCAAGCCATTATCGAAAATTGTGTGCATCCTGACTATAAAGAGGCACTGCGCGAATACTATAATCGCGCGGTTGAAGTAACAGGAAATGCGCATACACCACATAATTTAGAAGAGGCGCTTGCATGGCATGTGAACTATAAAAAAACGAAAACGATGAAGAAGTAAGGAGTTTCCGTTAAATAGTCCCAATAAAAAAATCATGTTGACTGGTAATGGTCAACATGATTTTTTCGTGTTTATATTATTTCTTCATTTGCATGACAATAGCTTCATCTGGTGTGACAAATAGTGTTTTTTGTTCGAAATAAATAACAAAGCCGGGCTTGGAGCCATTTGGTTTTTTGACATGACGAATTTCCGTATAATCAACAGGAACAGCAGAAGATTCGCGTGCCTTACTAAAGTAGGCACTTAAAATCGCAGCTTCCTTTAAAGTTGTTTCATCGGGAGATTCGGTATGTACAACCACGTGCGAACCAGGAATATCCTTTGTGTGGAGCCAGATTTCATGACGCTTTGCTAACTTAAACGTTAAATGGTCGTTTTGTTTATTGTTTTTTCCAACTGAAATCATCGTACCTGTCGAAGAAATAAACTTTTCTGGTTCAGGTTTCGTTGGTTTCTTTTTTCTTTTCGCATGGCGTAAACGTAATAAACCTTGATCGGCTAACTCTTCGCGAATTTCTTCAATATCAGATGGTGAAGCTTGTTGTACTTGTTGTGCAAGCATTTCTAAATAGGTAATATCATCCGTTGTTTTTGCTTGCTGCTCTTCAACCATAATAAGTGCTGTTTTTGCTTTATTGTATTTTGTGTAATAGCTTTGTGCATTTTCGATTGGCGATTTGCGTGGGCTAATAGGGATGCGCACTTTTTCAGCGGTTTCACTATAATAGTTTTCCACATCAACGAACTCTAGACCTTTTTGGAAGTTATACAAGTTAGCCATTAATAACTCACCATAAAGTTGAAACTGCTCTAAATTTGCGGCGCGGTCATAATCTTTTTGAAGTTTTTTTTGTTTGAGCTTCAATTTATTGATTTCATTTTGTAACCAGCGCTCTAAATCTCCAGCTTGCTGTTTGACGCGATCTCGCTGGGCACGAGCAAAAAACACGCGGTCCAATAACTCACCAAGCGTAGCATAGAGCGTCACAGTACCGTTCAAATGCGTGAGTTCAGTAGGTGAAAAATACAGTTTGCCATTTTCCTCAACATAAGTTGGTTTGGCAATCGTCGCAATCTCATTCATCAACTGACGACAAGCGGTAACGGAATCTTGTGTTTTCATCCGGTGCAATAATTCATTGGCATGTAGAGGTGAAAAACCTGCAAAATGCGCGACGATTTCATTTGCTGTTACTTCCTGTGCAAAAAAGCTGCGCAATTCATCATCCGTAAGACCTGCCAAGGAAGCTTTATCTTGTTGGGGTGGCGCAATATAAGTTTGCCCTGGAAGCACCGTCCGATAACTATTTACGGAAGGTGGTAAATGCTTCAAACTGTCGATGATTTTATTGTTTTCTGCATCGATTAAAATCAGGTTACTATGGCGCCCCATAATTTCCATAATTAATACACGTTTAACTGCATCACCAATTTCATTTTTACTGTCAATTTCAAATGTAAGGACACGTTCAAAAGCATCATGCGTTATCGCAGAAATAAATCCGCCCTCGATATGTTTTCGCAATAATGTACAAAACATTGGTGGTTCGGCTGGATTTTCGATTGCTTGTTCTGTCAAGTGTACGCGTGAATAGGAAGGATGAATGGAAAATAAGAGTTTATAGTTACTGCCTGCCGCGCGAACTTGGAATACAACTTCTAACGCATTCGGTTGATAAATTTTTGTAATTCGTCCCGATGAAAGGATTGCTAATTCTTTGCTCATCGAACGTGTAAAAAGACCGTCAAATGCCATATTCGTACCTCTTTCGTAAAGATTGTATTTCTTACTAGTCTACCTATCATAACATTTTTTTCTTCGTAAGTAAGTTATGGATCCATACTAAAATCCGCTTTAGTGAATAGAAAGTTGAAAGTGTTGGATAGAACTGCCAGTTTGATAGATAGGGACAAAAATGCGCAAGTTAAAGTAGTTCAATTTTCTATTAAAACGTTAACACGAATTGGTTTAACATATGATATAATTATTATAATATGCAAAGAAGGGCGTGACGAACCTTGGTGCGTAGTATGACCGGATTCGGCAGGGGGGTCACAACGACGAATAGATTTCAACTCACTGTTGAAATTCGTGCTGTGAATCATCGTTTTTTAGAAATTAATACAAAGTTTCCAAAAGAATGGATGGAATCAGAAGTAATTGTGAAAAAAATGTTGTCGGATACTATTTCTCGTGGGAAAATAGATGTTATTATTTTTCTAAAAGAGTTGCAAAATGCAGAGCAAGTAGTCCGTATCAATTGGCCATTACTAGAAGCGTACTTGAAAGTGAAAAACGAGCTATCGCAATCCGTTATGATGGATGCAAAGTGGACAATGCAAGAAATTTCAAACTTGGATCAAGTGCTGCAAATCGAGAAAGAAGAGTTTTTGCAGGAGGAAATTATTCAAGCTGTGAAAGATGCATTAGCACAAGCCATAACAAGTTTAATGACGATGCGTGAGCGTGAAGGACATGAATTACGCAATGTTATGCTACATTATAAGGATGAATTGCAGCAGCAAGTTGCTAAAATTAAACAAGCAGCCCCACAAGCGGTTGCTAAGTATCGTGAACGTTTAATTGCGCGTTTACAAGAAATCAGTAGTGGACAGATGATTGAAGACCGATTATTAACCGAAGTTGCGTTATTTGCGGAACGAATTGATATAACAGAGGAGTTAGACCGTTTAGAAAGCCATTTTGGTCAGCTGACGGAGACGTTAAATGAATCTGTTGCGATTGGTCGTAAACTGGATTTCATTATGCAAGAGATGCATCGTGAAATTAATACAATCGGTTCGAAAAATCAATCGGCAGACTGTTCCATTGCCGTTGTGCAAGCTAAAACCATTTTAGAAAAAATGAGAGAACAAGTTCAAAATATTGAATAGCTTAAAAGGAGTTACACATGAATAAACGACGTGGCTTATTAATAGTATTATCAGGTCCATCAGGTGTTGGGAAAGGGACTGTTCGTAAAGAGCTGTTTTTACAACCTGATACGAACTATGAATATTCGATTTCGATGACAACGCGAAATCCTCGCGAAGGAGAAGTAGATGGTGTAGACTATTTCTTTAGAACGCGTGAACAATTTGAACAATTAATTACACAAGGTGGTTTGCTTGAGCATGCTGAATTTGTTAGTAATTATTACGGCACACCGCTTGCCTATGTAAAGGAAACGTTAGAAGCAGGTCGTGACGTATTTTTAGAAATCGAAGTTCAAGGTGCCGCACAAATTCGAGAAAAAGCACCAGATGCGTTGTTTATCTTTTTGGCACCACCAAGCATTTCTGAATTAGAGCAACGTTTAGTTGGGCGCGGAACAGAAACAGAAGAAGTGATTGCGCGCCGAATTGCAACAGCTCGTGAGGAAGTTGAAATGATGAGTTTATACGATTATGTCGTAGAAAATGATCAAGTTCAAAATGCATGTGATAAAATTAATGCCATTATTGTGGCAGAGCATTGTCGCCGTGAACGTGTAGAAAAACGATATTTGTCAATGTTGAGAGGAGAATAAAATTATGTTATACCCATCAGTAGATAAGTTAAAAACACAAATCGATTCAAAATATTCTTTAGTGAGCCTAGCTTCAAAGCGTGCGCGTCAAATGCAAGAAGAGGGCGGCGAGCAATTAAGCTCATACGTATCTTATAAGCCAGTTGGCCGTGCTTTAGAAGAAGTAGCAGCAGGAAAGCTTAAAAAAGCGGAACAAGATGCATCAACGATTTATGAGGATGAAATTTAACCTGTTTAACTAGATTCAGCCGGGGTTTGAACCCCTGCTGAATCTAGTTATGCCCCGGCGGATGTCACAGATTTTTAGGGGAGTTTTTCGAGCGACCTCGAAAAAAATCTGGACGCAGTTACGCCGAGGCGTAACTGATTAAAGAAGGGACATCATCTTCTGCTAGTTGGTAGAAGGTCGTCCTTTCTTTGTCATTGAATTCGATATTACTTGTAAAGTAGCTCCCTTAGAATTTTTCTTTGGGAGCTTGTCATTTGAAAGGAAGGTTTCGAACATGAAAAAGAGCAATGTGTTAGTGTGCGTTTCAGGGGGAATTGCCGTGTATAAAGCGGTCGCGCTCGTTAGTAAATTATCACAAGCAGGCATGAATGTGAAAGTGATCATGACCGCTTCGGCGCAACAATTCGTCACACCTTTAAGCTTTCAAGTTATGTCAAAAAATGATGTGTTTTATGATACATTTGATGAAAAAAATTCAGCTGTCATTGCTCATATTGATTTAGCGGATTGGGCGGATTTAATTATAGTCGCACCAGCAACCGCCAATATCATTGCGAAAATGGCCCATGGCATGGCAGATGATATGTTGACAACAACATTACTTGCCACAACATCACCGATTTGGGTAGCTCCGGCAATGAATGTACATATGCATGAACATCCAGCAGTGTTACGAAATATTGCCCAGCTAGCAGAAGATGGTATTCAATTTATTGAGCCATCAGAAGGATTTTTAGCATGTGGTTATGTAGGAAAAGGGCGTTTAGAAGAGCCCGAAAAAATTACGGCGCTTGTTGTCAATCATTTTATGAAAAGTGCTGAAAGTGAAGCGAATGGGTAATGGTTATTGCAGAAGTAATTGTGGATGTATCCGCTTATCCAGTCGATCGTCCATTTGATTATGTCATTCCCGATGAGTGGTCGGAGTTAATAGAAAAAGGCTGTCGTGTAAAAGTACCGTTTGGTCCGAGAAATGTTCTAGGATTTGTTGTAGGGATAAAAGATGAAACGGACGTACCATTAGATAAAATGAAGTCCATTGCAGAAATTTTAGATATCGAGTCTGTGTTAACAGATGAAATGTTGAAAATGGCAAAATGGTTAAAAAATCAAACGATCTGTTATGAAATTGATGCCCTTCAAGTAATGCTACCAGGTGCATTACGAGCAAAGTATGAAAAATTTGCTGTCTTGGTAACAGAAGTCGAACAATTGCCTGAAGTGATTCAACCATATTTTGTGAAAAATGCGAGAGTGAATCTCAAAATTATTGAAAAGGATGCTTTACTAAAGCCATTAAAGCAGGCTGTTCATAAAGGGGATCTCCTAATAGATAACGTTGTAAAGCAACAGGGGCAAATTAAGCAAGTGCGAAAAGTTCAAATTGCTTCACTTGCGCAACTGGAGTCCGTTGAAGCAGAAATGACGACACGAGCTCCGAAGCAAAAACAACTTGTGCAATGGATGAAACAAAATGAAAGTCAATTATTCACAGCAGATGAAATTTGTAAAGCAGTGGACATCACGAATGCCGTGTTAAACAATGTGATTGAAAAAGGGGCAGCGGTATATATTCATCAAGAAGTGTATCGTGATCCGTTTACGAAAGAAGTTGCTCGAACGGAATTTTTACAATTATCCAATGAACAAGATGTTGCTTTAACACAAATAAAGAAAGCGTTAGATGAAAAACGCCAAGAAACATTTTTACTGCACGGTATTACAGGTAGTGGTAAAACAGAAGTGTACCTGCAAGCGATTCAACAGGCGATTGCCGAGCAAAAAGAAGCGATTGTCCTCGTACCGGAAATTTCCCTAACGCCGCAAATGACCGAACGCTTTCGGTCGCGTTTTGGCGAACAGGTTGCGGTTATGCATAGCGGTCTTTCAGTCGGTGAAAAATATGATGAGTGGCGCAAAATCCAACAAGGAAAAGTGAAAGTCGTTGTAGGTGCACGCTCGGCTATTTTTGCGCCGTTTACTAATTTAGGCTTAATTATTTTAGATGAAGAGCATGAATCGACTTATAAGCAAGAAGATTCACCCCGTTATCATGCACGCGATGTGGCCATTTGGCGTAGTCAATATTACGATTGTCCTGTCATTTTAGGGAGTGCAACCCCCGCATTAGAATCCTTTGCACGAGCGAAAAAAGGGGTATATACATTATTGACGTTAGAAAATCGTGCGAAAAACCAAGCATTGCCAACCGTTCATATTGTAGATATGCGTGAACAATTGAAGGAAGGCAATCGTTCGATGTTCTCGCAACCATTAGCAGAAGCATTGCGCGTGCGTCTTGAAAAAAGAGAGCAATCCGTCCTCTTTTTAAATCGCCGTGGCTATTCCTCTTTTGTGCTCTGTCGGGATTGTGGTACGACGGTTCAATGCCCCAACTGTGATATTTCGTTAACATACCATCGTTCGAATGAAAAGCTGAAATGCCATTATTGTGGACATGATGAGTATGTTCCGAGCGATTGTCCACAATGTCAAAGTGAGAACATTCGTTATTTTGGAACGGGTACACAAAAAGTTGAAGAAGAAATTTATAAGCTCTTTCCAGAGGCTCGCGTTTTACGGATGGATGTAGATACGACGAAGCAAAAAGGTGCACATGAAAAAATATTAGATGCATTTGGTGCAGGAGAAGCGGATATTTTATTAGGCACCCAAATGATTGCAAAGGGACTAGATTTCCCTAATATTACGCTCGTTGGTGTGTTAAGTGCAGATACGTCCTTGCATTTACCAGATTATCGTGCGGCTGAAAAGACATTTCAATTAATGACCCAAGTAAGTGGACGGGCGGGGCGTCATGACAAACCGGGTGAGGTATTCGTTCAAACGTATACGCCGGAACATTATGCGATTGAATTATCGAAAGAGCAGTTATATACTCCGTTTTATGAACGTGAAATGTATAGCCGACATACAGCAGGCTATCCGCCGTATTATTACATTGCGCTCATTCAAGTTTCGCATGAAGATGTGATGTTGGCAGCGGAATATGCAGGGCGGGCTACAGAATATTTACGTTCGAACTTATCCTTCGATGTTTCTGTCATCGGTCCAACGACGGCAAGCATTAGCCGACTTCAAAATAGATATCGTTACCAATGTTTGATAAAATATAAAAAAGAACCAAATTTAATTCCAGTGCTTTTACAATTAATTAAAATGTATCGTTCAGATTGGATTAAAAAAGGCATCGTGTTAACGGTTGACTTAGATCCAACAATGATCTAAAGATTAGAAAGAGGTATACAAATATGGCTATTAAAGAAGTAGTAAAAAATCCAGCAAAGATTTTATCGCAAAAAACAAAAGAAGTAGAAGTCATCAATGAAGAGATGATTCAGCTTTTAGATGATTTATATGACACAATGGTTGAACATGATGGGGTAGGTATTGCTGCGCCACAAATTAATGTTGGCTTACGTGTTGCGATTGTTGAACTAGGTGAAGATATTTTAGAAATGATTAACCCGATCATTATTGAAACGCGCGGTGAAGCAGAAGATGTAGAAGGTTGCTTAAGCTTCCCAGATTTATTCGGTATGGTCAAGCGTCCAACGTATGTGAAAATCGAAGCTTCTGACCGTGAAGGCCGAGTTTATGAGCTTGAAGCAGAAGATTTTGAAGCGCGTTGTATTTTACATGAAATTGACCATTTAGATGGTGTGTTATTTGATTCGAAAATGACACGTGTATTAACAGCAGCTGAGCTAGAGGAACTATATGCGGACGAAGAGGAGGAATAATCGATGACAAAAATCATCTTTATGGGTACTCCTGCTTTTTCTGCGCCAATTTTGCGCATGCTACATGAAGAAGGTTATGATGTAGCAGCTGTTGTCACACAGCCAGATCGTCCAGTTGGGCGCAAAAAAGTATTAACGCCTCCACCGGTAAAGGAAGAAGCGTTAGCACTTGAAATCCCTGTTATTCAGCCAGAAAAATTACGTGGTTCACAGGAATTACAAGAAATTTTAGCGTTAAAACCTGATTTAATTGTAACAGCGGCATTCGGTCAAATTTTACCGAAAGAATTACTTGATGCACCAGAGTTAGGTTGCATTAACGTACACGCGTCGTTATTGCCACATTATCGTGGTGGTGCACCAATCCACCAAGCGATTATTGACGGACAAGCAAAAACAGGTATTACGATTATGTATATGGCTGAAAAATTAGATGCTGGCGATATTATTTCCCAACGTGAAATCGCGATTGAAGAGACAGATCATACAGGCGGCATGTTTGAAAAATTAAGTGATGTCGGTCGCGAATTATTAAAAGAAACACTGCCATCTATTATTGCACGTACAAATGAGCGTATTGTGCAAAATGAGGATGATGTGACATATGCACGAAATATTAGCCGTGAGCAAGAGTTAATGGATTGGAATAATGAAGCACGTACATTATATAATCAAGTGCGTGGTTTACATCCGTGGCCAGTTGCTTATACAACTTTTGAAGGGGCGAACTTTAAAGTGTGGTGGGCAAAGTTAGGGGAAACAGTGACAACTGCTACTCCTGGTGAAGTCATCAACATTGCAAAGGATCATTTCGAAGTTGCAACAGGTGATGGCAACACATTAGCACTTTATGACGTACAGCCAGCTGGGAAAAAGCGCATGACAGCAGAGGAGTTTTTACGTGGTACGGGCTCGAAATTACAGATTGGGGACCGCTTTGAATGAGTAAAAAAAAGCCAGTAATTTGGGATGGTAATGTACGTGATGCGGCTTTAACGATTTTATTAACAGTCGATAAAAGCCAAGCGTATAGTAACTTACTATTACACCAAACAATTGAAAAATATAAAATTGATGCAAAGGACCGTGGGCTGTTAACAGAGCTTACATATGGAACTTTGCAACATAAGCTAACGTTAGATTATTACCTAGAGCCATTCATTCGTGGAAAAGTAGATATTTGGGTACGTTGGTTACTGCGTATGTCACTATACCAAATGCATTATTTAACACGTATACCTGCACATGCAGCGGTGAATGAAGCGGTTGAAATTGCGAAACGTCGCGGACATCAAGGGATTGCCTCAATGGTCAACGGTATTTTACGTTCGATTTTACGTGAGGGTGTTCGTTCAACAGATTTAATTACAGGTGACAATGAGCGTCTTGCCATTGAAACGAGTCATCCACAGTGGATTGTCGATCGTTGGGTGGAGAGCTATGGCTTTGATGTGACACGTGAAATGCTACAGGAAAATAATATTGCCCCGTTGCAAACGGTTCGTGTCAATACGACAAAGGCAACAGTAGAACAAGTGTTGACAACATTAGAGCGTGAAGGTGTGAAGGCGCGTCGCAGTAAATATATGCCAGAATGTATTCATCTTGAAAGTGGTCAAGCAGCTCGTACAGGTGCTTTTCGTAATGGATTAATTACGATTCAAGATGAAAGCTCGATGATTCCTGCAACGGTGTTAAACCCACAGCCTGGCATGAAGGTGCTTGATATGTGTGCCGCACCAGGAGGAAAAACAACTCATTTAGCTGAAAAAATGCAAAATGAAGGGTTAATTTTAGCGACGGACTTACATTCGAAAAAATTAGATTTAATCGATGAAAATACAACGCGCTTAGGGCTTGATATCGTTCAAACAGCACCACTCGATGGGCGTAAGGCGGCAGGTATCCTTCCCGCAGAAAGCTATGATGCAATTCTTGTAGATGCGCCGTGTTCAGGGTTAGGTGTTATGCGCCGTAAGCCAGATATTAAATATACAAAACGCGAGGAAGATTTAGAAAGCCTACAATCGATTCAACTTGCGATTTTAGAAAATGCAGTTCAATTATTAAAAACGGATGGTCGATTAGTGTATTCTACTTGTACAGTGGATCGTCGTGAAAATGAAGGTACGGTAAACGCCTTTTTAGCTGCACACCCAGAAATGGAAGCAGTACGTTTAGAAAATTTACCAGCACAATTAGAAGCGAAACAACATGACGGTATGCTACAAGTATTCCCGCAAGATATTGGTAGTGACGGATTTTTCGTTGCTGCATTCGTAAAAAAAGGAGCGTCCAATTAAACAATGGAGCAAGAACAATTAAAACAATTTGATGAACGTATTCAGGATTTGGTAGAAGAAACAGCAGAAACACCAGCGCGTCGTGAGAAAAAAGAAAAGCCACAATTAAAGCCTTCTATTTACTCACTTCGTCTAGATGAATTAAAAGATTGGTTAGTAGAGAATGGTGAAAAAGCATTCCGAGCAGGCCAAATTTATGAATGGCTGTATGAAAAACGTGTTAAAACATATGATGAGATGTCAAACCTATCAAAAGGTTTACGTGAAAAGTTGGAACAACAATTTACATTAACGACGTTGTCAACGATTATTAAACAAGAATCAAAAGACGGCACAATTAAATTTTTATTCCAATTACAAGATGGCTATTCAATTGAAACGGTATTAATGCGCCATGAGTACGGAAATTCAATTTGTGTGACAACACAAGTAGGTTGTCGTATTGGCTGTACATTCTGTGCGTCAACATTAGGCGGACTAAAACGTCATTTAATGGCAGGCGAAATTGTGGAGCAAGTTGTAAAAGTACAACAACAGCTAGATGAATTAGATGAGCGCGTATCAAGTATTGTTATTATGGGAATTGGTGAACCATTTGACAACTATGATGCGATGATGAGTTTCTTAAAAATCATGAATGATGATAAAGGATTAAACATCGGAGCCCGTCATATTACTGTATCTACGTCTGGTATTGTGCCGAAAATTTATGAATTTGCGGATGAAGGCATGCAAATTAACTTTGCGGTTTCATTGCACGCACCTAACCAAGAAGCTCGTCAAAAATTAATGCCAATTGCACGTGCATACAAGCTAGAGGCATTAATGGATGCTGTAAAATATTACACGCAAAAATCAGGTCGTCGTGTCACGTTTGAATACGGCTTAATGTCAGGTCAAAATGATACGGAAGAAGTAGCATTAGAGCTTGCTGCATTAATTAAAAATATTAAATGTCATGTGAATTTAATTCCAATTAACTACGTGCCAGAGCGCGATTATATTCGTACATCACGTAGCAAAATTTTTGCATTTGAAAAAACGTTAAAAGAAAAAGGGATTAATGTAACGATTCGTCGTGAGCAAGGTGCAGATATTGCAGCGGCTTGTGGCCAATTACGTGCGCAGGAACGATCAGAAGAAACAAAGTAGGTGGACTTTATGAACTTTACAGTGAAAAGTGATATTGGATTAAAGCGAACGATAAATGAAGATCGGGCGGCGTTTTTTGAGCGCCCCGATCAATATAAGCTTGCAATTTTAGCAGATGGCATGGGTGGGCATAACGCAGGTGATGTAGCAAGTGAAATGGCTATAAATGAAATGCAGCAGTTATTTATGAATATTGATGCACAACAATTTGCAACAACGCAATCTCAGATGGAATGGCTTCGAGATGCCATTTCCCATATAAATTATAAAATTTATCAATATTCATTATCGCATGAAGGCTGTAAAGGGATGGGGACGACACTCATTGCCGTACTACTTGATCAAAATCATTGCATTATTAGTCATGTGGGAGATAGTCGTACGTACTTGTTTACTAATGACGAAGCAAATTTAATTACGCGTGATCATTCATACGTAAATATTTTAGTGGAAAATGGGGAAATTAGTGAAGAAGAGGCACAGCATCATCCACAGCGTAATTTTATTTTGAAGGCGCTAGGCACAGAACCGCATATTGAACCTGATTTTTATGAAATTGATCTACAGGATGAAGGGTATTTACTCATTTGTTCGGATGGTTTAAGCAATAAATTGTCAATCTTTGAAATGGCTGCCATTATTACACTGCCAGTTAAGCTACATGAAAAAGGTCGAAAACTTATCCAGCTCGCGAATGATAGTGGTGGAGAAGATAATATTTCCCTTGTACTAATTACAACCCAGGAGGAGGTGTAGGAATGCTTGTAGGTAAGCACATAAGTAGTCGTTATAAAATATTGCAATTAATCGGCGGCGGTGGCATGTCCAACGTTTATTTGGCACATGACATTATTTTAAATCGTGACGTCGCTATAAAAATTTTACGCTATGATTTTTCGAATGAAGAAGAATTGCACCGACGTTTTCAGCGCGAGGCATTGTCTGCAACAAGTCTTACACATCCGAATATTGTAAGTATTTATGATGTAGGTGAAGACGGAGATATGCACTACATTGTAATGGAGTACATTAAAGGGAAAACATTAAAGCAATACATACAAGAGTTTTCACCGTTATCTCCAGCGCGCAGTGTACACATTATGAAGCAATTAACATCCGCAATGTCTCAAGCGCATGAAAACGGCATCATACACCGTGATATTAAGCCGCAAAATATATTAATGGATGAAGAAGGTAATGTGAAAATTACAGATTTTGGCATTGCCACTTCTTTAGGTGCAACGTCGTATACACAAACGAATTCTGTAATCGGAACGGTGCATTATTTATCACCAGAGCAGGCGCGCGGTGGCATTGCTTCAATGAAGTCGGATATTTATGCACTTGGCATTGTGTTGTATGAATTACTCACAGGAGAATTACCGTTTTCTGGTGAATCTGCGGTGTCGATTGCATTGAAGCATTTGCAATCAGAAACGCCTTCTGTTCGTGAATTTGATGCATCGATTCCACAAAGTATTGAAAATATCGTGTTAAAGGCAACGTCAAAAGATATGCGCCATCGTTATGCATCCACAGAAGAAATGGAAGCGGATTTAGACACAAGCTTATCTGTGAAACGCAAAGATGAACCGAAATTCATGACACCGCTTGATAATGATGCAACGAAATTAATTCCGATTATTAAAGATCCAACACCAGTGCAGCCATCAATTCCAGCAAATATCGAGCCAACTGTTAAAATAGAACCACAAAAAGCAGAGCCCATTAGTAGTCCACAGCAAAAAAAGAAGAAAAAATGGCCGATTTTTGTAGGAATCTTTGCGGCGCTCGTTGTCATTGGAATTGTATTAGCCTTTGTGTTAACGCCGAATAAAATAGAAGTACCAGATGTTAAGAACTTGCCGATTTCAGAGGCGATTCAAACTTTAGAGCGTGAAGGTTTCGTTGTAGGCGAACAGGAAGAACGTAATTCGGAAGAAATTGAATCAGGCTCCGTTATAGAAATGAAGCCAGCAGCTAATTCAATGGAAGTAAAAGGGACGGAAATTAATTTAGTTGTCAGCATTGGTGAAGAAACAATGCTGATGGAAGACTATGAAGGTAGACCTGTCGAACAAGTGAGAACAGTGCTTGAAACACAAGATATTTTTAGCAGTGTAAGGATTGAAGAAGAGCATTCACCCGAAACAGAGGGGACAATTATTGGCCAATTCCCACGAGCGAATGAAGAAATTATCGCAAAAGAGACAGATGTTGTGTTGACCGTAAGTAAAGGACTAGAGCCTGTTTCTCTTATCAGTTTACTCGGCTACAATGAATCGAATCGTAAAGCCTACGAAAGAAGCTCAGGCTTTAAAATAAATGTTACGAGAAAAGAATATCACGCGACAGTACCGGTTGGCGAGGTGATTAGTCAAACACCATCTGCAGGAACGAAGCTGAACGTTGGCGATACGGTGAATGTCGTCATTTCAAAAGGGCCAGAAGCGAAGGCAGAAAAAGTATATAAAAAACCAATTACTATCCCATTTGAGCCACCAATAATTGAAGAAGGTATCGAACAAGCGATTGAACAAACGGTTGTTATTTATATACAAGATAAAACCCATTCATTGGCAGATCCGTTTGAAACAATCACAATTACAGAGCCAATACCTTATACAATCGAATTAACGATTGTTGAAGGGGAGAAGGGCGCGTACCAAATTATGCGTGATAATGTCGTCATTGAAAATCAAACGATTAAGTATGAAGATATTCCAAATAATTAAGGGGGGATTAGATGGAGCAAGGCCAAATTAGAAAAGCATTAAGTGGTTTTTATTATATAGAGAAAGATGGAAAGCTGATTCAATGTCGTGCGCGTGGGATTTTTCGTAATCGTGGAGAATCCCCGTTAGTAGGAGATTTTGTAGAGTATTCTTATGACGGGGAATCGGATGGATCTGTCGAAAAAATTCATGCGCGTAAAAATGAATTAGTACGTCCACCAATTGCAAATATTGACCAAGCACTTTTAGTATTTTCAGCAAAAGAACCGGATTTTAATACGATTTTATTAGATCGTTTTTTAGTCGTTTTGGAATCTTTTCATGTACAGCCGATTATCGTGCTGACAAAGTTAGATTTATTGAATGATGAGGAAAAACAAGCGCTCGGGCAATATGTCGCGGATTATGAGGAAATGGGCTATGAAGTCATCTTAACGTTTAAAGGTGATCCAACATTACTCTCGACATTAGGTCGTTATTTAAAAGGGAAAACATCGGTACTTGCCGGCCAATCAGGCGTCGGGAAGTCGACGTTATTAAATACGTTAATTCCATCATTGGAACTTAAAACAGCACATATTTCGAAAAGCTTAGGACGAGGCAAGCATACGACACGACATGTAGAGTTGATTGATATAGGTGAGGGTTTGCTTGCGGACACACCTGGATTTAGCTCGTTTGATTTTGATACTATTGAAAAAGAAGAACTATCAGCATGTTTACCAGAATTCCAACGTATTAGTGAAAACTGCAAATTCCGAGGTTGTTTACATATAAAAGAACCGAAATGTGCAGTGAAGGAAGCGGTTGAATCGGGAGAAATTCGTACTTATCGTTATGAACATTATCAACAGTTTTTACAAGAAATTATTGATCGAAAGCCGAGGTACTAAATTATGATTAAAATTGCACCATCTATTTTAGCAGCAAATTTTGCGAAATTAGGCGAAGAAGTGAAAGTAGTTGAAGCAGCAGGTGCTGAGCTGATTCACATCGATGTAATGGACGGTCATTTTGTTCCGAATATTTCATTTGGTGCGATTGCGCTTGAAGCGATTCGCCCTTTATCAACATTACCAATGGATGTTCATTTAATGATCGAAAATCCAGATCAGTACATTGAGCAATTCGCAAAAGCTGGGGCTGATTATATTACAGTCCATGTAGAAGCATGCCGTCATTTACACCGTACAATCCAGTTAATTCGTTCATTTGGTGTGAAACCAGGCGTTGTATTAAATCCGCATACGCCAATCGAAAGTATCCAACATGTATTAGAGGATATTGATATGGTGTTATTTATGACAGTAAACCCTGGCTTCGGTGGACAAAAATTCATTCACTCGGTCGTGCCGAAAGTGGCGGCCTTATCAGAAATTATTAAAGAGCGTGGTTTAAATATCGAAATTGAAATCGATGGTGGGATTAACGCAGAAACAATTATTCCATGTGCTAAAGCAGGAGCTACTATATTCGTAGCGGGCTCTGCTATTTATAGCAAAGAAGATCGCGCACAAGCTTTACAAGAAATTAAACAAGCAGGATTGGACGCTATTAAGTGATTGTAGCAATCTGTGCAGGCGGCCCTATAAAAGAGGTCGCCTTTTCTTTAATGCCTGATAAATGGATTGGTGTCGATCGTGGCGCGCTACATTTAATTGAGCAAAACATCCTGCCACATACAATTGTAGGGGATTTTGATTCAGTGACAGCAGCTGAATTTGCGCGAATTTCAGAAGTTGTCAATCATGTAGAGACGTTTCAAGCTGAAAAAAATGAGACAGATACGGATTTAGCTTTGCAACGAGCATTGCACTATGAACCGACGGAAATATGGCTTACAGGTGTGACAGGTGGCCGTTTGGATCATTACGAGGCCGCATTACGCTCCATTTATTCACTTCAAAAGCAGTTCCCTTCCATAATATTTAAAATCATTAACAGCCAAAATGAAATGCGTTTCTTATTGCCTGGGAAGCATCCTTTACATAAATCGGATTATCCGTTCCTATCTTTTTTTGCATATGGGCAAACAGTAAGAGAGGTGACGTTACGAGGGGTTAAGTATGAAACGACAAATGAAGTGATTGAGCAAGGAACATCTCGCTTCACAAGCAATGAAATCGAACAAGACGGGTATATCTCATTCAGCGAAGGCATATGTTTAATGATAACAAGCAAAGATTAAAGGGGGAGCCAAGCTGAGAGTTTATACTTTTCAATTACCGAGATGGATTAGTGGTATGGCAAGAGGATGCGTTAAATTATTTAGGAGAGATAAGAAAAACTAAGGCTTTTCATTTTAATAAGACTGGTTTAAGTTCATCCTAAAGGTGGGCTTGAATCAGTTTTTTTGTTGGCAAAAATTACGCAAAAAAGAGCATCAGCAAATGCTGATGCTCAGAACGCGATTAAACGCGCTCGATTTTACCTGATTTTAAAGCACGGGCAGAAACCCATACACGTTTAGGCTTACCGTCTACTAAAATGCGAACTTTTTGAAGGTTAGCACCCCAAGTACGCTTCGTTGCGTTCATAGCGTGTGAACGGTTATTGCCTGTACGAGCTTTACGGCCAGTAATTACGCATTGTTTTGGCATTGTAAAATTCCTCCTTACAGCTGAATCTGAAAGCTACATTTCAGTTCGATATTTCACATACCATAATAATTTAACATACCTATCGAATGAGTGCAAGACATTTTACACAACCTTTCAAGAAAAAAACCTTTACACCTATTTTAGCTTGAAAAGTTTAGAAATTGGTGGAAAAGAGAATGTGAAATAGATGGAATCCGTTCAGCATTTCATGGAGGACATAAAAAGAGGATAAACGTGCAAATTAATAGAAATGGTATGGCTGAATATAGCGGAATTAATAGCATAAAAAAATAAGAACTTTATTCTTTATCATGTCGAATTTTGAAAAAATAATAACTTCCAGCTAGACGTAAGTGAACGTTTTCTTTTATAATCGGTTTTTGTGTAGTACAATAGAGATTAGTCAAATAGAGCCAAGGGGGCATTATTATGTCAGTAGAATTGAATAACGAATTCGGCCATATTGATATTTCAAATGATGTGATTGCACAAATTGCTGGTGGAGCGGCAATCGAGTGTTATGGTATTGTAGGAATGGCGTCTAAACACCAAATTCGTGACGGATTAACAGATATTTTGCGTAAAGAAAATTTTGCAAAAGGTGTACTAATTCGCCAAGAAGGTGAAGACTTACATATTGATATGTATATCGTCGTAAGCTATGGTACGAAAATTTCTGAAATCGCATATCAAGTTCAATCGAAAGTAAAATATACAGTAAATAAAACATTAGGTATGAGCGTTAAATCGGTCAATATTTTTGTTCAAGGCGTTCGTGTTGCGAATGTGTAAGAGGAGGAAATGAATCGGATGAAGTCTTTAGACGGAATTAAATTTGCAGAAATGGTTCAAATGGGTGCACATCACCTTTACCAAAATGCAGGTTATGTAGATTCTCTAAATGTATTCCCTGTGCCAGACGGGGATACGGGGACAAATATGAATTTGTCTATGACATCTGGTGCGGATGAAACGAAATTACATGCGAGTGCACATATTGGTAAAACAGCACAAGCATTATCAAAAGGTTTACTTATGGGAGCGCGCGGAAATTCAGGCGTTATTTTATCGCAATTATTCCGTGGTTTCGGTAAGGCAATTGAGAAAAATTCTGAAATCGATGCAAAAGGCTTAGCAAATGCATTCCAAGCGGGTGTTGATACAGCATATAAAGCGGTGATGAAGCCTGTTGAAGGGACGATTCTGACAGTTGCGCGAGAAGCAGCAGCTAAAGGTGTCGAAGTTGCTGAAACAGAGGACAATCTTATTGCTGTTATGGAAGCATTTATTGAAGAAGCGCGTGCATCGCTTGATCGTACGCCTGATTTATTGCCAGTCTTAAAAGAAGTTGGCGTCGTGGATAGTGGTGGACAAGGATTACTTTTCGTTTATGAAGGATTCCTTGCATCGATGAAGGGTGAACCATTACCAGCAAGAAATGAATCTTCTTTAGATGATTTAATTAATGCAGAACATCACCGTGTACAAGACTTCATGGATACTTCTGCAATTGAATTTGGTTACTGTACGGAAATTATGGTTCGTCTTGAAGACGGAAAAGAACCGTTCGATGAAGAGCAATTCCGCCAAGAGCTAAATCCAATGGGGGATTCATTACTTGTTATTTCAGATGAGGAAGTGGCAAAAGTCCATATTCACTCTGAAACACCGGGTGCTGTGCTAGAAGCAGGGCAAAAATATGGTAGCTTAATTAAAATCAAAGTAGATAATATGCGTGAACAACATTCGGCTATTGTCAATGAAACTTCAAAAACACCAGCTAAAGCAAAACAGCAAAAGATTCCATATGCAATCGTTACAATTGCAATGGGTGAAGGTGTAGCTAATTTATTACGTTCAATTGGTGCATCGTATGTAATTGAGGGCGGTCAAACAATGAACCCTTCTACGGAAGACATTGTAAAAGCTGTTCAAGAAATTGGTGCAGAACGCGTACTTATTTTACCGAACAATAAAAATATTATTATGGCAGCAGAGCAAGCGGCAGAGCTTTTAGAAATTGAAGCAGCTGTTGTTCCGACAAAAACAATTCCACAAGGGATGGCGGCGATTTTAGCATTCAACCCAGAGGAATCTGTTGCAAATAATAAAAATTACATGGCAGAAGGATTTGCGCATGTAAAAACAGGTCAAGTTACATTTGCGGTTCGCGATACGTCAATTGACGGTGTCGAAATTCGTAAAGATGACTATATGGCTTTAGCAGAAGGAAAAATCATTTTATCGACATCTGAAATGATGGACGCTGCGAAACAAGTACTTGATAATTTAATGGACGAGGATTCTGAAATCGTGACGATTATTTTTGGTGAGGATGCAACGGCTGAGCAAGCAGAGCAGCTGCAAAGCTTCATTGAAGAAAATTATGAAGATGCAGAAGTAGAAATTGTTGATGGTAAACAATCACTTTATCCATTTATTCTTTCAGTCGAATAATGAATTGAAATTTATATTTTTCTGATAATCGACTCCCATTTACTAAACGGGAGTCGATTATTTAATTTGTAAGGTAGATTAAAACAGGAAATTTGTTTATTGTAGAATAAATAGGTACACTACTATTAATATAGTACATGAACTAGAAGGAGGTTGCACGGTGAAATTTACATCGGTTTTTGATATTATTGGTCCGGTAATGATTGGCCCATCCTCTTCACATACAGCGGGGGCCGCTCGAATCGGGCGTGTTGCAAGGGATTTATTTGGACGTCAACCAAAATGGGTGAAAATTTATTTATATGGATCTTTTGCTGAAACATATCGTGGTCATGGGACAGATGTTGCTTTAATAGGCGGCTTATTAGATTATGATACGGATGATGAAAGAATTAAAACCTCTTTTCAGGAAGCACAGGTAGCTAATTTACAATTTGAATTTTTCCCGGAAACGGCTAATAAAGAGCATCCGAATACAGCCCGACTTGTTATGGGTGATGACGACAATGAAATGAGCGTTGAAGGTATTTCAATTGGCGGAGGAAAAATTGAAATTAGTGAAGTGAATGGTTTTAAATTGCGTTTAACAGGTGGGATGCCAGCAATTTTAGTTGTGCATGATGACCGCGCAGGATGCATCGCTAATGTTGCGAACTGCTTAGCAATGCACAGTGTCAATATTGGGCATATGGAAGTATCGCGTATTGAACGTGGTTTAACAGCATTAATGGTTATTGAAGTGGACCAAAACATAGATAAACGGATTATCGACCAAATTTCGTATATTCCACATATTACGAAAGTGTCGAAAATTAACAACTAAGGGGTGACATGAATGGATGTATTATTCCATAGTGTGCGTGAGCTTGTAGAACGAGCTGAAACTGAAGGGAAGCTTATTTCTGAACTGATGATTGAGCAAGAAATATTAATAAGTGGGCGCACGCGTGAAGAAATTTTCGCGCAAATGGATCGCAATTTAGTTGTGATGGAAGAAGCGGTAGAACGTGGGTTACGCGGTGTTCAATCCGTGACGGGTTTAACAGGTGGCGATGCAGTATTAATTCAAAATTATATCGCTAGCGGTAAGTCATTAGCAGGCGATTTAATGTTAGATGCTGTTAGTAAAGCGGTCGCAACGAATGAAGTCAATGCAGCGATGGGGACGATTTGTGCCACACCAACTGCAGGTTCAGCGGGTGTCGTACCAGGTACATTATTTGCAGTAAAAAATAAATTAAATCCAACGCGAGAGCAAATGGTTCGTTATTTATTTACGTCGGGTGCATTCGGCTTTATTGTTGCGAATAATGCGTCAATTTCAGGTGCTGAAGGTGGCTGTCAGGCGGAAGTAGGAAGTGCTTCGGCAATGGCGGCAGCAGCAATTGTTGAAATGGCTGGAGGTACACCGCAACAATGTTCAGAAGGCTTTGCGATTACATTAAAAAATATGCTAGGTCTTGTATGTGACCCAGTTGCGGGACTTGTTGAAGTTCCTTGTGTAAAACGTAATGCAATGGGGGCATCTAACTCGCTCGTTGCAGCGGATATGGCACTTGCAGGAGTAACAAGTCGTATTCCATGTGATGAAGTCATTGGTGCGATGTATCGTATCGGACAGGCGATGAGCCCGAACTTAAAAGAAACGGCTCGTGGTGGACTTGCGGCAACACCTACTGGTAAAGCGATTACGCATGCCATTTTCGATGGTGGCGACTTAAAGAGTCTATTAAAATCACGAACGGCAAATAATTAAATGAAGGTTAAAAACACGTATTGATTCAGAATGATGAATGCGTGTTTTTTTTCTTGCTTAAAAATAGTGAAATCGACTTCACAAATTGCAACGATTTTTGTCATATGATTTTCAATCGAATTTCACAATTATTCAGTAAACTGAGGTTATATAAATGTTCGACAGGCAAGAGGTGGGAATTTGAATAGAATTCGATTTTCTGTGCGAACATTATAACTAACTGAAAAGAGGGATACATAGTGAGAAAATGGCTTGTGACAATTCCGCTGTTATTTACATTAGCAGCATGTGGAAACGATGAAAATGTGCAAAAAAATGATGCAAACAGTGAGACAAAAGTAAAAACAGAGACAGCTGTTGCACCACAAGCACCGACGTATTTATCGGCTACGGAAGACTGGGAAGTAGATGATCGTTTACAAGAGCCGACAGAGGAATCACTTTGTGAAATGTGTAATATGAAAGTGTATACACGTGAACATGACATGGGCGTGTTTTCTGCACAGGCGATAAAAGCTGATGGGACGACCGCGTTTTATGATGATATCGGTTGTTTAGTGAATGCGGAGTTAAAATTTAAAGAGCAAAATGAAAAATATGTAAGAGACTATATTTCATTGAAATGGCTAAATGTTGAAGAAGCCACAATTGTTAAAACCGAATTAAAATCACCGATGAACTGGGGTTATATTTTCTTTAAATTTGAAGAAGATGCGAAAACATATATAGCAGAAAATCCAACAGCATATGTGGAGGAATTAACAATCATTCAAACAGCTGCAAAAGAACGTATGATGAAAAAGATGAAGGAAAAAGAAGCCCAAGGTAAAGGTTCTGAGGAAATGGATGTTGAAGATCACGACGGTCATATGGAAACAGAATATGAGGAAAATGGGCATGAGTAATAGTGAAAAGGGCGTGTTATTGGCCCTTTTTTTCCTGTTGCATGTATTTTTTTCGGTAAATACTGCGGTGGCTAGCCCATTACAACAGCAAATCGATACATTAGAACCAGGTAAAGAGCTGTTGCTAAATGATGTTGTAATAAAGGAATCACTCACACTGACAAAGCCGATAACGATTCGTGCAAATAATGTCATAATGGACCAACCTTTAAAAATTGAATCTGACGATGTTCGAATTGAAGGGGTTCATTTTCGCGGTGAGCAAGGAATTGTTATGAAAAATGTAAAAAATATAACTCTTTTTAATGTTACATTTGCAACGAGTGGAGAGGGGATTTTTATTGCCGACTCACAAAATATTACACTCAAACAAATTGCGCTAAAGGGCATTTCGGACCAATTAGCTAAACGCAAGCACGGTATAACAGTTTTACGCTCTAAAACGATTTTAATTGATGATGCCAAATTAACGGGAACGCTTGATAGCATTTATGTAGAGGAGAGCAAGCAAGTTCGTATCCTCAATAGCCAATTACGAGATGGTCGATACGGTGTCCATAGTATGTATAGTGAGGATATTATCGTAGAAAGCAGCAATATTTCCGAGTATACAACTGGGATTATGGTGATGATGTCCAAAAATATTATGCTCAAGGATAATTTGGTCGCTCATCAGCAATCCGTTCATGGGACAGCATTGACGATTTATGACAGTCAATTGGCAACGATTCAAGAAAATGAATTACGTGAAAATAAAACGGCCATTCAGCTGCAAAAGGCGTCCGATATCGATATGTTGGGAAATGAACTCGTCATGAATGTTATTGTGATTAGTGGGATGGACGTTTGGGACAGTGTTTTTTCTAATAATCGTTTACGCATGAATGTATTAACAACAGCAAGTTCGATTGAAGGATTAACGTTGGCGCAAAATGCTTACGATGACTATGATGGCTATGATTTAGATGGGGATTATTTTGGGGATTCTCCTTATATTGCAACTTCTACATTTGGTCAATGGGTGTTAAAAAGACCAAGCTATCAATATTTTTTAGGAAGCAGTAGCGTGCAATTATTGACGACTTTAGATGAACTTTTATTGCTATCGTCACAAAATATATTGCTTGATGAACAGCCGAAATACGTTAAAAATGCATCGATTGAAATGAATTTTAAGTGGCCTTATTTCATGGTGAGTTTATTGCTTTTAGGGCTATTAATGACAGGGTGGAGGAAATTACGATGAAACGTAAAGTAATTTTATTATTTATGATGGTGCTTGTATTAACAGGCTGTGGCAATGCAAATTTAACCGCGCGTGAAATTCAGTTGGAAACGGATATTTGTGAAATATGCAATATGGCAATTTCTCATCCAGATTATGCAGCGCAAGCGATTTTTAATAATAACGATTATCAAGTTTTTGATGATTTAGGTTGCTTAATGGATTTTTTGAAAAGTGATTCGGCTAACGATGTCACAATTGCCTATATTTTTTCAGAGGATACAGGGCAATGGATTGATGTGAAGGAAGCACATTATGTTTACAATGCAGATTATTGGACGCCGATGAATTATGGTGTGCTTGCATTTGAACAGGAACAAGCTTTGACGGACTATGTGCATGAAAATGGAGATGGCCAATTAGTAAGCTATGACGCATTATTAACGGACTTTAAATGGGGAGTGCATACGCATTGATACTTTCAGAATTGAAGCAGCTCATTCGCAGTAAATGGCTATATATTGTCCTTGGCTTATTTTTATTATTATTTGTTTCCATTATGCTGTTACAGCAACTAAACGCTGGGCAGCAAATGATATTTGATCGCTACAATGCCTCTTTAGTGAATGTTTTATTATTTTTACTGCCATTATTTATTTTAACAATCGGTGCAATGGGGGTCGCACAAGATACGGAATCCGGGTGGTATCGCTTGCTTCGAACGTATCCACTATCTATTGGCCGTTATGTCTTTTCGAAATTCATTGCACTCGTCATCTTATTTTTACTTATTTTAGGAACAACAGAAGCGATTGTTCTACTAATCGGAAGTTTTCTTGGGGGCATGTCCATTCATCCAACATTTTTACTTTTGGCACTAGTACTTGTACTCATTGTAAGTGCATTAAGCATTTGGATTGGTACATTTGCGCGCCATCGACTTCATGCGCTCGGTTTAAGCTTAGGAGTATGGGGATTCTTTGCGCTGCTAAGTAATTATATCGTAATGGCTCTAGGGACGATTTTACCGAATTATGTGATTGAAAAGCTACTATATGTACACTTACATAGTAATCCATTTGAATGGCTGCGTTTTTTATTTTTATTAATGATTGAACAAACGGGTGTTTTAGGGAAATCCTTTTATAGCCTAACGCAATTTTACGAATCCGCAACGGGCATTGTAGTTGCAATTGCTTTGACACTGCTTTGGATAGTTTTACCGCTCCTACTTGCGGTGTGGCAATTGAGATGGAAGGAGAAGAATTCATGATTGAACTTATAAATTTAACGAAGCGCTATAAAGGCAATCGCGGCATCGGTCCGATTAACTACACGATACAGCCAGGGAAAATTACGGCACTTGTTGGTGAAAATGGGGCGGGGAAAAGTACGCTCATAAAGTTATTAATGCGTCAAATTCAACCTAAAGTTGGTGCGATTACCGGTATCGATTCGAATCGTATTCGCTTTATGCCAGATGACTTAGAGTTTCCGACAACATTAAAAATAAATGAAATTATGCAGCTATTAGGACAGCTGAAAAAATGCTCAGATGCCCTGCAGCAACAAGTATTGCAACATGTTGGATTGGAACGTGCAAGAAACGATGTAGTACGCAGCTTATCTAAAGGGATGCGTCAGCGCCTAAACTGGGCTCAGAGCATGTTAGGAGAAAGTGATTTATATATTTTAGATGAGCCGACAAACGGGTTAGATCCTTATTGGATTGCCAAGCTAAAAAAACATTTGCTAGAGGAAAAAGAGCGAGGGCAAACGATTTTATTTTCAACGCATTTATTAGCAACGGTGGATGAAATTGCAGATGAAGTATTGATGATTCAAAACGGAGAAGTTATTTTAGCGGGTTCTGTACAGCAACTAAAATCACAGTATGGCGTGCCCCATTTAGAACAGCTATGGCTCATGCTACGCAAGGAAAACGAAGGGTAGAGTGAAGGGGCACAGTTTAATTTGCTGTTGCCCTATTTTAATGCAATAAACCCGAACGTGTGCGCCTATTTTATGCTATGCTATAAAAAATAGATAATGCGTAAAGGAGGTCTCGGGAGATGATACAGGAACCGGTATCGAATTTAAAGGGAGTCGGTAAGGAAACGGCAGAAAATTTAGAGAAGCTAGGCATTCATACAATTGCTGATTTAATCTGGACATTTCCGTACCGACATGAAGACTTTCGTTTAAAAGATTTAGTGGAGACCCCTCATAATGAACGCGTGACGATTGAAGCGCGTGTGGAAAGTGCTCCAACCGCTTTATTTTTAGGGAAAAACAAATCGCGTTTGCAATTTTCAGCCCTTGCTGGGAGGCATTTAGTTAAGGTTGTGTTTTTCAATCAAAATTATTTGCGCCAAAAATTAGTTCCAGGGATGGTAGTCACGATCACTGGGAAATGGGACCGTGGGCGCCAAGTGATCGTTGGCACCTCGGTATCTTTTGGACCTAAAACAGAGCAGGTCGATTTTGAACCGGTATATAGTTTAAAAGGGAATATTCAACAAAAACGTTTCCGTAAATATATGCGTCAAGCGCTAGATGTAGCGGCAGCTGAACTTCCTGAATCATTGCCGTTAAAATTGCGGGAAGATTATCAATTGCTAGCTCTTCAAGATGCGCTGGAAGGGATACATTTTCCGACGGATGCCCAACACTCTAAACAAGCCCGTCGTCGTTTCGTTTATGAGGAATTATTAGAATTTCAGTTGCGCATTCAAGCGTTACGAAAAGTGAATAAGGAAAACGAAAAAGGGATTACGATTCATTATAATTTAAATAAACTCAAGGAATTTATCGCAACATTACCGTATGAACTAACGGGTGCGCAAAAACGGGTTGTCAATGAAATTTGTAAAGATTTATTGCTACCGCAGCGCATGAATCGTCTACTACAAGGAGATGTAGGGTCGGGGAAAACAGTCGTTGCTGCACTTGGGTTATACGCAGCTGTCACAGCAGGTTTTCAAGGGGCACTGATGGCTCCGACGGAAATTTTAGCTGAGCAGCATGCAGAAAACTTACATGCTTGGTTCGATCCGATTGATGTAAAGGTAGCCATGCTCTCGGGCTCGACAAAAGCAAAAGCGCGCCGTGAATTACTGGCGCAATTAGCAAATGGAGAAATTGATATACTTATCGGTACACATGCATTAATTCAACCAGATGTTGTCTTTCATAAATTAGGCTTTGTTATTACGGATGAGCAGCACCGCTTTGGCGTCGAGCAACGTCGGGTTTTACGTGAAAAGGGTGAAAATCCAGATGTGTTATTTATGACAGCAACACCAATTCCTCGTACGCTTGCCATTACAGCGTTTGGAGAGATGGACGTTTCCATTATTGACGAGTTGCCGGCTGGTCGTAAGGAAATTGAGACACACTGGATGAAAAAAGAACAAATGAATAGTGTATTAATGCGTATGGCACAGGAGTTAGAAGCGGGTCGCCAAGCGTATGTCATTACACCGTTAATCGAGGAATCCGACAAATTAGATGTGCAAAATGCGGTAGAAGCATATGAACATTTGCAAGCTTATTTTGGCAATCGATTTAAAGTTGGTTTAATGCATGGGAAACTGCATTCAGATGAAAAAGATGCGGTCATGCGTGCGTTTAGTGAAGGATCAATTCATGTACTAGTTTCCACAACGGTTGTCGAGGTCGGGGTAAACGTTCCAAATGCGACATTTATGACCATTTATGATGCCGAACGTTTTGGGCTCGCACAGTTGCATCAGTTAAGGGGACGTGTAGGGCGTGGTGAGCATCAATCGTACTGCGTGTTAATAGCCGATCCGAAATCTGATGAAGGAAAAGAACGAATGACGTCCATGACCGAGACGAATGATGGTTTCCGACTAGCTGAAAAGGATTTAGAATTACGTGGTTCGGGTGATTTTTTCGGTAAAAGACAAAGTGGCCTTCCAGAATTTAAATTAGCCGATCTCGTTCATGATTACCGTGCGCTTGAAACAGCAAGACAAGATGCGGCTCGTATGCTGTATGAGGAAGATTTTTGGCAGCAACCAGAATATGCCGTGTTAAGAGAAAAACTAGTCGATTCAGGTATTCTTGAAGGAGAACGAATAGATTAACGTGTTTAAAAAGTGAACTTTAAGGTAAAATTAAACAAGGATAATTCATAATTACAAAAACGATTATAAATGATGAAGAGGTGCAGAAGAATGTCTAAAATGACTCCTTATTTAGTATTCAACGGTGAAACGAGAGAAGCGGTACAACTGTATGCAAAAGCTTTTAATGCAAAGAATGTGGTTATTTCAACATTTGGTGAAATGCCACCTAATCCAGAGCATCCGATTCCAGAAGAGGCGAAACAATTAGTTATGCACGCATCGTTTGAATTAGAAAATAGTAAAATGATGTTTTCAGACACTTTTCCAGGTTCTCCTCAAGTAACGAAAGGTGACAATATTACGCTGGCCTATACGTCTGACAATGAGCAAGAATTACGGAAGATTTTTGAACTATTTGCTGACGGAGGAAATGTAACGATGCCGTTGCAAGAAACATTTTGGAGTAAATGCTATGGACAAGTAACGGATAAGTTCGGAATCGCGTGGCAATTAAGCTATGAATTAGAGTAGAATTTGAGGAACGTAACAAAAAACTGTTGCGTTCTTTTTTTTATCCATGTATATTGGTATTAGTACCAAGTGCTAATACTAATCAAATAGAAAATTGAAGGCAGGTAATAAGTGCGTATGAAGCGTTCCAAAAAAGAGCGTCAGTCGTTATTGACGGAAAAAATTACCGATAATCCATTCGTCACAGATGAACAACTAGCAGCTGAATTTAATGTGAGTGTTCAAACGATTCGATTAGATCGTATGGAGCTTGCAATACCGGAATTGCGGGAACGCATTAAAGATGTAGCAGCCAAAAATTATGATGAAGTAAAATCACTGCCACTAGATGAAGTAATCGGGGAAATAATTGACATAGAGTTAGATAATCGTGCATTATCGATTTTTGATGTAAGCTCAGAACATGTTTTTCAACGTAATGGAATCGCTCGTGGGCATCATTTATTTGCACAAGCCAATTCGCTTGCGGTGGCAGTAATTAATGATGAGCTCGCATTAACGGCAAAATCCAATGTGGCTTTTGTGAAACCTGTTCGCGCAGGTGATCGTGTTGTAACAAAAGCGATCGTTACGGGAAAGCTTCCTGAAAAAAATCGTACATTTATTGAAGTGACTTCTACCGTTGATAATGAAGTTGTATTCAAGGGTGATTTTGAAATGTACCGCACGAAAGGTGAAGAGAAATGATGAAATTAGCAGTAGATGGTATGGGTGGAGATAACGCCCCACAAGCGATTGTCCAAGGTGTTTTATTAGCGCTTGCGGATTTCCCGAATGTTGAAATCCAGCTTTACGGCGATGAACAAAAAATGGCGCCATTTATTCAGCAGCATGAACGCTTACAAGTAATTCATTGTACAGAAGTGGTTGAAGCAGAGGATGATCCGGCAAGAGCGGTACGTCGTAAAAAAGATTCGTCGATGACACGTATGTTAGAAGCGGTGGCAGAAGGTCGTGCAGATGCATGCTTATCTGCGGGGAACACAGGTGCTTTAATGGCAGGCGGATTATTTAAAGTAGGTCGTATCGATGGTGTTGCGCGTCCAGCACTTGCTACAACATTACCGACGATGAACGGCGATGGCTTTTTAATGCTTGATTTAGGCGCAAATGCAGAAGCAAAGCCTGAAAATTTATTGCAATATGCAATCATGGGCGATATTTATGTGAAAAAAGTGCGTGCTCAACAATCGCCGCGTATTGGGTTATTGAATATCGGTACGGAAGAAAAAAAGGGAAATGATTTAACAAAATCCGCGTATACACTGCTAAACGAAGCCAATTTTAATTTTGAAGGTAATGTGGAAGCACGTGAATTATTAAATGGGGTAGCGGATGTTGTTGTAACAGATGGCTTTACAGGAAATATGGTGCTTAAAAGTATTGAAGGAACAGCAGGAACGATTTTCAAAATGTTAAAAGACTCGTTTATGTCTTCTACAAAATCAAAGCTAGCCGCTGTTTTAGTTAAAAATGACTTAAAACAATTAAAAGATAAAATGGATTACACCGAGTATGGTGGTGCAGCATTATTTGGCCTGAAGTCACCGGTCATTAAAGCGCACGGTTCATCCAATCCAAAGGCAATTTACAGTGCGATTCGTCAAGCGCGTATTATGGTAGAGCATAATGTATGTGAAACGATTGCTGAAACGATTGCACAAATGCCAAAAACAGAGTAAGAGTTATTCACAAAGGGGAACTTATAATGACAAAAATTGCTTTTATTTTTCCAGGGCAAGGTTCGCAAACAGTAGGGATGGGAGCGAGCTTTGTTGCTAATAACGAAAAAAGTAAAGGATTTTATGAGCGTGCAGATGAAGTGTTAGGTTTTTCATTAACGGATTATATGTTAAATGGTCCACAAGAAACATTAACATTAACATATCATGCTCAGCCTGCTTTATTAACAACGGGTGTAATGATTGCACAGCAATTACAAGATGCAGGGATTACACCGGATTTTACAGCGGGGCATTCACTAGGGGAGTATAGTGCGTTTGTTGTCTCGAACGTAGTAACGTTTGAAGATGCGGTAACGACAGTTCATAGACGGGGTGTATTTATGGACGAGGCAGTACCTGCTGGACAAGGCGCAATGGCTGCGATTTTAGCGTTAGATGGTGAAACGTTAGCAGCTGTTTGCAAGGAAGTGTCCGGTGCAGGAGAAGTCGTACAAGTAGCGAACTTCAACTGTCCTGGTCAGATTGTGATTTCAGGGACGAAACAAGGTGTCGATCTGGCATGTGTGAAAGCGAAAGAAGCGGGTGCAAAACGAGCGCTACCGTTAGTTGTGAGTGGTCCATTCCATTCGTCATTAATGCAACAGGCAGCGGATAAGTTGGCAACGGTTGTAGAGGAACTTTCATTAAATAAGCCGCAAATTCCGGTTGTTAGTAATGTAACATCACAAATTTTAACAGATGTAGAACAGGTCAAGCGCGAAATGGTTGACCAAGTAACGAATTCTGTTCAATGGGAAAGTAATATTGAAAAGCTTATTGCAGAAGGTGTTACGGTATTCATCGAATGTGGTCCAGGTAAAGTGTTATCTGGTTTAGTGAAAAAAATCGATCGCAGTGTGCAAACATATTGTGTCTATGACGAAGAGAGCTTAGCGCAAGTTGTTGAAGCATCAAAGGAGTGGACACAATGGGTTTAACAGGGAAATGCGCGGTTGTAACAGGTGCCTCGCGCGGTATTGGGCGTGCAATTGCACTCGAACTAGCAAGTCAAGGGGCACAAATTGTTGTAAACTACAGTGGTAGCGCACAGCATGCCCAAAACGTGGTTGAAGAAATTCAAGCGCTTGGTGGGCAAGCCATTGCAGTACAAGCAAATGTTGCGGATACAGATTCTGTCCAACAATTAATGAAAACAGCAATGGATACGTTTGGCTCTATTGATATATTAGTCAATAACGCGGGCATTACACGTGATAATTTATTGATGCGTATGAAAGATGACGAGTGGGATGATGTCATCAATACGAATTTAAAAGGCGTATTTTTATGTACGAAAGCCGTAACACGTCAAATGATGAAACAACGTGCAGGTCGCATTATTAATATTTCATCTATTGTAGGTGTTGCGGGCAATGCAGGTCAGGCAAACTATGTCGCGGCAAAAGCAGGCGTTATTGGATTAACGAAAACAACAGCTCAGGAATTAGCGAGTCGCAATATTTTAGTGAATGCGGTAGCACCAGGCTTTATTACAACAGAAATGACAGACGGGCTGCCAGCAGATTTAAAAGATGCGATGCTTAAGCAAATTCCGTTAGCAAAATTAGGGCAACCAGAAGATGTCGCAAAAGCAGTAGCGTTTTTTGCCTCAAATAATGCGAACTATATTACCGGACAAACGTTACATATTGATGGCGGTATGGTCATGGTATAAAAATAGTACTACCTACACAATCTTTGAGGGGAGGTGACTGATTTGTCTACAGTAATTGAACGTGTTTCAAAAGTAATCATTGACCGCCTTGGCGTTGATGAAAGCGAAGTAAAAGCTGAAGCATCATTCCGTGATGACTTAGGTGCAGATTCATTAGATGTTGTTGAACTAGTAATGGAACTTGAAGATGAGTTCGATATGGAAATTTCTGATGAGGATGCAGAGAAAATTGCTACAGTTGGTGATGCAATTTCTTACATCGAGAAAAAAATTAGCTAATTCCATATAGAGGCATACTATCGCAAATTCGTTTTGTGATAGATGCCTCTTTTTGATAGTCAAAAAGGATGAAATTCCAAGATAATACATATTAAATACATGTAAATAGGTTGTAAAATGGCAAATGTGGACGCAATTATGCTGAAGCGTAATAGATCATCAATTTTTTGACTGAATACCTTTGCACATTGCTATGGAACAAGGTAAACTAAACGATAGAAACTAGAAGGAAGGCAGAATAGTCTATGATGCAAAGAAGAAAAGGGAATAGTCTAAAAGCAGGTGTACTCCCTGAAAAAGTAAGAAATCAATTTCAAGTTTTACAAGAGGAACTAAATATCCATTTTCAAAATACAAATTTATTACACCAAGCTTTTACGCATTCATCTTATGTGAATGAGCATCGCCGAAAATTATTTACTGACAACGAACGTTTAGAATTTTTAGGAGACGCGGTTTTAGAACTATCTGTGTCGAAATATTTATTTGAAAAATTCCCGCATATGAGTGAAGGTGAATTGACAAAGTTACGTGCTTCGATTGTATGTGAGCCGTCATTAGTCATTTTTGCCAATGAATTAAATTTCGGGCATTTTGTCCTTTTAGGTAAAGGGGAAGAATTAACGGGAGGTCGTGAACGTCCAGCATTATTAGCAGATGTTTTTGAATCATTCGTTGGTGCTCTTTATTTAGATCAAGGTTTAACGGTAGTTGTCGAATTTTTAGAGCGAATTATCTACCCTAAAGTAGAAATCGGTGCTTTTTCGCATGTGATGGATTTTAAAAGTCAATTACAAGAAATTATCCAACAAACGAATAACGGCTTATTGCACTATGAAATTGTGGATGAAAAAGGTCCAGCGCATAATCGAACATTCGTGTCGCGCGTATTATTAAATGACCAAGAGCTAGGCATTGGAAAAGGGAAATCCAAGAAAGAGGCTGAACAGCAGGCCGCGCAAAGTGCCATGCAAATGTTAAAGCAGTCAAAGCAAGAGGGGGAATAATATGTTCCTTAAACGACTTGAAGTAATCGGCTTCAAATCATTCGCAGAAAGAGTAGGAATTGATTTCGTGCCAGGTGTTACGGCGGTAGTTGGGCCGAATGGTAGCGGAAAGAGTAATGTCACGGATGCGATTCGTTGGGTACTAGGCGAGCAGTCGGCCAAATCACTACGTGGTGCAAAGATGGAAGATGTCATTTTTGCAGGGAGTGAATCGCGCAAACCGTTAAATTTTGCTGAAGTGACGCTAGTTTTAGACAATACAGATGAACGAATTGCTGTTCCATATACGGAAATTAGTGTGACAAGACGCGTGTATCGTTCAGGTGACAGTGAATATTTATTAAATAATCAGCAATGTCGCCTAAAAGATATTACGGATTTATTTATGGATTCCGGACTGGGGAAAGAAGCATTTTCAATAATTTCTCAAGGCCGTGTCGATGAAATTTTAAACAGCCGTCCGGACGATCGACGAAGTATTTTCGAAGAGGCTGCCGGTGTTTTGAAATATAAACTACGCAAGAAAAAAGCAGAGCATAAACTGGTTGAAACAGATGAAAACTTAAATCGTGTACTCGATATTTTACATGAAATTGAAGTGCGTTTGGAGCCATTGGAAATACAAGCTTCCAGTGCAAAAGACTATGTTCGAATGACAACGGAGCTAAAAGATTTTGATATTTCGCTTATGGTTCATGATTTATTAGCACATGAACAAACATTGAAGGCTTTCGTTGCGGAACATCAAACACTTGCCACGACGGAAAAAAAGCATGCGACAACGATTGTGGCATTAGAAGAAGTGATTCACAAAATCCGAACAGATTTAAAAGCAATTGATGCCATTCTTGATACCTCACATGCTCAGCTTGTCGAGGCAAGCTCGGAAGTAGAGCGTTGGGAAGGGCGAAAAGCGTTAGTGAATGAAAAACGCTCCAATGCTGAAAAGCAAATTCAACAATTGCGTGGGAATTGGACGGAAGCAAAACAAGCTGTAACTGATTTGGAACTAAACGAGCAAGAAAAACGCCAGCAGTTTACTGAAAAAAAGGAAGATGTGCAGCAAATCCGTTCTACTTTAAAGCAACTTGAACAAGCATTAACACGTAGCGCTTCAGAAATTGAAGAAGAGATTGAAGAAGCAAAAAACACGTATATTAACCGATTAAATGAAGAAGCAACAGTAAAAAATGAACTGAAAAATATTGAACAACAGCTTACGCAAGAGCAAGAATCTGTCGAACGTATGACGGGTCGCTCTACAGAAATGCAAAAGGATTTAGATCAGGCAGTAACTTTGAGAGAAGTAACATTAAAAACATTAGCGCAAGTAGAAGCAACGATCAAAGAACAGTTAGGTCGTTATGATAGTGCGCAAATTCAGTTTAAAAATGTATCTACTGATTTAGATGAAAAGCAGGAACTTTTATATAAAGCGTATCAGCATCATCAGCAGTTAAAAGCACGAAAAGAAACATTA
Organism: Solibacillus cecembensis; assembly: GCF_050272495.1. NCBI lineage: Bacteria > Bacillati > Bacillota > Bacilli > Caryophanales > Caryophanaceae > Solibacillus > Solibacillus cecembensis. Next base: position 188,074 of record NZ_JBNNMF010000001.1, on the reverse strand, counting down.
GCAGAGCTAGAAGCTGATTTTTCAGGATTTTTCCACGGTGTTAAGGAAGTGTTATTGGCGCGTGATCGTGCACAATTACAAGGAATTGAGGGCGCGGTAGCTGAACTGATTCAAGTAAATGCTTCGTACTCACAAGCGATTGAAACGGCATTAGGTGCGGCTTCTCAACATATCGTGACCGAAACGGAACAGCATGCGCAAAAAGCAATTGGTTGGTTAAAACAAAAGCGTGCAGGTCGTGCTACATTTTTACCAAAAACGGTCATGCGTTCTCGTAAATTAATGCCACAACAGCTTATGGGGGTACAAGATCATCCCGCATTTATTTCGCTTGCCTATGAATTAGTTAGTTTTGAAGAAGAAAACCGTGCGATAGTTGAAAATTTACTGGGCAATGTTCTCGTTGCGAAAAATTTAGAAGGTGCGAGTCAAATTGCCCGTCTATGCGGCTTTAAATACCGTATCGTGACACTTGAAGGCGATATTGTAAATGCAGGTGGATCGTTAACGGGTGGTGCGGTTAAGCAACAAAGTTCATTGTTTTCAAGAAAAGCAGAGCTGGATAAATTAATCGATACATTAGCAGAGATGGATTCAACGATTTCGATTGCAGAGCAAACCGTTGCTACGAAAAAAGCAGAGATTGCGCAATTACGTCATGATTTAGATGAGATGAAGCTGCAAGGGGACGCAATGCGTGAACAGGAGCAAATTCATCGCGGGAAATTATTGGAATTGGAAATGATTGTTAAAAGTGTGCAATCGACATTTTCGATTACGCAATCAGAACAATCGACGCTATCTTCACGAAAAGAATCGTTATACGAGCAAAAAGAACATGCGCAAAAACGCCTTGCTGAGTTAAAGGTAGAATTACAAACGGTGCAACAAAACGTTGATGAGTTAACATATGCGAAAGCGCAAAGTGAAACACAAAAAGATGTATTAAGAGAGCAACTGGCACAGCAACGTTCAGCACTTGCAGTTGCACAAGAACAATTAACGCAAGTTCAAGTTTCGATAGCTGGTATTGAATTAGATTTATCGAAGGCACAAACATTGGTCGAAAAAATTTCCCAGGAAATCGCATGGGTTGAATCAGATGACGGGTTAAATGGGCCTTCAACAGAGGAACTAGCAAGCACAATTGTCGAATGGACGAATAAAAAGAATGTGCTTAACGAAACGATTCAACAAAAGCGAGAATCTCGAACAGCACTTCATCTGCAAGTAACGGAATCAGAATCACAATTGCAAGAAGTACAACGTGTACATAAAAGCTTTGTGGATGCGTTACGGTCGTTAGAATTAAAACGAAGCCGTATTGAATTCGAAATCACAAACTTGCAAGAACAATTATTAGAACAATACGGTTTAGATAGTATTTCTGCGCAAGAGGAAGCAATTGAAATTGTAGAAGAAGAACAAGTTCGTCGGAAGGTTAAGCTATTAAAACAATCGATTGAAGAGCTAGGTCCCGTTAATTTATCTGCGATGGATGAATACGAACGTGTACAAGAGCGCTATGTTTTCTTAAGTGAGCAACGTGAAGATTTAGTCGCTGCACAAGAAACGTTACACCAAGCGATTAGTGAAATGGACCAAGAAATGTCGGAACGATTTAATGAGACGTTTAAATTGATTCGTAAGCAATTTGCTATTTCATTCCGCGAGTTATTTGGTGGAGGTACAGCAGATTTAGTGTTGCTTGAGCCAGATAATTTACTGGAAACTGGGATCGAAATTATTGCCCAACCACCAGGGAAAAACTTGCAAAATTTAAGTTTATTATCAGGTGGAGAACGCGCATTAACGGCAATTGCCCTGTTATTTGCTATTTTAAATACGCGCCCCGTGCCATTCTGTATTTTAGATGAGGTAGAGGCTGCTTTAGATGAATCAAATGTAGCGCGCTATAGTAGTTACTTGCGGAAATTTAGTGAAGACACGCAATTTATCGTTATTACGCACCGTAAAGGGACGATGGAAGGCGCCGATGTACTGTATGGTATTACAATGCAAGAATCAGGGGTTTCGAAGCTTGTATCGGTAAAACTAGAAGAAGAAGTGGATATAGTAGGTCAAGGGAGTGTTAAATCATGAGTTTTTTTAAACGACTAAAAGAGAAGTTAATCGGTAGTAGCGAAGAAAAAGAGACCGTACAACAATTAGAACAAACACAACAAGATGACGATCAATCACCTTTGCAATTAGCGGAAAGAGCTGAGCTAAATACGCCTGTTGAAGAACAAAAGGTGGAAGAGGTTATACAGGCCGAACTTCCTGAGCAACATGAAGAAACTTCGAAGCCAGTAGAGCTAGAAGTAGCGCAAAATGAAATCGTAATGAGTGAAGAGGTTGTTGCAAAAGAAGACGAGAAACAACCATCTGCTTGGTCGATTACACAAAAATTTAAAGCAGGTCTTGAAAAAACACGTCAATCATTTACATCTAAAGTGAATGATTTAGTCGCACGTTACCGTAAAGTTGATGAAGATTTCTTTGAAGAGCTAGAAGACGTTTTGTTACAAGCGGATGTAGGCGTTGAAACGGTAATGGAATTAATGGATAAATTACGTTTCGAAGTACAGCGAAAAAATATTAAAGATACAAACGGCATTCAAGCACTGATTTCTGAAAAATTAGTAGAAATTTATGAATCAGGTGGCGAAAATTTAACTGAATTAGCAATACAGCCTAAAGGTGAATTGACAGTTATTTTATTTGTTGGAGTAAATGGTGTTGGTAAAACAACGACGATTGGCAAGTTAGCGCATCGTTTAAAATCAGAAGGCAAAACAGTGATGCTTGCTGCAGGTGATACGTTCCGTGCTGGAGCGATTGACCAATTGCAAGTATGGGGAGAGCGTGTCGGTTGTGAAGTCATTGCACAATCAGAAGGTTCTGATCCAGCAGCTGTCATGTATGATGCCATTCACGCAGCGAAAACGCGAAATGCGGATGTTTTAATTTGTGATACGGCAGGTCGTCTACAAAATAAAGTAAACTTAATGAATGAGCTTGAAAAAGTGCATCGTGTTATTTCGCGTGAAATTCCGAATGCACCACATGAAGTGTTATTGGCATTAGATGCAACAACAGGTCAAAATGCATTAGTACAAGCTCAAACATTTAAAGAAGTAACAAATGTAACGGGTATTGTATTAACGAAGCTTGATGGTACAGCTAAAGGTGGTATTGTATTAGCAATTCGCAATAAGCTACACATTCCAGTGAAATTTGTTGGGCTTGGTGAGAAAATGGATGACCTGCAACCATTTGATGCAGAACGCTATGTATATGGCTTATTTGCAGAAGGTTTAGAAAAAGAATTAAATGAAGTAGAAAACGACTAAAATAAGCGCAAATCAAAAACTCACCATTTTCATAACGTTGAAATGGTGAGTTTTAATATTTAGTATTGTTGTTAGGGAAACTTTATGTTCATACCATTAGAAAGCACACTAATTTAGCCCAACGTAGTTATGAGGAATAAACCAATTAAAACGGTGATGAACAGAAGGTGAAAAAAGGACATGGTCGAACCATACGACTCAGGTCGTGTACAAAAAACGTATTAGCGTTTTTTGTTCTTAAAGACAAGGGAATTACCTTGACAGCAAACCTGTTCAGGATTATGATAAGATGGACTAATTATGATTGGAGAGATAAAGATGCTGCTTGAAAAAACAACACGCATGAACTTTCTCTTCGACTTTTATCAAGCGTTATTGACAGAAAAACAGCGTAGTTACATGGAACTTTATTATTTAGATGATCACTCACTCGGTGAAATTGCTGAAAGTTATAGCATTTCTCGACAAGCTGTTTACGATAATATTCGCCGTACAGAGGCGATGCTTGAAGAATATGAAGATAAATTAAGGTTATTTGAAAAATTCCAACAACGTCAACAAGTGTTAAAACAGATGACGGATGCGATAAAAGGTAATTCTGCTACGGTAGAAGAACAACTCGCATTAATTGAACAATTGAAGGAATCGGATTAGGAGGCGAACAAAGTGGCTTTTGAAGGTTTAGCAGAACGACTCCAAGGTACGATCCAAAAGATTAAAGGTAAAGGGAAAGTTTCGGAACAAGACGTTAAAGAAATGATGCGTGAAGTCCGATTTGCCTTAATCGAAGCGGATGTAAACTTAAAAGTAGTCAAAGAATTCGTGAAAAAGGTTAGTGAGCGCGCGGTCGGTGTAGATGTTATGAAGTCATTAACACCAGGTCAACAGGTCATTAAAATTGTACAAGATGAATTGACTATTTTAATGGGTGGAGAACAAAGCCCGATTAAATTTAGCAACCGTCCACCGACTGTCATTATGATGGTAGGTTTACAAGGTGCTGGTAAAACGACGACTACCGGAAAGTTAGCGAGTGTTTTACGTAAAAAATATAATAAAAAACCACTTTTAGTCGCTGCCGACGTCTATCGTCCAGCCGCGGTTCAGCAATTACAAACATTAGGAAAGCAATTATCGTTACCGGTATTTTCACTGGGAACAGATATTTCACCTGTGGAAATTGCAAGACAAGCGATTGAACATGCGAAGGAAGAACATCATGACGTTGTATTAATCGATACAGCGGGGCGTCTACATATTGACGAAGAACTAATGCAAGAATTAAAGGATATTCGTGCATTAAAAGAGCCGGATGAAGTGTTTTTAGTTGTGGATGCGATGACGGGGCAAGATGCAGTCAATGTGGCACAAAACTTTAATGATGCAGTTGGCATTACAGGCGTCGTTTTAACCAAGTTAGACGGTGACACACGTGGTGGTGCCGCGCTTTCGATTCGCTCTATTACAGAAAAACCGATTAAATTTGTTGGTATGGGCGAAAAAATGGATGCACTTGAGCCATTCCACCCAGAACGTATGGCATCTCGTATTTTAGGGATGGGTGACGTTTTATCATTAATCGAAAAAGCACAGGAAAATGTAGATATGGAGAAGGCGAAAGAACTTGAAGAGAAGTTCATGACGCAATCTTTTACATTTGATGATTTCATTGAGCAGTTGCAAGCAGTGAAAAAAATGGGCCCACTAGATGAAATTTTAAAAATGTTACCGGGCGCAGGGAAAATGAAAGGCTTAGATAATGTCAAAGTCGATGAAAAGCAAATGGGGCGCATTGAAGCGATTATTTATTCAATGACACCTGCTGAAAAAACGACGCCTGAAATTATGAATGCAAACCGTAAAAAACGGATTGCGCAAGGTTCAGGGACATCGATTCAAGAAGTAAATCGCTTATTAAAGCAATTTGAAGAAATGAAAAAAATGATGAAACAAATGACTGGAATGGCATCTGGTAAAGGAAAGAAAAAGATGAAAATGCCAGGCTTTGACTCATTATTTAAATAAATAATAGGGTGTTAAGAAAAAACACTTTACAAACAACCAAGACATTGCTAATATAATATCTTGTGTGAAACTTATTCGGAGGTGCTTAAAAAATGGCAGTTAAAATTCGCTTAAAACGTATGGGAGCTAACAAATCTCCTTTCTATCGTATCGTAGTAGCAGACGCTCGTTCACCACGTGATGGTCGTCAAATCGAAACAGTTGGTACTTACAACCCACTTACTCAACCAGCTACAGTACTAATTGATGAAGAGAAAGCTCTTAAATGGTTAGCTGACGGTGCTAAACCATCTGATACTGTACGTAACCTGTTCTCAGAACAAGGTATCATGGAAAAATTCCATAACGCTAAATACAGCAAATAATTCAGTAAATAATTCGGAGGTGGCTTAATGCAGCAGCTGATTGAAGCGATTGTGAAACCATTAGTCGATTATCCAGAAAAAGTCCGTATAGAGACGGACGAAAGCTCTAATCGAGTTGTTTATAAGCTTTTTGTTCATCCAGAGGATCGAGGAAAAGTCATAGGCAAGCAAGGACGCGTTGCGAAAGCGATTCGAACGATTGTGTATTCAGCGGCAAGCAGTCACCATAAGAAAAAGACTTACGTCGATATATTGGATTAAGAAAAAGGAGGGGGCAGTTGCTTTCCCTTCTTTTTTTTCATATCAATTAATCAATTATGCCACAATATAATTATATCTACTAGCAGTGGACTTCTGCTAAATAAAGTGAAATATTAAATTTACGAGGTGAATAAGTATGGAATGGTTTAATGTGGGGCGTATCGTGAACACCCATGGGATTCGTGGAGAATTACGTATTTTATCGACAACGGATTTTGAAGAGGAACGTTTTGCAGTGGGGACGAAATTAGCAGCATTTAAAAAAAATGATAGCAAGCCAACTTGGATAACAATTGGCTCAAGTCGTCGTCATAAAAACTTTATACTAGTAACGTTTGAAGGCATGGAAAACTTCAATTTAGTAGAGCCTTTTAAAGAAGGGATGCTAAAAGTAACGATTGACCAATTAGCAGACGATGAACTAGAAGAAAATGAATTCTACCACTTTGAAATAGTGGATTGCGAAGTGTTTTCTGAAGAAGGCGAAAGAATTGGGATCGTAACTGAAATCTTAGAAACGGGTGCTAATGATGTTTGGGAAATCCAAGCACAAGGCGGGAAAAAACATTATATTCCGTATATCGAGGATGTTGTAAAAGAAATTGATGTCGACAATAAAAAAATTATTATTCATGTGATGGATGGACTATTATAATGAAAATTCATGTACTTAGCTTATTTCCACCTATGTTTAGCGGTGTTTTTGGGGCATCTATTTTAAAAAAAGCACAAGAAAAGCAAGCTGTAGAACTGACTGTTTCGGATATTCGGGAATACAGTGAAAATAAGCATAAGCAAGTAGATGATTATCCATATGGTGGTGGTGCTGGGATGGTATTAAAGCCAGAGCCGATGTTTAATGCGGTAGAAGCGATTACAGAAGGCCGTAAACCACGTGTTATTTTAATGTGTCCTCAAGGCGAGCGCTTCACGCAAAAAAAAGCAGAAGAGTTAGCACAGGAAGAGGAGTTAGTGTTCTTATGTGGGCATTATGAGGGCTATGATGAGCGTATTCGTCAATATTTAGTAACCGATGAAATATCGATTGGAGATTTTGTTTTAACGGGTGGCGAACTCCCTGCGATGACTGTAATCGATGCGGTCGTTCGTTTGCTTCCGGGTGTACTTGGTCAGGCGGATTCTCATATTCAAGATTCCTTTTCAACAGGATTACTGGAACACCCTCATTATACCCGCCCTGCTGATTTTAGAGGGATGAAGGTACCAGACACTTTAATATCGGGTAACCACGCGAAAATTGATGAGTGGCGTGAGGAACAGTCTTTTAAGCGAACACTTGAAAGACGTCCGGATCTTCTGGAGGCGCTGGAATTAACGCCGAAGCAACTAAAAATCATCGAAAAAATAAAGTCTGAAATGTAAAGCAAAACTACTTGCAAGCTTGTATTTTTTATGATATTATTCAGTCTGTACTTCTATGTGGAGTACTGAATTACGATGTTCCGCTGTGGCTAATAGATAGCGTGCATGAGCATCTGTCTAAGGAGAGAAAACAATGTCAAACATTATTACTGAAATCACTAAAGATCAACTACGTTCTGACCTACCTTCATTCCGTCCTGGTGACACAGTTAAGGTACACGTTAAAATTGTAGAGGGTACTCGTGAGCGTATTCAATTATTCGAAGGTGTAGTTATCAAACGTCGTGGTGGCGGAGTTAGCGAAACTTTCACAGTACGTAAAATTTCTTACGGCGTTGGTGTTGAGCGTGCATTCCCAGTACACACACCAAAAATCGCTAAATTAGAAGTAGTTCGTAAAGGTAAGGTACGTCGTGCTAAACTTTACTACCTACGTAACTTACGCGGTAAAGCAGCTCGTATTAAAGAAATTCGATAAGATCTGTTTAGAAAGGGGCTTGTTCTTACAAGTCCCTTTTCTTTCATCATTTAAAAGTGTCCCAAAATTGAATAAAAATATAAGAAGGCTTATTTTTTTGCTTGAAATACATATTTCGATTACAATAAATGTGATAGGTCAAGGGGGAACGCTACATGGAGAGTACTGGAAAAGAAAAAAATGAGCTTTGGGAATGGACAAAAGCTCTACTCATTGCATTTGCAATTGCAGCATTTATTCGCTATTTTTTATTTACACCAATTGTAGTGGATGGGGATTCGATGATGCCAACCCTTGAAAATGGCGACCGAATGATTGTTAATAAATTCAGCTATAAAATAGGAGAGCCAGAGCGTTTTAATATTGTAGTATTCCATGCGCCAGAGCAAAAGGATTATATTAAGCGTGTAATCGGGTTACCTGGTGACTATGTTGAATATAAAGATGACCAGTTATATATTAATGGTGAGCCGATTGATGAGCCCTATTTAGATGCGTACAAAGCAGAAATTAGCGAAGGCAATTTAACAGGCGATTTTTCACTAAGAGATATTGATCCAGCCCTTGAAAATGGAATTCCAGAAGGTTATGTATTCGTAATGGGTGATAACCGTCGTTTCAGTAAGGATAGTCGCCATATTGGTATTGTTGATCAAAAAGAGATTATCGGTAACACAAGCATCATTTTTTGGCCTTTAAATGAAATTGCAGTCGTAAAGTGAATAGGCAATGACTGAGGAGGTGCGAGTAATCTCCTCATTTTCTATTGGATAAGGCAACGGAAATAGAATGTAATAAATATTTTGGAGGTATACATCATGACGATACAATGGTTCCCAGGGCATATGGCGAAAGCACGTCGCCAAGTGTCGGAAAGCTTAAAATTAGTTGATATTATTTTTGAGCTTGTGGACGCACGCTTACCCATTTCATCTCGTAATCCGATGATTGATGAAGTGATCCATCAAAAGCCACGTTTATTAATTTTAAACAAGCAGGACATGGCGGATGAGCACCAAACGCGTCGCTGGATTCAATATTTTAACGAACGAGGGCATAAGGCGGTTGCGATTAACTCGTTAGAAGGTAAAGGGTTACAAGCCGTTACAAAGGCTGCTCAGGAAATATTAGAAGAAAAATGGGCGCGTATGAGGGCAAGAGGTATGAAGCCCCGTGCAATTCGCGCGATGATTGTCGGCATACCGAACGTAGGAAAGTCGACACTTATTAATCGTTTAGCGAAGAAAAATTTAGCGAAAACAGGAAATATGCCAGGTGTTACGAAAGCCCAACAATGGATTAAAGTAGGGAAAGAAATTGAGTTACTTGATACACCAGGGATTTTATGGCCAAAATTCGAGGATCAAGAAGTTGGTTATAAACTTGCGTTAACTGGCGCGATTAAAGATTCAATTATGAATATGGAAGACCTTGCTGTTTATGGCTTGCAATTTTTATCTTTGCGTTATCAAAACCGTATGCAGGAACGCTACGGCATTGAAGCGATTGATGCGGATTTAGTTGTAACGTTTGACCATATTGGCAAGTTGAGACGCGTTTTTGGCCAAGGTGGCGAAATTGATTATGATCAAGTTGCATTATTGATTGTACGAGACATTCGCAATCAAAACTTAGGGAAATTAACGTTTGATTTTGTTGAAGAACAAATTGAAAAAGAGCAACTCCAAGAAACTGAACAATAAAATGAAAGTCTACGCAAATTATGTGTAGACTTTTTGTTGTTAGGGGAAGTTCCTGATATTGGCGCAATTCCGCCGAGTCATAATTGATTTTTTGGAAAAAGAACCGATACAATGGATAGAGATTGGTAAGGAGAACAAAATGAAAACAATTAAAGAAATTACACAAGCATTAAAATTGGCGCAGCATTATGAGCAGTGGATGGATGCGATACAACAAGATGAAAGAAGTGGCGTTCAAAAAGCGTGGCAGCAATTTTGTAAACGACAAGAAAAGCAACGTCAATTACAGTTGGCACATCAGGAAAAGTTGGATTTTGACGCTTCCTATTTGCCTCATGCAACAGCTTATATCGCTGGTACCGATGAGGCGGGGCGTGGTCCATTAGCGGGTCCTGTTGTAACGGCAGCTGTTATTTTACCCAACTATTGCGAAGAACTGCTCGGAATAAATGATTCGAAGCAACTATCAAAAGAGCTGCGTGAAAATTATGCGAAACGAATTAAAGAACACGCAGTAGCGTACGCGATTCATTTTCAAAGTGCCGATGAAATTGACCGTCTCAATATTTATGAAGCAACGCGCCAATCGATGAAACAAAGTATAGAAGGACTTACCGTTCAGCCGGATTTCGTTTTAGCGGATGCTATGACGTTGCCAATCGATATTGCGCAAGCATCTATCGTGAAAGGGGATGCCAAAAGTTTGGCGATTGCAGCAGCCTCTATTTTAGCGAAAACAGCACGTGATCATTATATGGATGACTTGCATGAACAGTTTCCACAGTACGGATTTACGCAACATGCTGGGTATGGTACGAAACAGCATTTAGAAGCGTTAGCACAATACGGTCCGACAATCCATCACCGAAAAACATTTGAACCAATAAAATCTATGATTGCAAAAAGGGAGTAACCTTTATGACATCTACTTCATTTAATCCAATACAAGTGAATGCGCAGCAACCGACAACGAATCAGCCAATGACGTTTAGGCAAGATCAAGTATTTCACGGTACGATAAAAAAACTGTACCCCGATCAAATGGCAGAAGTTCAAGTCGGAGGACAAAAAATAATGGCGAAACTTGAGACGCCATTAAAAGTGGGAGATGCTCACTTTTTTCAAGTGACAAATACAAATCCTCAAACAGAATTAAAAGTCGTAACGGGGCCAATGTCACAAACGATGACACCCGCACAACAAATGAACCAATTGCTAGATACAATGAATTTACCAAAGACATCAGAAATGCGACAAGTGCTTGCTCATTTTATGAAAGAACAGCTCCCGATTTCGAAAGAGCAGTTAGTTGCTGCTGAAAATTGGATGAAAAATTTGCCCGACGGTGTATCGAAAAATGATGCATTACAAGCGTTACAGCGTATGGTAGAACTAAAAATGCCCTTTACAACTACGGTATTTCAGGCATTGACACAAGGGGCGAAAACAGATGGTATGTCTGCTAATTTAGCCAACTTAGCCCAATTATTAGCGACACAACAAGGTGGAAATGATGCATTAAAAACGAATTTATTACAACAAATTCAGCAGTTAGCGAAGCCTTTAGATGCAGAAACAGGTGGTGTTTTACTCGCTCGTAATTTGCAATCATTAATGGATTCTTCCGCCCCGATATCAACTAAACTGCAAGCGCTGGCGGTGTTGAAAGAAGCCGGGATATTGCCGAGAAATGCAACGTTACAAAATTGGCAATCGATGCAGCCATCATCGACGACACAGCCTATACAGTCGGCGCAAAACACCTTACCGCAACAAGCGGGGCAAATGATTCAACAGCTTGCCGGGACGTCACCAGAACAAATGAAACCCGTAATCGAGCAATTAAAAGCTTGGGCGGCAAATGAAAGTTTATTAAATACATCACAAAAAGAGCAAATCCAGCAACTCATCGGACGATTTTCACAAATTCCAGTGTCAAAGCAGACCGTCGAAGTGTTCACGAAACAATTGCAAGAGCAGCTCACAAAAGCCTTTACGGACAATAGCTCTTCAAGACTATTCACACAAGATGAGCGGGGGATGACTGTCAAAGACCAGTTGCTATCGCTAATTAAACCGGATTCAAACGTATCTATGAATGATGCGTTATTGAGAAATTTAGTAAAAGTCTCAGCGGATAATCCGCAACCTGCTATTCAAAGTACACTAGTACAGGCTGAAGCACAAGTTCAGTCAGCGGCAGATAGCAAGGCGATGGAGCAGGCGATTAAAACGGTGCTAAAAGGTTTAGGAGTGAGTTACGAAGCGGCTTTGTCGAGTAAGGCAGGAGATATTCAAGCGGTTGCAAATCAAATAAAACCGCAATTGTTGGCGTTAATACAAGATTTACAAACACCACCTGCATTGCGTGATGCGGCGGATAACGTTTTAGCTCGAATGAATGGCATGCAGCTTTTATCAGGTGAAAATGGACACCAACATCAAATTGTCATGCAAGTGCCACTTGAATTTTTCGGTAAAAGAATGGATGCTACATTACAATGGAATGGGCGAATGAAGGATGACGGTAAAATCGATGCCAATTTTGCGCGCATTTTATTCTATTTAAATATGGAATCAATTCAACAAACGGTTATCGACATGCAAGTGCAAAATCGCGTTGTAACGATTAATGTATTTAATGATCATCCGAGGTTAGAACAATTAGCCGCACCGTTAAAAGAAACGTTAAAAAAAGGGCTTACTGAAAAGGAATATCATTTATCGGGCATTTTTATTAAGCCATTTGAAGATCAAGTTCAAAAAGTTGACACAAAAAAACAAGTACAGCCAGATGAACAGCAAGGTGGTGTGGACATTCGCGTATGACCGATAAAAAAATTATACGAAAAGAAGCCATTGCGTTAACTTATAACCCTACCAAAAGCGATGGACCAACTGTTGTGGCAAAAGGTAAAGGGAAAATTGCCGAAAATATTTTACAGCAGGCAGCTATGAATGATGTGCCGATTTATGAGGACCCTAGCCTTGTAGAGTTGTTGGGACAGCTGGATTTAAATACATCGATACCAGAAGAGTTGTATCAGGCGGTTGCAGAAGTGTTTGCTTTTATTTACCGATTGGACGAACAGCATAAATTACAATCAAATAATGATAAATGGTAAGCTTTTTGAGCTTGCCATTTTTTAATTTATCTGACTGAATAGAACGTTTCGTGATAAAGCAGCATTAAAAAGGTTTTTACGACAAACATAGACATTTTCAGAATTATTGTTTAAAATGAATGTGTTAGTAGAATAATTTCTAAATGTCCGATGGGAGGATGTAACATGAATATCCATGAATATCAGGGGAAAGAAATTTTAAGAAAATATGGTGTAGCTGTTCCAAAAGGGAGCGTAGCCTTTTCACCAGATGAAGCAGTAAAGGTAGCAAAAGAATTAGGGGCAAATGTAACGGTAGTGAAAGCACAAATCCATGCTGGGGGTCGCGGGAAAGCTGGCGGTGTTAAAATTGCTAAAAACCTTGATGAAGTGCGTTCATACGCAAAAGAATTATTAGGGAAAATTTTAGTAACACATCAAACAGGCCCAGAAGGTAAGGAAATCAAACGCCTTTACATAGAGGAAGGGTCTGACATTCGTAAAGAGTATTACTTAAGTTTAGTACTTGATCGTGCGACTTCTTGTGTAACGATGATGGGTTCTGAAGAAGGCGGCATGGATATCGAGGAAGTAGCTGAATCAAATCCGGAGAAAATTTTCAAAGAAGTGATTGATCCGGTAACAGGCTTAATGCCATTCCAAGCAAGACGTATGGCATTCAATATGAATATTCCAGCAAACTTGGTGAACAAAGCATCTAAATTAATGTTAGGTATCTATCAAGCATTTATTGACAAAGATGCATCAACAGTTGAAATTAATCCACTTGTTGTAACAGGTGATGATCAAGTTGTAGCACTAGATGCGAAGTTCAACTTCGATTCAAATGCGCTATATCGTCAAAAAGATATCGTAGAATTACGTGATTTTGACGAAGAAGATCCAAAAGAAATTGAAGCGTCGAAATATGACTTAAGCTATATTTCGCTAAATGGTAACATTGGTTGTATGGTAAACGGTGCAGGTCTAGCGATGGCAACGATGGATACGATTAGTTATTATGGCGGCTCACCCGCGAACTTTTTAGACGTTGGGGGCGGCGCGACGGCAGAAAAAGTAACAGAAGCATTTAAAATCATTCTATCCGATCAAAATGTTAAAGGGATTTTTGTTAATATTTTTGGTGGAATTATGAAATGTGATGTTATTGCTGAAGGTGTTATTATCGCTGCGAAAGAAGTAGGGTTAGCAGTACCTTTAGTTGTTCGATTAGAAGGAACGAATGTTGACCTTGGTAAAAAACTATTAAATGAATCAGGTTTAAATATTGTGGCTGCAGATTCAATGGCAGATGGTGCACAAAAAATTGTGAAGCTAGTAGAGGCTGAAGGCGGGGTTAAGGCATGAGTGTGTTCATTAACAAAGAGACAAAAGTTATTGTACAAGGGATTACAGGGGAAACAGCCCTTTTCCATACAAAGCAAATGCTTGAATACGGTACAAAAATCGTGGCAGGCGTTACACCAGGTAAAGGCGGCTTAGAAATCGAAGGCGTACCTGTATTCAACACCGTTCAAGAAGCAGTAGATGCGACAGGTGCCAATGTTTCGGTTATTTATGTACCAGCTCCTTTTGCAGCAGATGCAATTATTGAAGCAGTAAATGCTGGGCTTGATATGACGATTTGTATTACGGAGCATATTCCAGTACTCGACATGGTAAAAGTAAAGCGCTATATGGAAGGCAAAAAGACGCGTTTAGTCGGACCAAACTGCCCAGGCGTAATTACGGCTGATGAGTGTAAAATTGGTATTATGCCAGGTTATATTCATACAAAAGGTCATGTTGGCGTTGTTTCACGTTCAGGTACACTTACGTATGAAGCGGTACATCAGTTAACGCAAGAAGGTATTGGTCAAACGACAGCTGTTGGAATTGGTGGAGACCCTGTAAATGGGACAAACTTTATCGATTGCTTAAAGGCGTTCAATGAAGATCCAGAAACTTATGCGGTTGTTATGATTGGTGAAATCGGTGGTACGGCAGAGGAAGAGGCTGCTGAATGGGTTAAAGCGAATATGACTAAACCGGTCGTAGGATTCATTGGCGGGCAGACAGCACCTCCAGGGAAGCGTATGGGGCATGCTGGTGCTATTATTTCAGGTGGTAAAGGTACAGCGGCAGAAAAGATTAAAGCGATGAATGCAGCTGGAATCGAAGTTGCACCTACGCCTTCAGTAATTGGCGAAACATTAATTAAAGTAATTAAAGAAAAAGGTCTATACGAAGCTTGTAAAACACATTAAAATGAAAGATGTAGCGTCGCCATGCGCTACATCTTTTTTTACAATAAAGGTTAAAATGATTAAATTGACTAAATCGATGCTTACACTTCGCTACAAACCCCAAACAAAAAATAGCGGTCATTTCACTTTCTTCTATTAAAAATAAGGAGTGTTTAAATGACGAATTTTTTCAAAAATCAATTACTTGCATTACATTATGTGTATCCTCTTACATGGCATAAATTCCAACGGTTGCACCAACATTTAGGTGATTTAAACGAACTTGCAACTTGTCCAGTTGACATGCTGGCAAAAATCTTGAATATTAAAGAAGAGAATGCAAGTCGTTTGTTATTTCATTATAAAAAAATGCTTGAAATCGTGTTAGAGGAGCATTATTTAACGCATAACATTACTGCAGTTCCGTATGTGAGTGATTTGTATCCGAAGGCGTTAAAAAATATATATGACCCGCCAACTGTCCTTTATGTGAAAGGTGATGTGAGCCTATTACAAGGAACTAAAAAGCTTGCGGTAATTGGTTCGAGGAATGCGACTAAGTATAGTGAGGAAGCGTTAAAATTAATATTACCTCCACTTATAAATGAACAATTTGTCATAGTAAGTGGACTGGCAAAAGGTGCGGATCGATTCGCGCATGAGGCGACGATAAGATATGGTGGGAAAACAATTGCTGTATTAGGACATGGTTTTTTTCATTTTTATCCGAGGGAAAATCAAAAACTAGGCGAGCAAATGGCAAAAGAACAGTTACTTTTAACAGAGTACCCGCCCTATGTCGGTGTACAAAAATGGCATTTCCCCGCCCGAAATCGAATTATTAGTGGCTTAAGCCAAGCGTTAATTGTGACAGAGGCCGCACTAAAAAGTGGGACGCTTATTACGACAGAGCTTGCACTAGAGCAAGGGAAGGATGTTTTTGCTGTTCCGGGTTTAATCACTTCAGAGCAATCAAAAGGCACGAATAAATTGATTAAAGAAGGGGCAATTCCCATATGGAATGGACATCAAATACTAGAATCGACTGTCAATCGTTGATGCATAAGGGTTAGTTGGTTATTATACAGGTCATAAAAACTCTTCGTGCCGATTTTGTGCCGATTCAGTTTTTTTTGAGGTGTAAGCGGTGAATTTTTTCAGTTCATCTTCTTCTATCTTTTCTGTGATATCTAAATAAATATCCGATGTAGTTTTAATTGATTTGTGCCCTAAGCGATCGGCAACAAACTTAATACTTGCATCAGCCTCTAATAGTAAAACGGCATGAGTATGTCTGAATACATGTGTACCTTTGTAATCGACACCAGCGCGTTTACAATATCGTGAAAAAGATGTTCGTATAGCTTTCGTATCTAAATAATCGCCTAGATAATTTTGAAAGATGATATCATCTTTATTTTTGGGTATATGAGCGTTTCCGATAATTAGTTCATTTTGAGCCAATTTAAATTTCTTGAGCATTTTTAACGTTTCTTCATCGATACCGATAGTTCGATAAGAAGAGCTATTCTTTAGTGTACTCAACACTTTACCTTGTTTTGTCTTTTTTATTTGTCGTTCGACTGTTATTTTATTGCCGTTAATATCCGACCACCTCAACGCGATAGCTTCACTTATCCGCAATCCAGTTTGGCTTAAAAAATACATTAACATATAATATAGTTGGTAGTCACCATAACGTTGCGTTTTCCTACTCTCCATAAAATTCAACAATTGAGTGAGTTCGGCGAGTGAATAATATTTAACGTCGTTATCAGCTTCTATATCATCCACAACGGGCATTGATAACTTATCAGTAGGATTCTTCTCTAATATTTCTAAATCGTGTACAGCGTAATGGAATATGCTTTTTAATGTTGATAGGTATTTCACTTTCGAACCATATGCATAACCTTGTTTAGCGTGATGTTCAATCCAATTTCGGATATCTATTCTTCTGATTTTCATGATTCGTTTATTAGTGAAATGAGGGAGTAAGTGCAACCGAACATTCCTTTCCAATGATTCGAATGAATTCTCGTTTACATCTAACTTTTTAAACCTCAACCATTCTTCAACAACATCATCGAATAACATATTGCGATCATTAAGTGCCTGACCGTAATAAATCCGTTCTTCTACTTTGGCAGCTTCAATTTCAGCTTCTTTCTTAGTTCGAAATGTACCGATACTAAATTCTTTCCCATCCCTCGATACACGCGCTTGCCATTTGCCGCTGGGTAATTTTCTGAATGTAGCCACAAATTTTTCTCCCTTCAATAATTAAATCGCATATTACAATTTTAACTATCACCACCTTTAATGGGAATGTTTGTTCTTTTTAGGGTAAATTTTTTTTACCATCTACACTTTTTAAAGAAAGAAGTTCAATTGGAATTCCTTTTTCTTCTATAGCATCATAGATGGTAAAACTTGAACAATTTTGAACTTCGAACAATTCGTCTGGTAATAATAATTCAACAGCAAACGTATTAGCTTCTATTTCTAATTTATCTGTAGAAAAAAGAGTGTTCCTTTTCAAAAATGAAGTGTTGGTATTTGGGTGTTGAACGGCATGACCTAATTCATGGCCGCAAATAAAGTGCTGAGATTTTCTGTCTGCATCTTGATTAATATGAATAATGGGTACTCTAAAGTGTTTACTGTAATAACCTAATGCATTACCTAAAGGTTCAAATACGATGATTATCCCCATAGATTCAGCAATTATGAAAGGATCATTTGTACCGTGTTTTTTAACTAACTTATTAACAATTGACTTTATCGACATCACATCCAACACTCCTGTTAATCTCTATATTTTTTAGGGGTGAATTTCTGTTTCGCTACTCGTTTAGCGAGTCTTAATGAATTTTCTAAACTTGATAATAATAATTCTCTATCTTCTAACTCATCTTCACTTAACTCGTCAAGAGTTCTACCATCAAAAGCAGCGTGTCCACTTATAGATAGACCTTCAATCATTTTTTTAAGTTCATCTTGTATAGATTCTTCGTCTTTTTCAGTTAAATCGTAGTAACGTTTCTTGTCAGTACGACCAAGCAAGTAATCCGTGCTTACATTGAAATAGTCTGCTACTCTAATTAAATTACTTCCTTTAGGAGTATTTTTCTTCCAAGAATATAGAGTGTTTTTGCCTAATCCAATCTCTTCTTCGAGTTTATTTACAGAAATACCTTGCTCATCACAAAGTTTTTTTAGTATGTCAAACGCATTCATATCAACGTTTCCTCCCGTTTGCATACCTATCAATTAAATCTAGTTTTAATAAAATGCTTGATTTTTAAATCTAGTTTTAATATACTCTAGGTAAGCTAATTGTTCAGCTAAAAAAGAGTACAAAAAAGACGACCTATTTAAAAACATTTTTCGTTGGGGAACGGTTTAAATGTTGGTTTAAAGGCTTTTTAAAAGTCTTATTTAGCTATGTCTTAATATTAAAACTAGTTTTAATAATTGTCAATACTTTAGCGAATGTTTTAGCTTATTCTTTAACTCATGCGCTGTGATACCGAGCCAATGACGGTATAAATATTCGAACTTATAGCTGATATGACGGTAGCTACGTCAGGTAAGAAAGTGAGGTTAAATTATGCCAGAAGATTTAGGGGCTCAAGTTCGTTCTGAACTATTTAAGCGAAAAATGAGCCAAAAAGAATTGGCTGCAATGGTAGGTATTTCAGGTGCCTATTTAACAGATATTATTCGCGGACGCAAAGATGGTCCAAAAGCGCAAGAACACATTAAGCATATACGTAAAATTCTATGCATTTAGAGTGAGGTGAACTAAATGTTGCAAATCCAAGTAGATGAAGCAAAAGTAGAACAACTCTATATCGATGCGATTAATAAAAAGGTAGAGAAAGTTGATGTCGATTTAGTCTTTTGGGACACCAAAGAATTGAAGCGTCGAGTATGTATGAGTTGGGCAATGATTCAAGATACATTTTTCTTTGATGAGAGGTTCCCAAAAGTGAAGGTGGGAGGCAAGTGGTTTTACCCAGCGAAAGAAACTGAACTGTTTTTGAGAAATTGGTTACTCGAAAGAAGGTGAGTAATTGAAAACGTTATTCGCACTAATCAGCACAAATAGGAAGTCGTTACAACAACGATTATATGAAGTTAGCAATGCTATTAAAAATTAGATATATATTGAGCAGTAACAAGAGGTGATGATTTTGGGATTTAACATGCTTGATTTATGTTCGGGTATTGGCGGGATTTCATTAGCTGCTGAATGGGCAGGGATAAAAACTGTTGCTCACTGCGATATAGAAGAATTTTGTCAAAAGGTACTAAAAAAACATTGGCCTGACACACCAATATTTTCAGATATAAGAACAATAACAAGACAGTCATTAATGGAAAGAGGGATAGATGTTGATTCAATTAGAGCTGTTTCAGCAGGATATCCATGCCAACCATACTCACTTGCAGGAGATCAACAGGGAGATGAAGACGATAGATACTTATGGGATGAAGTCTTCAGAGTCATCAAGGAAGTCGAAGCTGATTGGTTTGTTGGAGAAAACGTATTTGGACATGTTAACAACGGACTATCAGATGTCATCAACGATTTGGAATCTGAAAACTACGAAGTCGAATGTATTGTATTACCGGCTCAAGCCGTTGGAGCGCCACATCAAAGAGACCGTGTCTTCATCATTGCTAGGAACACCTGCAGCGAGTCAATCATACAAAAAGATTCGACCGTTAGCACCTTCAGAAGCCAGTGGCAAGCATGGCAAAGTTTTACCTGGGAGCATTGGAGAAAAGTTTCCGAATTACATTGGTCAGTACCCAAACCCGGCATTTGTGGAATGGATGATGGGTTTTCCAGAGAATTGGACAAAAGTAGATTAATAGCTTTAGGGAATGCTGTTGTTCCGCAACAAATTTATCCGGTATTTGATGCGATTGTTAAATTTGATTACTGAACATTTTGTCAAAATTATAAATAGGGGGAAAAAGAGCATGAATGAAATTCCAACAGCTGATTTTTTAAAAGAATTAGCAAAAGGTGGTCGAACAAGTTATGAGCAAGACGTGTTAAACGGTCCATTGCTCAAAAGAATTATTAGTCGAATAGAAGATTCCGCATTGGAAGGTTATACAGCGTGGGAGAAACTGTTAGATTCGCATGATGATATTAGGGCTTTGAATGTTATTCGGAAAGAGTTACAGGAAAAAGGCTTTAAATGTGAATTTAAAACACGTGAATCATGTGGGCTTTTAGGTAGCTATACAAATCAATTCTTAATTGTTAATTGGGGAGGGGACAACAAATGAAAAGTACAGGTATCGTTCGTAAAGTCGATGAGTTAGGTCGTGTGGTAATTCCAATTGAGCTACGTCGTACATTAAATATCGCTGAAAAGGATGCGTTAGAAATCTTTGTTGATGGTGAGCAAATCATCTTAAAGAAATACAAAGCAAATATGACGTGTGCCGTTACTGGTGAAGTATCAGACGATAATCATAGTTTGCTAGGCGGTAAGTTAATTCTTTCGGATGAAGGGCTTAAAGCGCTAACGGAGCAGTTAAAAGGAGTGGTTAAATAATGCGTCCAGTATTAACTGTGGAGGGCAAAAACTACCCAGCAATGATTAAGGTGATTGGATTTTATGATGATAATTCAACCTTTAATACTGTACATGTTTTGGAAGATACTGATTTGAAATGGGAGTTACCAAAAGATGAATCGTTAAGCGCGTTAGAAAAACGCATCTATGCACATGAAGAACGTATGAGTGAGCTTGCTACAGAATTTATGGAATTGGCAATAGCAAATAATAATATTCCATTCCCAGAAATCGAGGGAAAGGTATTGAAAGAAGAATATCAAATGTTGATGCTGCAAACGGAAGGGTTAATCGAAGCAAAACGAATCATTTTGAATGAACGTAGTTTGATTGAGCAACAGATTGGCGAAGAAGTAAAACAATTTATTGCTAATCCATTCTAACGTGTTAGGGGGTTCAAAATTGGACATTGAAAATCCAATCATTGCAGATGAGTACGAAGAAATATTTTTAGATATATACGGTACTGAAATTGTGCCAGGTGAAGAGTATATTGAGGCTGGTTTCGGTTGTGCCATCCACAAGGAAAATGCCATTCGTTATCTATTAGAGGATGATTCACACAAATTAAAAACTCGCTAGAAGTTGCACCTTCTAAACGAGTCATTATCATACTATTACACCGCTATTATAGCGCAGGAGGAATTTCATTGGCAAATATTTATGAGGTAACAGGATCAATTTTAGAAATCCAACAGCTTATCGAATCGGGTTCAGAAGGTTTAGAGGACACACTCGAATCACTTGAAATGGCATTAGAAGAAAAACTCGAAGGCTATGCAATGGTTATCAAAAATATCGAATCGGATGCAGCTGGTATAAAAGCTGAAGAAAGTCGTTTGGCTGAGCGTCGTAAATCGATGGAAAATGCCATCAAGCGTATGAAAGAAAATATGCAGTATTCAATGGTGGCAACAGGTCAGTTAAAAGTGAAAGGTGAGAAATTCAATTTCACTGTTCAAAAGAACCCACCTTCATTGAAGGTGCTTGATGAAGATCTAATTCCACAAAATTTTGTCACGGTGCAAGAAGTTAAAAATATCGATAAGAAAGCCATTTTAGCAGAGTTGAAGAATGGCACAGAAATCGATGGTGTTGAAATATCACAAGGCGAATCGATTCGTATTCGATAAGCCTTCCACAATTAGAAATGGAGGTCTGTATATATGACAAATGAAGAAATATTAAATGGCATTTTACTACGTGAGCACTTAGTTTTATCAGCAAAATATTCACATGACGAGTTGTTTGCGAAAAATTTAGAAGGTCATAAGGAAGATGTTGAAGCATTATCTGATTGCGATAAATGCGAGTTACTCGAAGAACTTTCGAAAGTAGATGAAACGTTTGAAGATGGCGGGCGTTGGTACAATTGGAAAACTGAAATTTTATCAACTTATTACGAAGGAGAAACTCGTTACATTAGCATTCGTAAACAAGTGCCAGCTACAGAAATGCAAGAGGGTGGGGATTTTGAACCGCCAGAAATTAACATCGTTCAACGTAAAAAAGTAGAAACGTATATTTACGAATAGGAGGCAATGATTAATGGCTAAAGAAAAATTATATACAAAAGAACGTTGGTATGCTGATTCGCACGAAGAGGCGGAAGGGATTGTAACGGAAGCTAAACAAGACGAATCTTTAACGATGCAGAAGATCCATGAAAAGCATAATTCGAAAGGATTTTACTATCTAGTAGATTTAGAGCGCACGTACTCCACTGCTAAAGAAGAAATGGATAAGCGCCCAGAAAAGGATGAAGCACCTGACGGTCAAATGTCCATTGAAGAAGTGCATGAGGGTGTTGAAGTAACTACGGACGGCAAAGGTAACGTATCGGTTAAAAATGATGAAATGCCAAACTTTTAGGAGGTGAAATAATTGGAAATTCAAAATGGTGCAGATATTACAAAAAGTAAAAAAGCGCACATCGTTATTTATTCTAAGCCTGGTGATGGTAAAACGTCGGTCGCTCGACTTTTACCAGGCAAAACATTGGTACTTGATATTGATGGTACTAGCCAAGTTTTAGCGAGTCATACAAATGTAGATGTTGCGAAAATCGATGGTGAGGATGCTCATAATAGCATTCTGAAATTCTACGCATTAGCAAAAGCTAACATTGCGAAATACGACAATATTTTCGTTGATAACCTTACACACTATCAAAAATTATGGTTGCTTAATAAAGGCGAAAAAACGAAAAGTGGAATGCCTGAATTGAAGGATTATGCATTATTGGACAATCACCTTTTGAAGTTAGTTGAAACATTTAATGCGCTAGATGCTAATGTCATTTTTACCGCATGGGAAACAACACGAGAAATTGTTGAGGAAGGCGGCAGTAAATACAATCAATTCATTCCCGATATTCGCGATAAAATTGTGAATCATATCATGGGTATCGAACATGTTGTAGCACGCTTAGTAAAAAAAGCAGATGGTACTCGAGGTTTCATTTTAGAAGGTAACCAATCAATGTACGCAAAAAATCATTTAGACGATCGCACAGGGTGTTTGCAAAGTGAACTAATCCTGTCATCCACAATTAAGGGGGAAAACAAATAATGGGTTTTAAAATTGATTTCGATGAAAATAACGTTTTGACAGGTGAATTTGAATTAGTTGCAGAGGGTAAATATGAAGCGACAATTCTTAATGCAAAAGCAGAAGAATTTCAAGGGAATTGGAATATCGGTTTCGATGTAGAAATTCGTTCAGATGTTACCCAAAAACATCAAGGTGCAAAGGTTTTATATAACACGCTTTATTTATCGAGCAGCAATCCCGAGTATAAAGAATCGACGGAAAAGAAACGTAATTCATTCTTTGTTGCTTGTGGGTACAAGGGTAAACAAAGCCTTGATTTAGAACAAGTCGTGAATGAAATTATCGGGAAAGCGGTGTACGTTTACATTAAACATCGAACTAAGAACGATAAAACATTCCCGCACGTAACATTTGTAGCGGAATCGAAAGTAAATCCGCCTGTGCAGCAAGGTGCGCCAATTGTTGTGGGAGAAGATGATTTACCATTTTAATTAAAATTTCATAGAGAGGTCGCTTTTCGGTGACTTCTCTTTTTTATACCCAAATTTCAATTCTAGGGGTGAAACCGAATGGCAAAAGGCAACAAAAATCGTGTAATTACAACGAGCAATAGCAAAGTGATGATTCGTTATGGTGAGCTTACTAGGATTTTGAATAAAACGGAAATCGTGCAATGGCATAATATTTTGCAGAAGATACGTGATTTCGATGAAAAGGAGATGAATAGGTTAAATGGCTGAAAAAGTGAAGGTTAGTCGTGAGGTTGCAGAAGAAATCGAACGTATAAGGGCATTATATGATAACGATAAAGAGTATTTAATTTTAAGTGCAGCTACTGGTTTTTTGACTAGAAATTATAAAACCTTAAAACATTTAAAAGGTCATGAAGTTGCTG
Organism: Solibacillus cecembensis; assembly: GCF_050272495.1. NCBI lineage: Bacteria > Bacillati > Bacillota > Bacilli > Caryophanales > Caryophanaceae > Solibacillus > Solibacillus cecembensis. Next base: position 164,102 of record NZ_JBNNMF010000001.1, on the reverse strand, counting down.
AAATTTTTATCAGTGGTTACAAAATCGTAGAAACACCAGAGGAACAAGTTGTTGCTTATTACAACGAAATTAAATCTCATATCGAATATTCAAAGTCTAAAGGCGAACGAAATAAAGCTGGTGAAGATGCAATGAAAATCATTGAGGACATCACAGGAATATTAGGTTGCAAAATAAAAGGCATCAACGAATGAAGGTGAAACATCATGTCAATAAACTTTAACGACATACCCAATGATTTAAAAATGTTACCCCAATGGATTTTATGGCGCAAAGAAGAACGTAACGGCAAGCCTACGAAAATCCCGTATCAAGTAGATGGAAATGAAGCACGTTCGAATGATCGTCGTACATGGTCCACGTTCGCAACAGCCGTTAAATTCTATATGCAAGGCGGCTATGACGGCATCGGTTTCGTGTTCTCGCGTCAGGACACTTACATCGGCATTGATATTGATAATTGTGTTGTGGACGGCAAACCGAATGAATTTGCTAACGGAATCATTGAAACATTAGATTCATATACGGAATTTTCACCAAGCGGAAAAGGTCTACATGTAATCATCAAGGGGAGCCTTCCACAATCTGTTTTAGGTACGGGCCGAAAATCCGTAAAGCATGGATTGGAAATTTACCAACATGGCCGCTATTTTTCTTTCACTGGTAATACCGAAAATTCAAATGGGATTGAAGAACGTACAGAAGAACTTGCAGAAGTATTTGAACAGTACTTTGACGATAGCGATATACAAGGTCGAGTTAATTTAAGCGAATTCGAAAAAGATGAAATCAAATTCTCGAACGAGCAACTTTGGGAGCGCATGTTTAGAAGTAAGTCTGGTGACGAAATTCGAGCGATGTATAAAGGTGAGTTAATTGTTGATAACGACCATTCATCAACGGATATCGCTTTGTGTAATCACCTTGCATTCTGGACAGGGAAATCAGCAACGCGTATGGATGCAATGTTCCGCGAAACAGGCTTAGCGCGTGATAAATGGGACAGAATCACTTATGGCGATACAGGCGAAACATACGGTGAACGAACGCTTGCGAAGGCGATTGCATCTACCACTACCACCGTTTTAGAGCACAAGCACGAACAAGAATACGCTGAGTTTTCCTTTGACTTCCACAGTGATGCAGTGGCAGCGGATGAGGAAGAAAAACCAAAGAAGAAATTCCGTTTAAATGAATTAGGAAATGCTGAACGTATCGCTCATTCATATGGTCATGTTATCCGTTTTGTCGGTGATACAGGCTATTGGTATTTATGGGACGGTAAGCGTTGGAAAGTTGACCGAGCAATGCAAATTGAGCGTATAGCAAATAAAGTTTTACGTGAATTAGAAAAGTCTGATGATGAAATGGAAGTGCGCTGGGCTCGCAGTTGCGGCAAACGTAATATCCGCATGAATAGCATCAAAGATTTAATGCCATTGGTGCCAGCGGAGAGAGAAGAATTCGACCGTCATAAATATTTGTTCAATGTGGAAAATGGCATCATCAATTTAAAAGATGGCAAGCTGCAGCAACATGATCGTGATTTGCGATTATCCAAAATATCGAATGTCTCATTTGATGAAAAAGCAACGTGTCTAACATGGCTAAATTTCCTAGACCAAATTTTCAAAGGTGATACAGATTTAATTGAATACATGCAGCGTTTAGTCGGTTATTCACTCACAGGAGATATTAGTGAACAAGGTATGTATTTCCTTGTCGGTGGGGGTTCAAACGGTAAATCCACATTCGTAAATATTATTAAAAATCTAATGGGTGACTATGGACTGCAAACGAAATCCGACACGTTTATCAAGAAAAAAGATACAGGTGCAAACAATGATATTGCCCGTTTAGCTAGTGCAAGATTTGTATCGGCGGTTGAATCGGAAGAAGGGGAAAAGTTACAGGAATCGCTTGTAAAAACAATTACAGGTGGGGAGCCGATTTTGGCCCGTTTCCTAAGACAAGAATTCTTCGAGTTCATTCCAGAGTTCAAAGTTTTCTTCACTACGAACCACAAACCGATTATCGGTGGTGTCGATGAAGGTATTTGGCGACGTGTAAAAATCATTCCGTTCACTTTAAATCTAAAACCACATGAACGTGATAAAAAATTAGAAGAAAAGTTGTCGCTTGAAATGCCAGGCATCTTAAATTGGGCGCTAGAAGGTTGCTTGAAGTGGCAGCAGTCAGGCATCAAAGAGCCACGCGTTGTGGTGGATGCGACAGGTAATTACAAAGAAGAAATGGATATATTGGCGCCGTTCCTTTCGGAAATTTGCTACACCGACGAGCCAAAAAACGAAGCGATCCGCATTGAAGCGCAGGAGCTTTATAAAGTTTATGACAGATGGTGTCTTAATTCGGGTGAGCGACAAATCGGAAATCGGTCATTTTATCGAATGTTAGAGACAAAAGGATTCGGAAAAGTGAAGGGCGCTAAAAATAAAGCGTTCCTAACGGGAATTACATTAAATGAAAGAAAGCCAACTTTAGGGGTTATTGAAGGGGTTACCGAAAACGGTGAAACGGGTGGTTTTAAGCTAGTTTAATAACACTTTTAACCCTTTAATAACCCTTGTTAAAAAAATACAAATTCAGTTGTATCAAGGGTTTGAAGTGGTTATTTAAAGGGTTAGGTTATTAAGGTTATTTGTTTTTAGGTTAATTTAAAAAATAAAAATAAATATATAAGTATATATAGAGCCTTTAACCCCGAATCATGTAACCCAAATAACCTAATTTGTATCAAACCCTTATAGCTGTAGGCGTGAGGGTGGGTTATTAAAGAAAAAACAGGGGTTTTAAAGGGGTTATTAGAAGTTTTCGGCAAAATTCAGTAACCCGAAAGGTGGGAGGAATTGGTTCTTAATGTTTTATCACGAATTTGGAAGTCAGGTGGAGTCATTGAGCGTGAAAAAGACGGCTCACTGAAATTATCCAACCATAAAAATATATCTGGTGATGTGCTGAAGGCAGCTGAACCAATTTTTGATGAAATCGATGCATGGTTTAAAAGATTTGAAAATATGAATCCAGTCGATCAGTCAATGCAAAAGGCTATGCTTCATTTCTGTGGATGGCAAGACAACGAAAAATTAGAAGAATGGCTTAAACAAGATAAAAATTCCATAGAAATTTTTTATCAATGGACAATTGAATTAGAGAAAAACGGTTGGGGTGATAAATTTACTGACTATGTAGAATTTGAAAACAAAAAAACAAACGCTTTGAAGAAAGAATTTTTTGATCGAGCAACGGCATTTGCGAAGGGAGCGAAATGAATGTGTAAATTTAGTTTATTTTTAGGATGCGCATTTTTAGTTATGTGGATAGCGATTCTTTGGGGTTATACACCAGGACGTTTTGAAATGCTGTGTGCATATCTAGCTTGTGCGTTTGTTTGTTTCGCTAGAGCGTTTGAAGGTGATTCGAATTGACCCATTTCAAATACACAGACAAAGAAATTAATGAGCTCGTAAAAACAATGATTATTATCATGGACACGCGAGAAAAAAACAGTGTTCATATCATCGATTATTTCAAACAAAAAAACGTACAAATGAAAATACAAAAAATCGATACAGGCGATTATTCATTCATGTTGCCAGCTAATCCCGAAATGGGCGTTATGCGCGACACCTATTTTAAAAGTTTCGTAGAACGTAAAAATTCGGTCGATGAAATTTGTGGCAATTTACAAAAGGATACGCAGCAGGCTTTTATCAATGAGTTGATTCGTTCGCAGGGTAATCGCTTCGTTATCTTTGTCGAGGACGAGCATTTTGACGAAAACCTAGCGCAAGGGAAATATCGTAGTAAATACGACCCGAAAGCGTTAAAAGGTCGACTGGAGAGCTTGAAGGTAAAATACAATTTCGAAATTTGTCCAATGAGTAAAACATTAATTGGCCATAACATTTACCATCGTTTTTTATACCAGTTACGACATTTCTTAAAATACGGACAACTATAAATTTAATCGGGGTGTTCTAAATGCAGATGAATAAAAACGGCATTCCAGTCCAAACAAAAACAGCCCGACAACAGCGAGCCAATTTATTAGAGGATAAAAAATTACGCATGAAGAGATATGTATTAATCGATGAAGAAGCGGAGGTTGAGATTGTAGTACCTCACTTTTCGCCAATCGTTGCAGTATTAGAAAAAGACGGATGGAGGGAGTTAAAGTGAATGCTAAGGAGTTAAGAGTTGAGCGACTTAAAGTTTTGCGTGAAATCGATAAGTTATCAGATCAATGTGAATGCGATACACATGGCGTGAGAAATGAAGATTGCAAGAATTGTAAAGCGCTCGAAAAATTAGGCACTAAATTATCTAAATTAGTTGGTAAACGTAAAGTTGTTGAAGGTGATGAAACGTCAACAAAACCGCATTTGAAATGGAATGACGAACTTATTCAGAAACTCCGTAAAGATGGTGAAATATACACGTATGAGCAAGTTGCTGAAAAATGGGAAGTTAGCGAAGATGCAATACGTCAACGTTGCAGACAATTTAGAGTGAAATGTCAATTAAATAATAAGTATCCAGTTTATGAGTTATATAAAGGTGGCATTTTAATTGCTGTAGGGGGAATAAGTGGTATTGCCAAAGAGACAGGTATTGGCAGAGGCAAAATCGAATATTGCCGTTCTAAACGTACGCACGAAGATATGGAGATGAAACGAATTGGATAAAGAAATTATGAACGAATTAATCACAAATATCGAACAATGGTCAATTAACAAAGGATTGGATAAAGCCAAATCAAGAAAGCAATTTTTAAAAGTAACAGAAGAAGTTGGGGAAGTAGCAGCTGCATTAGCACGTAATGATAAAGACGCGCTACGCGATGGAATTGGTGATGTAGTCGTAACGTTAATCATTCTTGCTCAACAAAACGGCATGGATTTACATGAATGTGTTAATCAAGCTTACGATGAAATTAAAGGGCGTACTGGAAAGATGGTTAATGGTGTTTTTGTGAAGAGTGAAGATTTAACGTAAAATACCCATCATTTTAGCCGTTTTATCTATTACCCTACCAAATACACCTAAAAGAGTATAAGACGTCGAGAAGAGCCTTATAGACATATGAAAATGAACGATAAACTTGCGGAGGGATAACGATGGCAGAGAGAAAAGTTTTAATAGATTTAGGTAATGTTCGCGTCAGTGAATATGATTCAATGAATTTACAAATCGAACGCTTAGAAGGTGTGACAAGTCGCGTTACAAAGCAAACAAATAGTAGGTGGGTGTTTAAAGGTTATTCTCGAACGATTCTGATGGCTTTAGAATCGATATTGAAGAATGAACTATTAATAGATAAAAAGAGTGTCAATGGCTTGGAATCCTATTTAAAATCGGTGCATGATTCTAATGGTGAAATTAGAAAGGCGCTCGCACAACTATAAATATCATCTGTGGAGGGCAAAATGAGCAAATTATCAGCAGCACAAAATAAAGCAATCGAGGAATATTGGTCAGGCTTAGATGATTTAAGAAAACAGTTACGTTATCGTGAATGGGAATTGTTAAATGCTTATCAAAAAGCTGACACAAATATAGGCGGTGGTAAGGCTAATCGGATTTCTGATACAACAGGCAATAAGGCAATCATACTGGCTAACGATACACGTTATCAACATTTGCAAAATATTGTACACATTATAGAAAAGCTATATAGCGAATTGGACGACGATCTTAAGACAATCGTAGACATGCGTTATTGGGATATAGGTAATAATTGTTATGAGTGGGAGGAAATAGCGGACTGTTTATATATGTCTAGGAATAAGGTCTTGAGGAAACGGAATGCCTTGATTGATGAGACAGCTAAACGGATTGGATGGGTTTAAAAAACGTATACTTACCAAAAAAAGTAAAAAAGAAAGGAATTATCACGAGGATATCCCGTAAGGATGCACCTGATGATAATTCCTTGTAGAGTAACGTTGAATTTTTGTATAAAAAAATGTTGTTTCCCTTTGTGTTTAATGAGAACTAAAACTAGTTTCCCAATCTCCAATCCAATATTCTTCACTAGAATCTGCCCACACTTTGAAGTAGACTTTATACATTCCAGGACCGTAAGTTTTAAGTGTCACAGAATGTGCTCCACTTGAAAAGGTACCCTTTTTTCCAGAATCAGGTGTTTTATTCCACATTGAACCTTCCTGTTTATATATATCTACTCGATAATAAACTGTAGGACTGCTACCAGACCTTTCTGCTTTAACTTTAACAGACTCACCAAGGCCATATTGATCTTTATCAGTAGAAACTTTTGCCTTTATTCCACCTTTTGTTTGCCAACCTGAACCTGAAATTGATCTAGTTGAAATTGAATCATCTAATTCATTTAAAACTTGTGAATCTAAAACTGATGTATCAAAATCTAATGCTGAAGCATCTAAAATTGCTTCTGATTTAATTAATTCTGATGCATCAGCTTTTTCTATTGGAAATAAACCAAGACCTGTTATTGATAACGCAGCTGTCATTGTAAGTACTTTTAATTTTTTCATATTTACAAAACTCCCTTAATAATTATTCTTTTTTACAACTATTTAATTATACATTTAGTGTTAAATATAGATACCTTTTCTATTGTTTCCTTAATTTTCCTCGAGGTATCTTTATATTAACATATCAATTATAAAAAAACAATAGGTAATTTTTATGGAAGATTACATATTATAACAAAAATCGACTAAGTTCTACGACTTGTGTTCTTATTTCCTCTGGAGGTAAACTCTATCCTTTGCTAATTTTTATTAAAAAATACTGGTGAACTTCCTTACACTAGCGAAGTTCACAATAAAACAATGTAAATTGATATTATCGAGTTTTACATCAAAGTCGTAGGCGATTGCTTACGGCTTTTTTAATAGCAAATTAACAAACACGTTTACTTGTATGCGTATTTATAAAAAAAGCATAAAAGACTACTAAATTGGTAGTATTTTTTTGTAATGACATATATTTCATTATATTCTATAATAATTATTATCGTATATGGATTGGAAAAGAGGAAACTAAAATGAAAACAAACTTATCATTTAAAGTATTAGGTGCAAGCGCAATTTTATCAGCAGCACTTTTATTTGGAGCACCATCATCTGAACCAGTTCAAGCAGCTTCAGTTCAGACACAAGAATACAAAAAGACTGACCTAAAATCATTAGAGCAGTTAAAACAAATTGCTGTTGATTACTTCAATAAAGGTGAATCACGACCTGAAGAATTAATCGTTTACTCTTCTAAAGATTACGAAGAAGAGCTAGGTATGTATTACTTTACCTCTATGGACATTAGTGAGAAAATTCAAGGATATACTAGCTATGGTAATACGCTTCAAATTGGAGTAGAAGAAATTAAGAAAGGTCTTTATAAGAATACAATTTATGTTTATAATGACCGTGAAGAAGCTCGAGATAAAGAGTGGAATAACATTTTAGACAAGGCTGAAAAACACATTGTAGACAACTACTCATTAAAAACTGATGCAGAAGTTGTACATGCTATCGTTGATTTTGTTGGACAACAAATCACTAATGGTAAGGGTATTGATGAAGATAAAGAGTTTATCTTGGGTTATGATATCGGTAACTCATGTACTGGTTACACTAACTATGCAGCTGAGTTGTACAAACGATTCGGAATTGAATCTCGTTATGTACATGGTGTTGGTAGTACTGGTAATGCACACGCATGGAATGCTGTAAAAGTTGGTGGTAACTGGTATCATTCTGATGTAATGCGTTACGATTCAGGAGATGCTAAAATTAAAAGTGCTGCTTTAATGACTGCTAATAACGGAAACAAAGCTCTTAATACAAACTTCAAAGCAACTGATGTAGCTTTCCAAGATAGCATGGCAAAACCTTACAACTATCAAGAAGTAAAGAAGGCTCAAGCTCCGAAAAATAATACAAAACAAAGCTCCAAGAAATAGATTATTTTATAGCGATTAACATACCAGCTGTATTTACAAATTAATAATACGATTCTAATTTAGAAAGTCACTAGTCGTACCTGATTGGTATAGCTTTTTATTATCAGATTTTTATCATGTCCTTTCGTCAATTATTTGCTTACAATTGTAGGTGGATTGGAGGTGAGTAAGGTGAATAATTTTAAAGTTACATATTATTTCAACGATGAAGATAGTTTCGTTGCAAATATTAGTGCTTTGAATATGGAAACTGCTGTGAAAATGGTAGCTGAAACCATAGAGAACAAAAAGGTAGTTGTAAAGCCTGGTAGCAATCACATGTGGGGATATAATTTAGCTAACGTAACTAAATTCCATATTTCATAATCAACACATAAAAGTCGCACTCACTACGAGTTGCGGCTTTTTATTATGCATTGGAAGAAGATGTTTTTAATGTTTAAAATAATTACTTTTAATGAAATAAATTACATATTTATATTGACGTGAGTAAACATAAATGTTATAATTAAATTATAGAAAGGGGGTAAGGAATTGGAACTTGAAAGAGTAGTAGCGCTTACAGCGTTCGTAAACTTAGCAATCGCACTAGTTAACTTCCAAACAGCGAAGATAAACAGTAAGAAAGCTAAAGAAATCAAAAAGCAAGAAAAGAAAAAAGGCACTACCTCAAAGAAGTAGCACCCAACAAAGTTTTAAAAAAGAAGGTTAAGGCTCGAACCCTTAGCCTTCTAACTTAAATATAAACGATTTTGAAATGCTATTCAACGAATATAGAACATAATAAAAAAATCGAGGTGATTATTATGACGACTGTTATTATTATTTTAACTGTTGTAACAATAGTAGTATTGGGTGCGACTGTTGTTACAATGATAAAAAGCAATAAACAATAGGTGGTGAAATCTAATGTCTGAAAACTACTCTTTCAATTCCAAAGAAAAACTTACCGAGTATATACAAAGTGAAATTATCAATACAACTGAAGCACTGGAAATTCTACAATGCTCACGTCAAAATTTGAACAACCTCGTGAAACGTGGTGTATTAACACCTATTAAAGATTTGCCAAGAGACCGACTCTTCTATAAAGAGGATATTGTTAAACGTAAAAATGAAATGGATAGTAAAAATAATGTTTAGTCACATCAATTACGATGTGGCTTTTTCTTTTGCCCAATAATCTGTGGAAGGCGGTGAGCGCATGACAATTTACGATTTAATCGATGACGATACACGACGGCAATTAAACGCAAAGAAACCTGATGTTCATCGTCTTAAGCAATCACAAAAAGAATAGTTATCGCAACATGATTTACGTGAGTTGATGGGTACGAATCGGCAAACGTACAAGAAAGTGAATGGGAAGGTGAGAAGGAAATGAAGATTAATTAATGCACAAAAAAACAGCCAAAAAGTTTTTGACTGTTCCTTCTACTTGGTTATTAAAAAATAGATAATATCAAAATTGGTCTTTGCAATATAAAGGACCGTGGCATTTACCACCAGATGCACTTGCAGATGGAGCTGTTGCTCCTATTAACAATACAGAAAGACACAAAGCAGATAAGGCAAAACTAAGTTTCTTTTTCATATTATTCCTCCTATTCTGATTATTTATTTAAATTCTATCATACCGGATGTGGTAATAAAATGGGAAAAATACCAAAAATTCCAACACGGTTCGACATATAAGTTGAACTATAGGGGCTTGAAAGAGTAAATGGGCTGACGTATTCAAAGAAGAATGGAAGGGTGAGAGGGAAATGAAATGGTTGCACAAACTATTTAGTTTAGTTGGTATGTCGTTAGGTGGCGCTAATGCTTGTTTCAAGTATGGATGTAAAAAATATTGCGGATATTCGCCATCTGAAGCAATGAGGTTACACGAACTTGAACATCCATTATCATCGCTTTTGTTGCAGAAGGATTGTGACGATGAATTACCAACACATATAGAAGGTAGCGATTAGCCTTGCAGCAGTCCTACGATAAGCATAAACGTGATAAAGAACTAGACCGTTTCTATCATTCATCCGATTGGAAACGTTGTCGTGAATTGGCATTAATCCGTGACAATTATCTATGTCAAGATTGCCTATCAAACAAACGTATTCGCAAAGCGGACATGGTGCATCACATCATCGAAGTTAAAGATGACATGCAGTTTGCATTAACCATTGAAAACCTACGCAGCCTTTGCAATCCTTGTCACAATCAACAACATAGTATTCATTCAAATAAACTAAATAAACTTTCTGACAAGATTACGGTAATTCGTGCAGCAGAGAACGAGGAACGATGGTAGCCCCCCCTAGACCTAAACATTTAGGACAAACGGCGTTACACCGACTGCCTCCTTCCTTTGCTACGCGGAAGAGTTTATGAAAGGGGGGTACCTTATGGAAAAAGTCACAAATGAGTTGTTGCGCAGTTATTTAGGTGATAATTATCAACCATCTGATGATCAATTAATTGCGTTATATGTTGAAACTTATGAATTTTACAAGCGTATGCAAACTGAATTGAAAAAAATGCCGTTGATGATGGAACACACCAATAAAGCAAAAGCAACTAACTTTATCAAGAATCCTCTTTCGATTGAATTGACTAAAGCCGTGCAAACTTTAAATAATTTATTGAAATCTTTAGGTTTGACTCCAGCTCAACGCAAGGAATTTAAGTTGGGTGGTGGACATACTGATGATGGATTCGACAGTTTCTAAAATCGAGGGCTTATTGATTGTTGTAAAACCTTCACCAGTTTTGTTGGCTACTTGGTACGCTAATCAAGTTGTTGAAGGCAAAATAACAGCATGCAAAAAAGTTATACAAGCGTCTAAACGTCATTTGAACGATTTAAAACGACAGGGCGCGGATGATTTCCCTTGGATTTTCGATGAAGAGCTAGCTCACAGGCCTATTCAATTTATTGAAAAATTTTGCAAACCCTCTAAAGGGGCATTCAATCAATTAGTAATGCAAGCGTGGCAACATTTCACACTTGGTAGTTGTTTCGGTTGGGTCCATAAAGATACACGTGTTAGGCGCTTTAAAGAGGCGCTTATTTTTGTTGCACGTAAACAAGGGAAGACAACTAAGATTGCTGGAGCAACGATTTATGGCGCATCTAAGGATAAGGAAAATGGAGCGGATGTTGTTCTATTAGCGAACAGTATGAAACAAGCTAGACTGTTATTTGATGAAGCGAAAGCTATGATTAAATCTTCTCCAGCACTTGCTAAACGTTTCAGACCTTTGCGCGATGCTATCCATTTTGACGCTACGTTTTCCAAAATAGAGCCACAAGCATCCGATTCGGAAAAGCTTGATGGATTAAATACGCACATCGGAGTATTTGATGAAATACACGAATATAAGGATTACAAATTAATCAACGTTATTAAGAACAGTCGTCAAAGTCGTACGCAACCTTTGCTCATTTATATTACAACTGCTGGATATCAATTAGATGGTCCGTTAGTTAACTATTACGAGCAATCAGCAGATGTTTTAAACGGCGATATCGTGGATGACAGAACTTTTTACTACATTGCCGAACTAGACAGTGTAGAGGAATTCGATATCCCTGAAATGTGGGTTAAAGCAAATCCGAACATGGGAGTTTCGATTAAATTAGCGGATATGATTGAAGATTGGGAGAAGGCCAAACGTACACCATCTGAGCGAAATGACTTTATCACGAAGCGTTTTAACAAATTCGAGAGCAGTAACGAGGCTTCATTTTTGGATTACGAGGTATTAAAGCGCAACGATAAAACGATTGACTATTCCACTGCCACTTCATCAGCTGTGGGGGGCTTTGACCTTTCCGACAGTGAGGACCATACGTCAGCTTATCTTGAATGGGCAATTCCAAAGACTGGCGAGATTGTTTTACTTGGCCATACTTGGGTACCGCAAGCTAAGGTTGATAGCGATAACGAAAAAATTGATTATTACAGCTTGCAAGAGGAAGGTCTATTAACCATCGTTCCAGGAGAATACGTCAAAAAAGAATATGTATTCGATTGGTACGTTGAACAGTCCAAAAAATATCCGATTGAAAAAATTATGTACGATCCAGCGAAAGCGTTTGGATTAGTTGAAATGTTACAAGGATATGGATTTAAAACAGAAGTAGTTCGTCAAGGTTTCATTACACTCGGTCCCGCATTAGATGATGCGAAAGAACGCTTTATTGATGGGAATGTAATTTTCAATAATAACCGATTATTCCGTTGGTACACCAACAATGTCGTTCTTGTGGAAGACAGAAATAAAAATAAAATGCCTACTAAGCAGTCGCGCTATCGAAAAATCGATGGATTCGCGGCTTTTTTAAATGCTCATGTAGAAATTATGAAGAAATTCACTTCAATTGTAGGTAATGGAGATATAGCGTTTATTTCACTAAAGGATTTATAACGAGGAGGTGAAAAATTGAAATTATGGCAACGTACAAAACAAGCAGTTTACATGGCTTACGCGAGTTGGAAAGGGAAAGGTTATGACTTTAGTGATTGGTCAGGGCGAACCTTTTGGGGAATCGATAACAGTCAATTAGCTACAAACGAAACAATTTTTAGTGTGATTACGCGTTTATCCAACACTTTATCCACTTTACCGATTAAATTGCATCAAAATTATGATGTAATCGTCAATCAAGCGGCAGATGTTCTGATTAATGAACCGAACCAAAACATGAGCTCATTTGACTTTATCAACGCATTAGAAGTCAGTCGTAATGAAAGTGGTAACGGGTATGCGGTTATTTTACGTGACGTGCGTATGCAACCGAGCGAAATCATTCCACTGGATCCGTCATGTGTTACTGAATTTATTGACCGTGATGATGGCTCGCTGTGGTACGAAGTGCGTGGCGAATCCAAAAATATGTACGTCCACAACATGGATATGATTCATGTTAAGCACATTCGCGGTCCTAATAGATGGAATGGTCTTAGTCCAATAAAAGTTCTAGCAAATACAATTAAGTATGATAAAGCAGTTCAAGATTTCTCACTTTCCGAAATGGAGAAGAAAGAATCGTTTATTTTGAGTTACGCAGCGAATGTTAGCAACGATACGCGCGATCAAATTATAGGTGATTTCCGACGTTTTTATAAAGAAAATGGCGGTATTTTATTTAAAGAGCCTGGCGTAGAGATTGATAAATTAAAAAAGGAATACTTTGCATCCGATACGTTATCTTCCGAAAAAATTACACGTTCTCGCGTAGCTAACGTATTTAATGTACCAGTTAGTTTTTTGAATGAAACAGGCGGCGGTACTTTTGGTAGCAATGAACAAGAGATGATTCGCTTTGTACAAATGACACTATCGCCGATTGTACGTCAATACGAGCATGAATTTAACCGTAAGTTGCTCACGAAAGACGACAGAAAGTATGGAATGTACTTTAAGTTTAACCTCGGTGCTCTCTTACGTGGCGATACAGCTGCACGTACTGCGTTTTATCAAATGATGTTACGTTCGGCTGGTATGAAGCCAAATGAGGTTAGACAATTTGAAGATTTGCCGCCAGATAAGTCAGAAATGGCAAATCAATTATGGATCAGTGGAGATTTATATCCAATCGATTTACCTATTGCAGAGCGTAAGTCCACTACTACTTCAACTGTGGGAGGAGGTGAGAAAAGTGACTAAAAAACAATTACAAAAGTTTTTTCAAATGAAGGCATCAACTGATGGTAAAACAGCGGATATTTTCATTTACGGAGAGATTACAAAGTGGGCGTGGGAAGAACTTGGAGAGGTTTCTTCAATTACTTTCAAAAGCGAGCTTGACGCATTGGGTGATGATGTAGAAACCATCAATGTATACATTAATAGCCCAGGAGGTAGTGTTTTTGAAGGTTTAGCTATTGGTAACATGTTGAAACGTCATAAAGCTAGAGTAATTGCTCACGTCGATGCCTTAGCCGCATCAATCGCATCTGTAATTGCCATGTTTGCGGATGAAATTCGAATGGCATCCAATAGTTTAATGATGGTCCACAACGCTTGGACGTGGGCGAGTGGTAATGCGGAACAGCTTCGTAAAGCTGCGGATGATATCGAGCGCATTAACGAGTCTGTAATCCAATCTTACTTAGATAAGGCAGGAGATAAACTAAATAGTGACACACTAAAGTCTCTTTTAGATGCCGAAACATGGCTATCTGCTGAAGAGGCTTTTAATTATGGGCTTTGCGATGCGATTGATGATTTCAATCAAGCGGCGGCTTGCATTGACGAAAGATTAATCAAACAATACAAAAATGTACCACAACAACTTGTACAATCAAAGCCATCTTCACCAGTAATGAGTGCGGAAGAAAAAGCTTTACGAGAACGTATCCTTGCAGATTCAGAGGCGAATCTAACTTATTTAAATACAATACTTTAATATAAAGGGGAAAAATCATGAAAACACAAACTAAACAACTATTAAAAGCATTAGAGCACAAAAATGCAATTAAATTAGTATTACCTTTAAAAGATTTACAATTTTTTGGCGATAAAACACTTTACGAATTAAAGCAAGCAATGGCGACGATTGGTCAACAATTAAAAAAAGTAGAGGGTGACCTTTCAGCAAAAGCGATCGACCCATCTGCATCGATTGAAGATATTCAAGTGCAACAAAAATCGAAAGAAGATTTACAAGCGCGCTTTAACGTAATTAAACAACAACACGATGAATTAGAAGCGGAACAACAAGCGAAGTTCGCTCAACAACAAGCTGCTAAAAACGCAACATTAGGTGGTATTGATAATCCACAGCAAAAAGTTACAGCTGCTAAAGCAGAGCTGATCCGTTCAGCTATGTTGAATAAACCTGTTTCTACGGAAGTACGAGCTGTTCTAGGCGATGATTCAAGTACTGGTGGTGGAAAGTTCTTGCCTAAAACAGTATCAAATGAAATCATCATGGAACCATTAGCGACGAATCCATTGCGCGGCAATTCAGCAGTTACACGCATTACAAACTTAGAAATTCCAAAACTTAGCTATACATTAGATGATGATGACTTCATTGCTGACAAAGAAACGGCGAAAGAACTTAAATTAACAGGTGATACAGTTTCTTTTGGTCGCTTTAAATTTAAAGTATTTGCAGGTGTGTCGGAAACAGTTTTAAATGGCACTGACACGGAACTTGTAGGTCATGTTGAAAATGCATTGAAGTCAGGTGTGGCAGCAAAAGAAAAGAAAGTAGCATTTGCGAAAACGCCAAAAGCAGGCGAGGAACACATGAGTTTCTATCGTACAGGTCCAACAGCTTTAAAGCGTATTGAAGGCGAATCTAAATACGATTCTATCATTAACGCGTATGCGGATTTACATGAAGATTATCGCGAAAATGCAAAGGTAGCTATGTCTAGAGTAGACTACCTTAAAATGATTAAAGAATTAGCAAATGGAAATGCATCTTTGTATGCCGCACAACCAGAACAAATTTTAGGTATTCCAACTATTTTCATCGATAGTGCAACGGAACCAATTGTAGGAGACTTTAATTACTCTCACTTTAATTATGATTTAAATGAATTATTTGATCGCGCTAAAGACATCAAAACAGGTGTTGAGCAATTTGTAGTTACTGCATGGTTAGATCACCAAATTAAATTAGCTTCAGCATTCCGTATTGCGGAAGTAAAAACGCCCTAATCAGCCCACAATTGGGCAAATGACAATTGGTTCGGATTTTATTATTGGATAGGAGGATTAATTTCAAATGGCTAAAACGAAAGATGAATTAAAAGCAATGTTTGCTACTGGTAAAGAACCAACAGGAGCTGATTTCGCGGAATTAATTGAGGGCGTTGTTGGTCCTAAAGGTGACCCAGGAGTTGCCGGAAAAGGTACTACAGGAGCAAATGGTAAAGATGGCTTCGGTACGGAAACACAGTACAACGATATCATCGCACGTTTAGAAGCTCTCGAAACATCAGGAGGGTGATAACCTGTGAATATACTTTTAGATGATTTAAAAGATTACTTGCGCATTGATGGGGATGATGAAAATTCGTCCCTATCTTTATTTTTGCAATCAGCAATTTTATATTTGGCTAATGCCGGAGTAAAACAACCATCTGACTACTACCATAAATCTGTGGAGGGCAATGACGTTTTTTCGCAACATAGATTAGCCGTCCACATGCTTGCTACTCATTATTATGAGAACCGCATTGTTTATAGCGCTGGTAAAAGTGGAGAGGTTATTCCATACGGATTACAAACGATAATTTTGCAGTTAAAGTGGGTGAATCCCGATGAATTATCAACACAATAACAATTCTGGTCGCATGAATAAACGTGTGACTTTTTTTAATCCACCAGGGGAAATTATCAATGGTTGGCCATCTAAAGATTGGACACCTTATAAGCGAGTTTGGGCCGAGGTTAAAACTCAAAAAGGTTATCGGGTATTTAATTCAGATGCTACGCAATGGCACGGAAAAAAGATTTTAGGAATCAGGTATCGTGAAGATGTACACGCTGGAATGCGAATTAATATAGGTGGAAAAATGGTAGAGGGAGAATTAGTCGGTGGCACAATGTACGAAATGGATTCTCCACCAATAAATGATGATGAGCTTAATCAGTGGTTAACAATTATTTTGAAAGAAGTGTTGTAAATGGATCTTGATATGAGGGGCTTAGAGGCTATATTGCAAAGTTTAGTGCGATTACCGATAGAAGAAGCCGAGGAAAACAAGATTTTGAATAAAGCAGCAGAAGTCGTGAAAAAAGCGGCAATTGAAGAAGCGCCACAAGATGACGGAGCACTAGACGAACATTCGTTGAAAAAGAACATCAAAATTAAACGGGCTAAAGAAGGAGAAGTAAAAATCCACTCAGGCGGAGCGTACCATGCTCATATTGTGGAGGGTGGACGTTCAGCAGGTAATAAATACGCATTAAAAAATGGAAAGCGCCAACTTGTCACATGGGGCGCAACAGCACCTAACCCGTTCTTTTCCCGTGCTTTCGCTAAGAGTAAAGCTGAAGCGACACAAGTTATGATTGACGAAATCAAGAAGGTGAAAAACCTATGATTGATATTGTTGAACATGTCGTTACTGCATTAGTTTCAACGAAATTACCTGTGTTATTTAATTCGGTTCCAACAGGATCTAATATACCGAATCAGTACATTACATTCTTAGAAGTTACTTCTTCCGCAGCGTTAGAAGCAGCTGACCGAGAATTTGAAACCAAAAGGCTGATACAGGTTAATGTATGGTCAAAAGGCAACTATTATCAGCTTGTGGAAGACGTAAAAAAGTTATTAGAATCAGCAGATTACGAAAGAACATTAGAATATGATAACCCAAAATCAGACGGCGACTCGCACTTTAACAAAGTGTTGCAGTTCGCCTTTTTTGATGAATATTAATAAGGAGGTCATGTAAATGGCAGCGACAACAGTAAACGAAAAACCACAGAAAATTAGTTTGAAACGGATTCATTATGCATTAATGACGGATGAACAAGCGGAAAATTGGGGCGATGTTAAAACATTAACAATGCCGATTTCTTTAACGCTTACACCAAACTTTTCGGAAGCTTCATTAGATGCAGGAGATCGTGTGGTAGATTCGGAAGCTCAACTTGACTCGATTACGATAGCAGGTGAAACGGCGGATTTACCAACAGAAGTTTTAGTTGATTGGTATGGTCATAAAATGTCGGCAGAGGGCGGTATTATTACAAACTCAAACGATTCACCAAATGCGATTGCGATTGGCTTTGAATCGGGCTCAAAATTAACTTGGTTCTTTAAATCAAAATTAAAACCAGGCGAAGAATCGGCAGCTACTCGAAAAAAAGGTGAAACGAATTATAAAATTTATCCTTTCAGTGGTGAGGCTTTGCCTTTAATTGACGGTAACATTAAACACACAGTTGATACACGCGACACAGGAGTGGTGGCAACAGCAGAAACATTCTTTGCAACAGTTACAAAAGCTACGCTAAAGCCTCCTACTCCCTAATGAGCCCCAACCGATAGGGGCGGCTGAAATTGGTGTCGATTTTATAATCCAGTAAAAAGAAGGTCCTCCACAGAATAATTGTGGAAGGCCTTTTATTTTTATATTAAATTGAGTAATTAACGAAAAGGATAGATGAATTATGCAAATTACATTGAAAATTGAAGGTAACGATAAAACGTTTGTAAACGATTTTGTATCAGCTCGATTATTGCGTGACGCGTTGAAGTTGAACGAAGACACAGCACAAAAAAAAGAAGAAGGTACGTATACCGCGACGCAACAATTAGATGACTTAGCAGAAATCGTTGTGAAGGCGTTTAACCACCAATTCACTTTAGATCAATTATGGGATAGTACGGCGTTAGAAGATTTCCAAGGAGAATTAATGCGCGTGTTCAATAAAATTTTAGGACTTGGCGGCTACGCTTTAAATGGAGCTGAAAACGAGGGAAAGTAAGTAATTTAACGCCATATCAAGCGATTAAAAATATGTACAGGTCGCTATTAAAGAATGGGTACAAATTGCACGAAATCGATGCAATAGATATTCACTTTTGGTACGAACTTGGAAATGAAGATGAATTTATAGAAGAAGTCACAGCCGACGATATTTCGTGGTTGTGATTTTTTTGTGGATAAAAGGAGGTGAGAATTTATGGCAGCAGAAATAGGCTCATTAGCAGTCAGTCTATCAATGGATGCGAATAACTTTAACGGTACCATTTCGCAAGTTGACCGTAATTTACGCGCGATGGGTGGCGAATTACAAGCTGTACGTGCGCAAGGGACCGAGTATGGTCAATCTGTGGAAGGCTTATCGCAGAAACAGGATATCTTACAACGGTCATTAACTGCATCATCTATTAAATTGCAAGAACAGCGTCAGAAATATGATGAAATGGTTGCCAGTGGAAACGCAAGTGAAGCAGCACTTGAACGACAGGCGGCGGCAGTTAACCGAGCACAAGCGCAATATAACAGATTTCAGACAGAATTAGATCAAGTATCAACAGAACTTAACGAGTTACAAGATGTATCTAGGAGAGCCGGGCAAGCAGTCACGGAGCTTGGCGAAAATGTATCTAAAACAGGCGGCAAAATGAAGGACCTTGGCGGCACTATGACGGCATCTGTTTCGGTTCCTTTACTCGCATTAGGAACAGGTGCACTTGCAGTAGCGGCTCAATTTGATACGGCGCAAGCGCGTATGCAAGCGGAATTAGGAGTTACAGCAGAAGCGGCTAAAGAACTCGAAGGCACTGCACGTAATGTATGGAAGGCTGGATTTGGTGAGTCATTAGATGAAGTGACGAGTGCGCTTGTACGTGTCAAACAAAACATGAAGGAAATCGACGGTAGCGAAATTGAAGGTGTAACTAAAAACGCATTAGCATTAGCGAAATCTTTTGATTCGGATGTTAATGAGGTAACACGAGCCGCTAATAACTTAATGGTCAACTTTGGTATTACATCCGAAGAAGCATTTGATCAATTATCTAATGGCGCACAAAGCGGATTAAACTTTTCGAATGAATTATTTGATAACGTAGCCGAGTATTCTGGATTGTTTAGCACATTAGGTTTCGAAGCGGATGAATACTTTTCTCTATTATCAAAAGGTGCACAAGCCGGAGTATACAATTTAGATTACCTTAATGATGTTGTAAAGGAGTTTGGTATACGAATTAAGGATGGTAGTGACGGCGTTTCCGATGCGCTAGCTGTCTTATTTGCACCAGAAGGCATCGATGATTTCACTTACGCTTTACAACAAAACGGTAAAGCAACAGACGAATATATGCAATTAACGCAAAAGGTAAGCGCTGAAACAGCAGATGAAATGATTAAAAACCTTCAAAAAGGCGGTAAATCAGCAGCCGATACAAGCACAGTTCTTCAAATGGTGATGGGCGACTATCACGAATTTACTGAAGGTATTGATAGTGGAGCGATTCGCGGTTCAGAAGCCATGGATACTATCCTCAAAAAATTACAAGCATTAGAAAGTCCTGCGGAACGAGCACAATTAGGTGTAGCGCTATTCGGAACGAAATGGGAAGACCTAGAAGAAAAAGCAATGTTCTCGCTTATTGGAATGAGCGAAGGTTTAACAGATGTCGCAGGCACGATGGGGAAATTGACAGAAGTTCAAGAACAAACTTTTGGGCAACGTTGGGATAACTTAACGCGTAGTGCTGCATCATCATTGGAACCTGCTGGAAAGATAATGCTTGATTTAGCTGAAGATTGGCTACCTAAAATAGCAACAGCCGTTGAAGATGTTACAGGATGGTTTGCGGACCTATCGCCTAAAGCACAAGGAGCCACGTTAGCGATAGGCGGTATTGTCGCGGTTGCAGGTCCAGCAGTAGCGGTTTTAGGTATGTTTGTTACTGGCATTGGCGGAATTGTAACTGCATCAGCACCGCTAATTGCAGGATTAGCCGGAGCAAGTTCAGGTGTTGGACTGCTCGGTACCGCTTTGGCATTTGCATCAGGTCCCATTGGATTAACGGTAGCGGCAGTGGGTGCATTAGGCGTGGGCGTTTACGCGTTATCACAAGATTTAGGTGAATCGTCTATACAGGTTGAGGATTGGTCAAACAGGGTGTCCGAATCGACTATAAAAGCCGTCGAAGGATTCACCAACATTTCTAACGATGTAGGTCAATCGTTAAGTCAATTACATTTGACCTCCACAACTATTACCGACGAAATGGCTACGGAAATGACGTCTAAATTTGATGCGATGTACTCTCAAATTGTGGAGGGCGCTAACGTTAAGCATCAAGAGCAAATGGATAGCCTTAGCAATTATTTTTTAAATTCTTCTGCTTTAACTTCTGATGAAGAAGCGAAAATATTAGAAAAGCGTCAGCAAACGCATGATACGGAAATTGAAATATTAGCCGCGAAAAATCAAATAGTTGCAGAAATTATGGCTACTGCAACAGAAGAAAAACGAGCTTTAACTGACCAAGAACGCGAAGTTATTAATAATATTAATCAACAAATGAAAGAAGATGCTGTTCGTGTTCTTTCTGAAAATGAAGTTGAGCAAAAAGTTATCCTCGAAAAAATGAAAGCTGACGCAAGTGAAATTAGCGCTCAACAGGCAGCGGAAGTTGTGAAGAATGCGGTCGAACAGAAAGAAAAAGTAATCGATGAAGCGAATAAACAGTACGAAGAATCCATTGCTCATATCACTCGTATGCGTGATGAAACAGGCGATATTACAACAGAACAAGCGGAAAAGATGATTGCCGAAGCTAAAAAATCACGTGATACAACAATTAAATATGCGGAAGAAATGCATACTGAAATTGTTTCTGAAGCTAAGGCACAAGCGGGAGAACATGTAAAACAAGTCGATTGGGAAACAGGCGAGATTAAATCAAAGTGGGAAGTCATGAAGCGAGATGTCTCCTCTCATATGAAAGAATTAGGCGGTAACATTAAAAGTGACTGGACCCAAGCTTACAAAGATGCTTCCTCATGGATCGATAAAAAGGCGGATAAGGTCGACAAAAGTTTTCAAGCAATGGGCAAAAATGTCGGAATTAAAATGAATGAGACCGCTGACGCAATATCTAAAGGTTGGAATAAGGCATACGATTATTTAGCCTCAATCGATTTGCTGCAAGTAGGTCGTGACATCGTACAAGGGTTGATTAATGGTATAAACGGAAAAATCGATGATGTCGCTAAAGCTACAAGGGATTTAGGGCAATCGGTTATCGACTCCGTTTCAAATGTCCTTCAACGAAAATCACCGTCGCGTGTCATGATAGCAATTGGTAAAGATACGGGTGAAGGTTTAGCGATTGGCGTTGAAGAAAAAAAAGATCGCGTCGCTAATGCAATGGCGGATGTAGCGAAGGGTTTAATTGATGTTACTAAAAAATATAGCGATGAAGAAAAGAAATTCATCGAAAAATCAAACGCTGATATCGGTAAGATTGAAAAACGTCTAGGTGAAGATTTGGCTAAGATTAAGCGTACTGCTGCTACGGCAAAAAGAAAACTTACAACTGATGAAAATCTAAAAATGCAACGACTTATTGAAGATGCTGCTAAGAAAACTCAGGCTATCGAAGATAAAGTAGACAAATCTTCCACGGATAAAATGAAGAAGGCGCAAAAAGAACGTTACGATGCTATTAAGTTGTATGTTGATGATAAAAAATCGTTAGAGCAATTAAGCATATCTGACGAGGCTGAAATTTGGAAATTAGCAACAGAGCAATTTGCTGCAGGCACAAAAGAACGTGTAGAAGCCCAAAAGAATTACAAAAAATCAATCGACGCTATCAATAAAGAGGATTTAGAAAGCATTAAGCAATATATAACTGATAAGAAATCACTGGAAGAGTTGTCATTGACTGAAGAAGCAGCTATTTGGGAAAGAACCTCAACTCTATTTGAAGAAGGCACAAAAGAGCGTATTGAAGCGCAGAAATCATATCAAACAGCTGTGCAAGCCATTAACAAAGAGTTGACTGCAACTAATAAAGAATACTCTGATCAAATTACAAAAGTAAATGAAGACTTAGTTAAAAGTGAAGAAGCACTTAATAAAGCTTATGAAGATGCGGTAGACAAACGCGCTACTTCTTTAGTTAACTTCAAAGGGATTTTTGACGAATTTAAATTCGAAATTGGTGCTACAGGCGAAGAACTCATGTCGAACCTCAGTTCACAAGTGTTAGCATTTGAGGAATGGCAACGTCAAATTGATATGTTATC
The DNA here is from genome assembly GCF_050272495.1 of Solibacillus cecembensis. NCBI lineage: Bacteria > Bacillati > Bacillota > Bacilli > Caryophanales > Caryophanaceae > Solibacillus > Solibacillus cecembensis. The sequence continues at coordinate 141,380 of NZ_JBNNMF010000001.1, read as the reverse complement.
AGATAAAGCGATTAATAAAGGTTTGCTTGCGGAATTAAAAGAAATGGGTCCCAATGCACTTCCGCAATTAATTGCACTAAACAGCATGACTGACACGCAATTAACGGAGTATAGCAATCTTTACTCCAAAAAATCTAAGTTAGCAAGGGAGCAAGCCGAAAAAGAGCTAGTTGGTATGAAAGACGATACCGAAAAGCAAATTAAAGGTTTGCGTGATGGTGCTAACAAACAATTAGATATGTTGCAAAAAGAATGGGATGCGAAAATTAAGTCACTTACAAAAACAACGTCCACCGAATTATCATCGCTCGAAAAAGTCGGTCGTGATGCTGGGCAAGGTTTATTAAATGGACTAGCTAGTCAAGAAGGTGCATTACAAGCAAAAGCTAAACAGATAGCTGATAGTATCAAGCGTACCATTCAATCAGCCTTAGATATTCATAGTCCAAGCCGTGTAATGCGTGGTTTTGGTGTTAACATCGGACAAGGCTTAATTCAAGGTATGGATGATTCGGTGAATAAAGTTGCGGGTGCTGCACAACGGTTAGCTTCATCTGTGGAGGACGGTGGCAGTTTTAATAATTTAACATCTTCATCTGTTAATAGATCCCGAACGTATCATGGTGGCGAAACACATATCCATGTATACGGCGAAAAACCATCACCATCAGAAATTGCTCGACGAAACGCACAAGTACAACGCCAACAAGCTATGGAATGGGGTATGGCATGATAACGGAAAAAGTAACATTTATAAATACGCGAGGGCAGTCTATTGATTTATCAAATAGGCGCCCTTTTTTACTTCAATCTGTGGATGGCAAAGGGAATATTACGGCTACTGTACAAACGCAAAAGGCTCCTTATCAGGATGGCGCTACTTATATAGATAGCGAATTAGAAGTGAGACCGATGGCGTTGAACGTAAATATTCATTCGTCCTCCGCAGATGAATTAGAAGAATTAAAGCAATCGCTTACAACTGTATTCAATCCGAAGTTAGGTCCAGGTAAATTGATTTATTCCAAAGGTGCAACGGTTCGCGAAATCAAAACGACAGTTGAAAGTATTGTTCAGCCTGTAGGTAAGGAAAATCATGGATTAAGATTCCAAAGGACTGTAATAAATTTATTGTGCCCATCGGTATTTTTTGAGGACATCAACAGTGAAAATTATAAATTAGAAGATTTTGTCGGTAATTTCCGTTTTAAATTTAGATTTCCGGTAAGATTCGCAACCCGTGGTGATTCAAGAATTTTGCTAAACAAAGGTGATGTACCAACGCCAATCGTCGTTGAATTTAGAGGTGCAGCAGTTAATCCAAAAATAACAAACGTTACAACGGGTGAATTTATCCGTGTTAATCGAACAATTCCACCGGGCTATAAATTAGTACTTGATACGTCTTTCGGTAATAAACGAGTCGAAATTATAGCGCCTGATGGAGTCGTAGAAAATGCGTTCCATTACATTGATTTGAATTCAACGTTTTTTTCATTAGACGTAGGCGAAACCAAATTTAGCTTTGTCGCAGAAGGTGGAAAACCCGAAGTATATGTGGAGTACAAGCATAAATATTTGAGTGTATAAGGATGTGAAAGTATGGCTGAAAAATATAGATTTATGGATTCGGTAGAAGATAAATTTGGCAATTACACCAATGAATATGATGCGCAAGATTTTACCGATTATTTCAAGGCATTGATAACGACAGGGGTTATGAAAGGTGTCGGCAATCAATTACTTGTAACTGCAAACAATTCTAATATGATTACACGAATCGATACGGGAATTGCTTTTATTCTTGGTCGATATTATGAAAATGACGACTTTAAAGAGTGGACGCATGATACAGAAACGCTTGGTAAAAGTCGTATTGACCGCATTGTAATTAGAATGGATTTGAATACGGATAAAATGCATGTGCTTTCGTTTATTAAAAAAGGAGTATCTAACCCTAATCCTGTCCCACCACAATTGACACAGACAACGAATGTTTACGAAATATCATTAGCACAAGTACGAGTAGTTGGTGGTCAAACGTTTATTGCCGCAAATGCTGTCACAGACGAACGTGGTACAAATATCATATGTCCGTGGGCGGGTTCTAACATTTTACCATCTTATGATGACAATGCACTTGCTAAGCATTTGGAAGATGATAAAGTACACGTTACTCAAGCCAAACAGGATTTATGGAATAAATTATTCAATGCCAATTCTAATGTATTCCTAAGCGGTCCTAGTGCAAATTTCGACACGCTAGTCAAAAATACGGCTTACACTGTCGGAAATGTTGCCGGTGCGCACAATGCGCCGCCGGAATCATGGGGAATTTTAATATACTATATGCCCGGTCCGTCATATGCGATTCAAGAATTTACCACGGCAGTCGGTGATATAAAATATACAAGGCGATATGATGACGGTCTAAAAACATGGTCACCGTGGAAACAGGCTACTTTTAACGAGGGCACTATAAAATCTTGGAACAGTGCATATAACACATATTTAAGATTTCCCGAATATTGTTCAGTAATAACCGATTGGAATAATGCTAAACAAAACGGCATGTATATGGGTACTAATACATTAAACAATCCACATGGTGTCGTAAATGGTACATGGTTTATGGGCGAAGTAATCGCACACAATGAGATATATATAGTGCAACGACTCATACAATTCACAGATCCTAGCCGTCCAACGTATGAACGTAGTTGTAATGGTGGTACTTGGGGACCTTGGGTAGATGTTTCATTTAGTAAACTTTTCACATCTGTAAGTGAGGGGAAAGCAAGTAACAGGAACGCCCTCGCCCAAAAAGGAGTATCGGTTCCTGTTAATCCGACTTTTGCGGAAATTTCGGATGGGATTTTAAGAATAGAAACAAAAAACGCCGTATCGGGTACGGGTAGGTCTTATGCCAGTGGTGATAAATCTATTTTTGCTATTACAGGTTTACCATTTGCGCCGAAGGCTGTCACGGTAAAATTTGACGCTTTCGATGGACACATAGTATATAACGCGTTTTGGAATGTGTACGCGAGTGCTTATTCGGTAAATAGGGGGTTGGGTGGTGGGTGGCAGAATTGGACCACCGACACAACGAGGAACGGCAATGACATTACATTTTTCGTAGGTAACAATAACCATGTAACAAATTTCAGCTATGAAGCAATCAAATAATAGGGGTGATATTTTGGACATTGGAAATCGAGTTTATTATAAAAAGAGCGACAATACAGTTATATTCCAAACAGGGGAATTATCCGGCGCGGAAGAAGAAAGACCGGATGTGGACGAAATAGGGTTTATAGATATTCCGTTTGGTGCAGTCGATTACACTAACACTTTAATTATTGGTGTAGAGGATGGAAAGCCAAAGTTAAAAACGTTTGAAAAAGATGGACAAAAATACATTCGTGAAATTGAAGATGAGCTATTAGTAAAAATTGAAAATGAAACTGGAGGAATTTTATAATGACAAACGTAAATAAAGTGGTTGTACGTATCGCAGCGGAAAGAATTATGAAGGGTGGTTTAAATCCAAAAACGGAACTAGTGTATGTTATTGATGACATTACGAATCCAGATTACCGTTTGGCTGTGGAAAATTACATCCTAAATGCCACAGAAGGTATTTAAGCAATCGTCCCAGAATGTTTAGTAACATTAATTTTCTTATTGAACTAACGGATCAGTTTAGTTGAATAGCAATAATAGAATTAATTCTGGTAGAATAAGTATCAAATAAATATGGAGGTGTTCAAATGACACCAGAACAAATAATCAGAAAATTCTTTGAAGAAGTACGATCAGGTAAAAATCCAGACTACTCAGATCAATTAATGTCCGAACAAGTATTGGCTCATCAAATTGCTTCAGAGGAAGAACAAACAGTCTTAAGGACGCCTAAAGATTATGCTGAACACGTAAGAGAAATGATTGAAGCCTATGGTAATTATACTTTAGAAATTCAAGAATTATTGGTACAAGGACATAAAGTATATGTCCGCTGGAAACAAGTAGGTACACACGTAGGAGTAGTCGATGGATATCAACCTACAGGACTTCCAATAACTCAAATGACAAGTGCCGTATATAGGGTAGAAGATGAAAAAATTTCCGAGTATTGGATTCAGATTGATAGATCAGGAGTTCAAAAACAATTAGAGTTAAATAAACATATTAAATAGCTATTTAATATTGCAAAGTATTAGGATAACAAACTCTTCTTGAACAAATGGGGGATTTAGTTAAACAAATTAAGTCAACAATTTGTTGGCTTTTTTGTTGAGCATTCGTCTTAAAATGCGTAGTAACTAGCGTTATTCAAAATATCAAATTAATATCATTTAGCCTTCCACAGATTGAGGTGATACATTGAAAAAACCAATCCGAATATTATCTTTAAGCATGGACATTCTCGGTGAAATCGACAACTACGAGTCCATGTTTTTTAATCGTTCATGGCATGGTATCGGCGCCATTGAATTACGCATTAATCGATACCAAAAATACGCAGATACATTATTAAAAGATAACCTTATTTTAGTCGGCACTGACTTGAATAAGGTTTTTATTATTAAGCATAGAGAAATCGAACTTGATGAAAACGGTAAGATTACGGAAAATTGGCTAGTGAAAGGTTATGCATTAAAATCAATCGTTGCCCAGCGTATTACAATACCACCATTGCATACGTTACATGATAATAAAAGTGGTAGCGCCGAAACGGTAATGAAGCACTACGTTAACAGTCACCTAATCAATCCTGTGGATGGCAGACGTAAAATACCACAACTAGTGATTGCACCCGATTTACAACGTGGCGTCCACATGACGTATGCTTCTCGCTTTAAAAATGCGGCAGAAGAAATGTCTACATTATCATTAACCAGTGGATTAGGCTGGGATGTAGCGCTTGATATCGGTAATAAAAAGTGGGTATTTGATGTGATGGAAGGACGTAATTTAGTAGCTAGTCAATCGGTTAATGCACCTGTTATTTTCTCGCCACAATTTGAATCGCTGAAATCATTGCAGTACACACAAAGTGAGCTCAATTATAAAAATGTTGCAATCGTTGCTGGGCAGGGTGAAGGGGTAGAACGTCGCGTAATTGAGGTCGGTAATCATTCAGCTATTAATCGCCATGAAATATTCATAGATGCTAGGGATGTTGCTGAAACTGATGATGACGAACAACCGATTCCAGTCGAGAAAGTAATACAGGCATTAACTGATCGTGGGCAACAAAATTTGAATGAGTTGTTGCAAGAAGAATATTTAGAAGGTCAGATATTAACGAATAGTCCTTTTGTATATCAACGTGATTATGATTTAGGGGATGTTGTCACAATTCAAAATAAGGATTGGGGCGTAACAATGGATGCTCGTATTACGGATATAAAGGAAATTCATGAAACGGGTGGATTTAAAATTGAGGCTACATTTGGGAATAATCGACCTACGTTGATACAGAAGATTAAACAGGAGCTTAGTCAGATTAGCGGTGAGGTTAGACGGTAATTGTTTTAATGTTTTTTTAATATCAAAAAGTTATTAATGTTTTTTCAATATAAAGAGCATATGATTATTAAAATAAGGGAGGTTAAGACAATGACTATTATAAGTGATATGAAAGAAAAGCTAGATGAAGCAAAATACTATTTAAAAAACATGGAAATTTCCCAAACTTCGGGTACAAAGCAAGAATTCACATATGCGTTTAGTTCGTTTTTAACAAGTATTAGAAGTGTCACGCAATACGCATATGACCATAAAAAACAAGCATATAATTCATTAATTTCTAATCTTAAATACAAGGATGTATTTACAAATTTAAGAAATGAGAATATACATGCAAAACCTGTAAAAACTTCAAATGCAGGACAAAGCGATTTAGTAGGAGTCATTACGATAACAACCTATGAAAGCGATGCAGATGCATTAGAAGAAGTTAAAGAAGAAAGTAACGCTTCGCCGATAAATGAATATTTTCACATTTTCGAAGGACAATATGATAGACCTGAATATAGGGATAAAACTCTTATCGATTTAGCAGGTTTGTATATTAATGAAGTAGAAAAATTCATTAATGACTTTGAGCAATTGATATAAATCACGTCAGTACTAACTGAGAAAGCCTTCCACGTAATCATTGTGGAGGGCTTTTATTATGCAAAAATAAAATATAAAGGATGAGGTACATGGATATGTTAGAATACTTACAACAATTTTTAGAATCAGATAGCACAAAATTAATTTACATTTTAGCGTTGATTTTAAGTGCCAACATGATTGATTTTACAATCGGTTGGTTAAACGCTAAATTTAATCCGAAAGTAAAATTTAGTAGCGCAAAAGCCATTTTCGGTATTGCTCGTAAATTAATATTATTTATCGTATTGGTTTACGCGATTCCAGTAGCATTATTAATGCCAGAACCATTAGGAGTTAGTGCGCTATATGTATTGTACGGCGGCTATTTATTCAGCGAAATTAATTCCATTTTGAATCATTTTAAATTAACTGACGATGATAAAAGTATGGACCCATTTATTGAGTTTTTCAAAGGACTCATGCGTAGAGGTGATAAATAATGATTACAATTTCTCCAGGACATTACGGTCCATTTACCGGAGCTAGTGGTATTATCGATGAAGTAACCGAAGCAATTAAAGTAGCAAAACGAGTAATGTCCATTTTACGTGCAGCGGATATTATCACAAATTACATCGAGGACAATGTGAGTAAATCGCAATCAGCTAATATTAATTGGCTCATTGCGCAGCATAATAAATCAAGTCGTGACATTGATGTATCTATCCATTTTAATTCATCGGCTAGCACACACAGTAGGGGCATCGGAGTAGAAACGTTAGTATATAGCGATAAAAATGCCGATACTGCTGCAAGCATTACAAGCGCAATTAGTAATGCATCGGGTTTAAAAAGTCGAGGTGCAAAAATCCGTACAGATTTAGGATTGCTGAAAGGTACGAATAAACCGTGTTATTTAATTGAAGTTTGCTTTGTAAATGATTCTGTAGACGTCGCATTGTACAAGCGTGATTTTGAAAAGATATGCCAAGCGATTGCTGAACAATTAGCAAAAGCGGCAGGTAAAACGTTGAAGCCATCCACAACATTAACTGTGGATGACAAAGCGCGTGATCTAATCCGTAAAGCAGTTGCAGATGAAGTATTTACTTCACCGCATACTGACGTTGATAAGTATTCAACGGAAAAGTTATTAGAATATGCATTGATTTATATTGAGCGTAAAGTTAAATAATTTTCAAAGACCAAGATAGCTTAATTGCCGTCTTGGTCTTTTTTTATCTGTTAACGTAATCCCAATAACCAAATAAATGGTGTAAATAAATATTGTAATGGATGTATTACCAATGATAGGATAATATTTTACTCGCAAAAATAACATAATTTTCAAGATGGCACGGTACAATAATAGAATCTGACTAGTCGGTAAGTGTAAATGTAAATGTAGATATAAGAAAGAGAGAAATGAGGTTTTAAAGATGAGAAATATATGTCCTGTTTGCGGATTTGATGAGTTAACAGATCCACCGTATAGTAAATTTTCTAATCCGTCTTTTGAAATATGTGGTTGTTGTGGTTTTCAATTCGGTTTTGATGATATGAGTGAAGGTAAATCATTTGAAGAGTTTAGAAATAGTTGGATTGATAACAACTATGAATGGTTTAACGAATACAAGAAACCGAAAAATTGGGATTATAAAGAACAATTAAAAAACTTACAATTACTTTAAATTATAGGTAAAGATAAAAAGCCCATGTACTCAATTAATTTTGAGCCTGGGCTTGGTTTATTTTAATAGAGTAATAGTTTTACAAAAAGTAAAAAATGCTATAAATTGGTATATAACTGGCAACCTATTAACTGATTTGTAGTTGGTATTGCTATGTATCATTTAGGTTACATAATCTCCATATGAAGTTGGTTAATGGTTACCAGCCAGAAAAGCCAACAACGGGATAGGAGATATGTATAATGAAAAGGGATTTAAAGCGTGATTTGATTTTTGCAGGTTTAATTATTTTTCTGGGTGTTTATGTACAAATGATTGAAGTGAAATTTGATATTTCCATTAACAAAGATAATATTGGTACAACTGTTTTATTTATTCTAGGTATTGTATTTACACTTTACACTAGTTGGGATAATGGAAATAAAAAATTGTAACGGAAAATATATAAATACTCAGAATGAAAAGGGAAGGGGGTGGTAAAAAAATGAAAATTGGGCGTGTATTAGCGCAAGTTTTTGCGCAGATAAATTATACACTTAGAATCTGATGTTAATAATATTTATTTATAAAAACGCTTTAACTTTTCATTCAGCTATCCCTTAGTTGGTGGACCGTCATAATTTATGGCGGTCTTTTTTTATTTCCATAAATTTTTTCTTGCCAAAATACAAACATCTGTTCTAATATGTATACAAACAGATGTTCTTGTGTAGATTAGGTAAAGGGGAATTTCATCGTGCCAATAGTAAACAACAATAACTTACAAGTGATATTTGGAACAGGTGATATAGCAATTAAAATTGGGTGTAAAGGCAAGACGAATCCAAGTGTAATGCAATTTGTAGAAGTAGAGAAATCACGTATAGGTCAACATGTGGAGATAGGTAGTAACGAAAAGATGAAGGTTGATGAGGCTCCGATAGCATTAGTTTTCAACAAAATTGAAAGTTTAGACGTCGTAATTAATCAATTACTAAAATTAAGAGGAATAATGGGAGGTAACTAAAGTGAGTGAACAACTGATTAAAGCTATGCAACGCAATCAATTATTGAACATGATGTATGTAGCCAAAAATGGTTCTATAACGAAAAGGCAAATTAAAATCATCAAGGTTGTTGGTGATTCATTTCAAGCATTTTGTTTCACAAGGCAAGCAAAGCGTACTTTTTTAATCAGTAACGTTCTCGCAATCACTCCTGTTATTCGAAAAGAGCGTGAGGTTGTATGAATTACGAGGGCATGCCTAATCGTCCAATCATTTGCATAGACATGAAAAGTTTTTATGCAAGTTGTATAGCTATGTTAGAAGGATTAGATATTATGAAAGATCCTATTGCAGTCATCGGTAACTTTGACCAACCAGGAAGTGTGGTACTTGCAGCATCCCCAGTCATGAAGGAAAGATTTAAAATCAAAACCGGTAACCGCCGTTACGAAATCCCAAAGCACCCTGATATCAAACTATTTGAGCCTAAGATGAAATTTTTTATTCAAATGTCTATGAATATTACCAAACTTATTGCCAACTATGTACCTGCGGATGCTATACATGTATATAGTGTGGATGAAAGTTTTGTGGATTTAACTGGCACGGAAAAGTTATGGGGTTCTCCAGAAGAAACAGCTAAGGAAATTCAAAGAGCTATTCTTGACCAATTCAATGTACTTAGCGCAGTAGGAATGGGACCTAACATGTTAATGGCTAAATTAGCGTTGGATTTGGAGTCCAAGAAAACCGGGTTTGCAAAATGGACTTATGAAGACATTCCTAAAAAGTTATGGCCAGTACGTCCACTATCTGAAATGTGGGGTATCGGTAGACAAATGGAAGTTAATTTAAATGCTATGGGCATTCAAACAATCGGTGGATTGGCAAATACTGATTTAAAGGAATTAGAAAAACGTTTTGGTGTGATGGGAAATCAGTTATATCACCATGCATGGGGAATTGATTTATCGAAACTAGGTGAGCCACTAGTTAAAAATCCATCATTAAGTTTCGGTAAGGGGCAAATGCTGATGAAGGATTATCACACTAGAAAAGAAATTTCAGTCGTACTATTGGAAATGTGTGAAGATGTTATGAAGCGTACAAGAGATGCGGGTTTTGTAGGACGAACAATTAGCTTAGGTCTTTCATACAGTCGCCAAGCTATGACAAAAGGATTCCATCGTTCAAGGACTATCGAGGTACCAACTAACGAAACACTTGTGATGCATAAAATGTGCATCGAACTACTTGATGAACACTTTAAAGGTGAACCTGCTCGGCAATTATCAGTTCGCATATCCAACTTAGAGCGAGAGCAAAGTATCCAGTTGGATTTATTTGACGAAAGAAAACCACAACGTAAAATAATTGGACCTACTATGGATGCTATACGCAATAGATTTGGAGCAACATCAATATTAAGGGCAGCTTCTTATACTAAAGCTGGTACGGCTATTAAACGAGATCGCTTAATTGGTGGTCATCTAGCATAGGAGTGATTTATCGATGATACAAGATAGAGGAAATATTAAATGGACCGCTATGATGTTGCCAGAACACCTGGAGTTGCTTAGAGAGTATAAGCAAGCAGACCATGTAGAACCGATAAAAGTGCTTACGGAGTGGGAATTAGAAGAACTACAACAAACAATAGACCAAGCAATAAATCAGCAATTGGATATTAAATTAAATGTGTGGGAAAACGGTAAATATACGCAATGGACTGGAATAATAAAATCGATTAATTCTAATACAAATGAACTTACACTCGAAACACTCCTTAAAACAAAACGAATTCCATTGTCATATGTACAATCAGCACAACTGGAAGTTGATTATTATGATTAAAGCTGACGAAAGGCAGTTGCTACACAAATACTTATTGATAGAATTAGCCGTGAAATCATTACAGATTGATTATCAAAAGACTGAACAATTTAAAATGAAGGTAGTTTTTCTGCCTTTAATGGATGCGCTACTAAAAGAATTGCGCCAAGAATTTTTCAATCTTAAAAGACAACTTGCAAAGCAACGTATAAGAGTTGTAGGTTGGACGACTGTTGACGAATACTTTAGTGATGTACAAGTAGCAACTTCAGGAGGCGACGTAGTACTTCGTTATGCTAATCAAGCTATAAAATCGCAAGTGGAGAAATTGATTATTGGTCGTATGAATAAATAAAAAGCTGCCGTTTTGAATAACTATTAATCAAAATGACAGCTTCTTTGTATTTATTTATTTATTTATTTATTTAAAAGAGGCCTTGTTCAACTAAAGCCCCCGTTAGTTTAAGTACATTCTTTCACAATTTCAATAGGGATCCCATCAGAATTAGTGTGGACTTACAACTTTGAGAAATGGGCTACGTATACAAGATTTTATACAATACTTGAGCCAGTGCAGTTTCTTTTTAACAGCGTTGAAAGCCTTGTTATATCTAGGTTCAAACGATTGTGCATAAAAAGATGTATATGAATAGAATAAAGAAAAACACTTAAAACATTGATATAACAACATTTTAAGTGTTCTGTTGTAACCCCAAACTTTGATTTGGGAACGTTATTTTGAATAGCTATGTATGCTGCATAGTGAGAATTAATTAACCAAATTAATCCCCAAAATGAATCATCCATTTATTTTTTTTTATTGCTTCATCAATTTTTTTTATTAAATTCTCAAGTTCTTCTGATTTATAATTGTCGTTCACTTCACGCACAATCTTTAAAAAGTAAGCATGAGAATTCGGTGGTATCAATGTTGTTCCGAAATAGCAGAGATTGTTATACGGTCTATCTGTGCTATGTGCGAATGTCTGTAAGTTGTCTATTTTTTTCCCGAAATCTGTAGCACATAGTTCGTTAAGAAAGTCGCCATCTACGGTTATGCAATCATATTTTTCAGGTTCATATCTAATGTCTTCTTTAATCTCTTCTATACTGTCAATTATTCCAAAATCATGAACATGAGGCATATTAACAACTCCTTCGTCTTACCTTAATATATACATCTACTATCCTATATTCCAATGAATATTTATATAAAATGTCCAAAGAGGTTCCCAAAGCGTCGTTTGGGGACCATTTGAAATCCTTGTTAAACTAAACTGCCTCGTTAGTTTAATAAGAAAAAAGATCTGCAAATGCAACTCGATGAACTTCAAGTAAAGCCCCCGTTAGTTGAATAAGAACACTGCAACAAAAAAGCCAACTAATATATTGACTTAATTTTTTTGAAAACTCTTAAATTGAATAATTGTCCAAGTTCAACTTATATAAAAGTTCATCATCAATTATCTCTCCGGTATTTACAAACCCGACCTTTTCGTATAGCTTTTTAGCTCTTTCATTTTGAGGATCGAAACTTAAAACTACTTCTTTACAATCTTTATTACTTCTCAACTCATCAATTACGATTAACATTGCTTTTATACCATAACCTTTTCGTTGAAACTTATGGTCTATCATTAATCTACAAATCTCGTAATATTTGTTCTCTACAGAATATCCATACATTGTGAACCCTACCATTGTGCTTTCTTCATAAATCGCCTTAATCGTCCATCCTTCTTGAACTTTTGACTGGGCAATCGACAATGCATTTGAGGCAACAAACTTTTGAAATACAGTATTGCTGTTATCCTCATTTGTCGTTAAACGAATACATTCAATCCAATTCTCATTTGTAATTTTTTTTAAATTAATACTCATACCTTTAGTCATTCCTTTCTTAAGTTCGAAATATAATGTTAGAAATCAGAGTTGTTTGAAGTAAATTTTCCATCTAAAAATATTAAAAACATCATTTTGCTTATTGAACTAACCTGCTCCGTTAGTTTAACAAGTACAATTTTCTCTATTTGCTTTTATGTTTGATAATAAAATGTGAACATACTACCATTATGCTTGCTAAATACAAGATTGAAAAACCTATAAAACCTAAATAAGAACTTCCAATTTCAGATGCACCAGAACTAAAAATACTTGCTAGAGTACTACATAAGATAAATCCTATTAGTAACGTTCCAATCCCTAAACCTAATGATTTCAACATAAACATCTCACCTCAATTAAAATAATTTTTTCACTAATCTGCTGCGTTAGTTTAAGTACATTACTTCACAATCTTAATTACAGTAATGCTAACATAAATATCCAATTGAAGGTTAACAATCTTTTTTTAAAATCGAAAAGTGCCTGGTCATTTTTATTTGTAGAATAAACTAAATAATGACCAAAAAGAAATTTTGCCACCTTTTATAGATTATCCAATCCTTATATTGTAAATTTGGAATATAAGGGGGTGAGACAATGCACAAATATAAAATTAAACTTGGCGACGGTAGTGAAATTGAATTTGAAAGTGAATTATTTTTAGCGGATATGTTATCGGACGAAATTAACGGTACCAACATAGCATTTTTTGAAGATGCGGGAATAGGGATAAATTTAGATGGAATTGAGGATTTAAACATCGATGGTCAGACATATACAGTTGGGTATAGTTCGTAAAAAAATAGCCGTCCACAAATCAGTGGATGGCTTATTTTTATTGCATCTTTATTAACGCTTTATCCATCTGCGCCTCATTTGCTTTTACTGCGTCACTATCGGGTGCATCTGCGCCACGATATGTATATTTAGTATTTTGATAAAAATCAAAGGCGAAATCATTTATCGGGGAAGTGGTCTTACCGTAAAAAGAAGTAATAACATTCGCTCTAAAAATATTACTCAACATGTATTCGGCGTTGTTAATGTCAGCGATGTAATTTTTATTTTGATATTCAGTGATGATATATTTTTCGAATTCTTTAATTTCATCTTCTGTTACAGAATAATCTTTCGCATACAACATAACTGCGTCATATTTATCGGTAGGAGAGTCATTTGTTGTAGCGATTTCATCAATTTTACTTTTCCACACGGGAACTTCATTCGCTAATTTTTCTTGACGTTCTTTTTCTTCTTGCTCAACTTTTGCTCTAGCTGCGGCTTCTTCTTTGGTCTTTTGTTCAGCAATCGCTTTCTCTTCTATTTCCTTTTTATATCGAGCATCTCGTTCTTCTTTCGTTTCCTTTGGTTCTTCTGCTTCTTTTTCTACCTCATCAACATTTGCAGTAGTCGCTACAAGCTCACCTTCCTTTTCTTTTTTATCTTCCGTTTCAGATGATTCTGTAGTCGAAATAAAGATAGCAAATGAAGCGATCATAACAACGGCAGATATACCTCCATTGCGTAATTGTTTCTTACCTGCAGCCTTATCCTTTTTAACGAGTTGTAATGCTGCCAATGCGATAAATACCACAATAGAAATCAAACTTAAACCCCAAATAATAAAAAATAATGTATTCATATTAACCCTCCTAATAATTACATTTTAGGTAATTTACTTGGAAATGTACATAATAAAAAGCAGGCAACTGTTATTAGTTATCTGCTAAAAATTCGTTAGTAAGATTTAGTTGTTTATATTTTAGTTCCATCTTCTAGTATGAAATTGATTTCAACCTTCGCATTGCAAACTTCCGCAATATCCTCTAATTCCTTTTCACTAAAATTATCGCGTTTCAACTTATTGGATAAGTTTGATTGTGATGTTTGTAATTTTTCCGCTAAATCCTTCACTGTAATTTCATTTGCAGCTACTAACATTTTTATTTTTCGTGATGCTCCCAATTTTAATTCACTCACCTTCATACACTCGTTTCCTCCATTCTACACTGTTTTTCATTCATTCGAAAATAAAATTCACTTAAAAGTGAAATTAAATACTTTACAAGTGATACCTTTAGATATATTATATATTCAAGAAGTGAATTTGTAAATGTTTTAAGTGAAGTAAATTCACTATAAAATGAATGTGAGGTGAAAGAGTAATGGCGTTTGAATACTTAGCAGAATACGCAACATTTCAATCTGTGGGAGACATGGATGAAGCAGTCAAACAACATATTGATAAATTAAGATTAGATTTAACAACATCTGAGCGCGCTATCGTTTTTGCACTTGCTGGACGTTCATTATTACACGTTGGCGCCAGTCACCTTAAAGCTGAAACAATCGCTAATGCGGTCAGTGTATCGACTAAAACTGTATACCGCAGTATTAAAAAGTTAACTGATCTAAACATTATCGAAAAGGTACTGCAACCGAAATTAAACGGCATTAAAGGCGCTTCAATCTATCGTATTTTACCTTTTGATAATAATGTCCCATCGAATGTGTCTCAACGAGCGGTAGTCGATGAAGCTAGTAATGACGAGGGTTGCCCTCCACAATTTGAAGAGCTAAGCATTAAATCTTTTAATCTTTTAAGTTCTAAACAAGCAAATAATATTATGAGTCTTGAAAATGAATTAGCTTTACAAGCTGAAAAGAAAAAAGAATGGATGAACGAGTATCAAATAATGCTATTCAATTTCTTACACTCGTTGCCTTTGGCTGATAAATTAAAAGATGAATTGCACAAGGTTGTATTAGCTGCACAAGTTAATTCTGTGGAAGGCTTCGTAAAAGCTAAAAATGTAATCTTTAAGATTGCTAAAGATATTGCAGATGGTACTTTAACGGTTACAAGCACATTGAGAGCAGTATTTACAGGAGCGTACAACAAGGCTTTAGAGCGATTAAATAGTAAAGCGGGAAATTCATCTATTATAGAAAAAACTCCAATTAGAGAACGTCCAGTTGAATTTTACGACTGGTTGAATGAACGCGAAAATAATGAACCGATTTATATAAATACTAGACCATCCATCGATAACTGGTTGGGATGGTGAAAAGGGGAGAATGTAAATGTCGCATTTCGAAATAATGGAAGCTGCAGGTCAAACGAACATATTTGATTTTATAACGATTACACCAACTTCAATTCGTAATGTCGGTTTTATGGAAGGTGATAGCGTGAAGATTCGGTTTTATGAAGATGAAGTTTCTTATATAAATAATTGCCATCCACAGTTATTAAATGTAGGGGAAATCGTCGGTAAGCAGCATGATTTTTATTTGATAAATATGAATGGAATTATTGTGGAAGTACCTGGGGAGAAATTAGTACTTGTATAAATACGGTGTTTTATGGAGTAGTTGGTGGATTAGATGTTGTATCAGATTAAAGAGTACCCTAAAACTCGAACTGCTCCACGAAAACCTTGTCATGACGATAGTTTGATACCCATTTTAATGGAGCAGTTCGATGCAACTCTTACTATGTAAGATAACCGTGACGACAACCAAATTACGAAAGGATGAAAATGTGCTGTTTGAAATTTTAACGACAAGTTTAATGGGTGGAATTGCGTTGAAAGCTTTTTCAAAACAAAGGGGATTATCGACAAATGATAGCGGAAAGATTCAACGTATTATGTCACTCTCAGGACTAAATGTACGTGATGGAAAAGATACATTGACCACTCAATTGTTAAAGAAAAAGAAATGCGATTGGGGATGGGAGTATAAATATCGAATTCCTCTTGGTCGGTCATTCAATGACTATGAATCGAAATTAAAAGTGTTTGAAGATGGGTTAAATAATCGCAAGAAAATGATTTCATTTAACGATTTAAAGCAATTGGATTTCGATGCAAATATCGCACAGCAACTTCAATCTCTGTGGAAGGCAAAGCTAACGGAACAAAAGGAAATTGAGTTAGCTTATGACGGCTTATTAATTGTAAGAGTGTACGACAAACCTTTAGTTAAAGAGGTGTCATATGTAACAGGCGTAAGTTGGAAAGTACCTGTAGGGGTCACAAGGGCTATGAATGAATTTAAGTTTCACGACTTTGAAATGATACCTCATTTAGTGCTTGGTGGAGCTACACGATACGGTAAAAGTAATTTCATCAATTCGGCTATTTGCAGTCTAGTTCAAAGTGAACCTGAGCATACGAACCTTTATTTAATCGATCTAAAAGGTGGAGTGGAACTGTGCGATTACGAAAATATAAAACAAACGTTATCAATTGCATATGAGCCGGAAGATGCCCTCCACACTTTACAGGCTGCCTATAACAAAATGCGTGAAATACAGCGTGACTTGAAACGGCTAGGTAAGAAAAATGTTCAACAGGCAAATATAAAGGAACGCTATTTTGTCATTATCGATGAAGTAGGGGAATTAAATGCTGCTGAATCCGTGACGCGAGATGAAAAATTACTTAAACAAGAATGCCAAACGATCATGTCGCAAATTGCACGTTTAGGAGCTGGGTTAGGGTTCCGTTTGGTAGTTGCTACTCAATATCCTGTGGGTGATGTTATCCCACGACAGGTAAAGCAAAATGCAGATGCAAAGCTATGTTTTAGAGTTCAATCATCAGTTGCATCTCGGGTCGTACTGGATGCAGAAGGCGCTGAATCATTACCAATGATTAAAGGAAGGGCCATATACCAAACAGCCGATAAACGCGAAACAGTACAAACACCTTTAATTACACAAGAAACTATCAACGAGACAATTCATCCGAATATCGTTACGAAAGGGGAGCTCGTTGAAGAAACAGCTGTCATCGAGAGAAGAAAAAATCCTATTACTTTTACAGAAGTTTGATTTTCTGACGCGTGATCAATTGAATCAATATTTCCACCTTGGAACGATAGGCAATGCCAACAAGGTTCTATACAAATTAACGGACTACCTCTCAACAATTCGAGATGGGTACGAAACAATTTATTATTTAAACAGTTTGGGTAGGGAGTACGTAGGTTGCGATAAAGTGCGTAGGAAGGGCGGCCAAGTGAAACATACAATCATGCGCAATGAGTTTTGGTTGTTTTATAAAAGCCCTGTAGATTGGAAGAACGAGATTAAAATATCGGATGGTACTACAAACATCATTGTGGATGGGATATTTACGCGAAATGGTTTTCAACATTACCTAGAAGTCGATAATTTTCAGACAATGAAACAAAATCGTGAAAAGATAAAAAGGTATAGAACGTTGATGGATAGCATTGTAAAACAAATGGGCTATTACCCAACAATCGTATGGCTCACAACCACTGAATTAAGGCGTAACCAACTTGAAAAAGCTTGCGAAGGTTTAAAGTGCAAAGTCTATACATTGGAAGACATTAAATAATAGGGGGAATTTAAATGTTATTTAAACGAAATAAAATGCAAGTGGTTACTGCTGCGGATCAAACTGATTTTAGCGAACGTTTTGAAGCGTTAGGGAAAATGCGTGAAGAGTCGAAATTTGCAACTCGTAAAGATGTGTTGGTTATGGGAGCTGTTCCAGTCTTAGGTGCTGCAGGATTAATTGCATATAACAAAACGGCTGTTGCGCCCTCCACAGTTGAGGTAGCGGCACCTGTTAGCTATCAACCAATCGAGCCGATTCCTGACATTTCGAGCTTATCCGACACTTATACAACAGTAGCGTTTAATATAGCAGCACCATCACCGACAGGAGTAATTGCAGATACATCATTAGAGATGTTAGCGACTATTTTAAATCCAGTCATCGATATTTTAGTGGCGATATCATTTCCGATTGCTAGTGTAATTATGGTCGGAGCTTGTTTCTTCTTTATGCTTGGAAATTCAGAAAAGGCATGGGGGATGATTATGAATGCAGGGCTCGGTTATGTACTTATTCAATTGTCACCATTGTTTTTGGATATTTTACGTGTAGTTGGTGAAGCGGTTTAATAAGAAAAAGAATACTTAGTGATGGGTGGCATTAAATAATATATTTGTGCCTGAATCATGCCGATTTCATGCCGAATCTATAACAAAACATGCACTATAATAAATAATTCATAGTGCATGTGGTTGCTTTAGTAGCGGTGTTTCTACTATTATAATTAATCATAACTAAACTTTGGCAATTCCCATATGGAATGGACATCAAATACTAGATGAATTGCAAATGTTTTCAAGTTTTCGTTGAAAAAAAGTTGCATTATCCGCCAATCTGTTATACATTTTGCAACAGGAAACACTTTGAAAAAATATTGACAAATCGCAATGAGCGAATTTGATAAAATAAAAACCTCTCCAAGGAGGAATAATAGATGGCAGATTATTTAGTAATTGTAGAATCACCCGCAAAGGCAAAAACAATTGAACGATATTTAGGGAAAAAATACAAAGTGAAGGCATCAATAGGGCATGTGCGTGATTTACCGCGAAGTCAGATGGGGATTGATACAGAAAATGAGTATCAACCAAAATATATTACAATTCGCGGAAAAGGCCCTGTTTTGCAAGAATTGAAAACAGCAGCAAAAAAAGTAAAAAAAATCTATCTCGCGGCCGATCCAGATCGCGAAGGGGAAGCAATAGCTTGGCACTTGGCGAATGCATTGAATGTGGATATTGATTCGGATTGCCGAGTTGTATTCAATGAAATTACGAAGGATGCGATTTTAGAAAGCTTTAAACATCCGCGTCCGATTAATATGGATTTAGTAGATGCACAGCAAGCACGTCGAATTTTAGACCGACTTGTAGGTTATAATATTAGTCCGATTTTATGGAAGAAAGTAAAAAAAGGGCTTTCAGCGGGACGAGTTCAGTCTGTATCGCTACGTTTAATTATTGACCGTGAAAATGAGATTAAAAAATTCATACCGGAAGAATACTGGACGGTTGAAGCTTCATTTGAAAAAGGTAAAAAACAATTTGATGCACTTTACTACGGTGATGGTGAAGGTAAAATCAAATTAACGAATGAAGCACAAGTACAGGCAACTTTGAAAAATATTAAAGGAGATTCTTTTGAAGTGAAGAATGTTGTGAAAAAAGAAAGAAGACGAAATGCAGCTCCTGCGTTTACAACTTCTTCTTTACAGCAAGAGGCCGCACGTAAATTAAATTATCGTGCGAAAAAAACGATGATGCTTGCACAGCAACTTTACGAAGGAATTGAAATGAGTAAAAAAGAAGGTGCTACCGGTTTAATTACGTATATGCGTACGGATTCTACACGTATTTCTGATACAGCAAGAGCAGAGGCTGTTGCTTATATTGATGGAAAGTACGGCGAAGCATTTATTGCGCAAGAAGTAAAACAACCGAAAAAGAAAGCCAATGCACAAGACGCTCACGAAGCGATTCGCCCTACGAGTGCAATGCGTACACCTGAAGAGTTGAAGGCGATTTTAAGTCGTGACCAGTTGCGTTTATATCGTTTAATTTGGGAACGTTTTATCGCTAGTCAAATGGCCTCAGCTGTACTAGATACAGTGACGGTAGATTTACAAAACGCAGATGTGCTTTTCCGAGCGAATGGTTCTCAAGTGAAATTCCCTGGATTTATGAAGCTTTATATTGAGGGCACAGATGACCAAGCAGAAGAAACGACGAAATTATTACCTGAAATGGAAGTTGGAAATCAAGTGAAATCCCTTGAAATTGAACCCAAACAACATTTTACACAACCACCACCGCGTTATTCAGAGGCGCGTTTAGTGAAAGCGTTAGAAGAATTAGGTATTGGTCGTCCATCGACATATGCA
Source organism: Solibacillus cecembensis (assembly GCF_050272495.1). Classification (NCBI taxonomy): domain Bacteria; kingdom Bacillati; phylum Bacillota; class Bacilli; order Caryophanales; family Caryophanaceae; genus Solibacillus; species Solibacillus cecembensis. The sequence continues at coordinate 121,123 of NZ_JBNNMF010000001.1, read as the reverse complement.
CCGACTTTAGATACAATCCAAAAACGTGGCTATGTACAACTTGATGCAAAGCGCTTTGTTCCAACTGAGCTAGGCGAAATTGTTCATCAAGCGACATTTGAGTTTTTCCCAGAAATTATCAATATTGAATTTACCGCTCAAATGGAGCAAAACTTAGATGGAATTGAAGAAGGCATCACGAAATGGGTAAAAGTAATTGATGACTTTTATAAAGATTTCGAGCCACGCGTAAAATATGCGGATGAGGCTATGGAAAAAATTGAGATTAAAGATGAGCCAGCTGGTGAAGATTGTGAAAAATGTGGCGCGGCGATGGTTTATAAATTAGGTCGATACGGGAAATTTATGGCTTGCTCAGACTTCCCAGACTGCCGCAATACAAAAGCAATCGTAAAATTGATTGATGTCAAATGCCCAACTTGTAAAGAGGGCGAAGTGGTTGAACGAAAATCAAAAACAAAGCGTGTGTTTTACGGCTGTAATCGCTATCCTGAATGTGAATTTGTTTCATGGGATAAGCCAATTAGTAGACCTTGTCCGAAATGTAGCGCATCGTTAGTAGAGAAAAAGCTGAAAAAAGGTGTTCAAATTCAGTGTACGAACAGCGACTGTGATTATGAGGAAACACCTTCACAATAGGTTGGGTAGTGGGTAAAAGAATTATGACTCAACAATTAGTGAATGGTAGGGGTAAAGTACAGGCTTTATGAAATGTATCCAGTAAAGCAAACGCCAACATACCGTACTAATATATTTGTAAGAATAATTTATTCAAATTCTTTATGTGCTGCTTAACAAAAGCAGTATGTGTCATTAAAGAAAAGATACCATTGTAAAATATTGTGAATTTTATTAATTATCAGAAAATTTAATTGCGAAAAGCCCTTAAAGCCTGTTATACTTTAAGGGCTTTTAATTTTGCTCATAATGTAAAACAAATATTGGATAAACTTGGGCAAAATAATGAAAAAATAAGATGATTATTTGATTTATTGATAAAATTACAAAAAAGATGAATAAATCATAGTTTTTTACTTGAAATATTCGCTTGATAGGTATAGTGTCAGTATGTATGTTTATTGTGGTGGTTAAATAATCACTTTTTTCGAAATCCACTTATGAAAAATTCATGGAGGTATAGTAGATGGATCGTCAATCGACAGAAGCATTAGAGCAATTTATTCGATATGTGCAACTCGAAAAAAACTTTTCATTGCATACTGTACGTGAATATGAATATGATTTAATTGATTTTTTTCAGTTTTTAAAAGCTGAAGGAGTTTCCAATATAGTGGAAATTGATTATATCCATGCAAGATTGTACGTGACAAAGCTTTATGATGAACAAAAAGCAAGAACTTCAATATCAAGGAAGATTTCATCCATTCGTTCTTTTTTTCGCTTTTTAAATCGCGAACAGAATATAGATGATGCTCCGTTTCGATCTCTTTATCATCCGAAAAAAGAAGAGCGATTACCGAGTTTTTTTTATGAAGAAGAACTGAATCAACTTTTTGAGAAAAATAAAGGCACTGATCCAAAGCAAGTGCGTAATATGGCATTGTTAGAGCTACTATACGCTACTGGAATACGCGTTAGTGAATGTGTTTCCGTTGAACTTGGAGATATTGATTTTCATTACGGGATCATTCGTGTGATGGGAAAAGGGCGAAAAGAACGTATTATTCCGTTTGGACAATATGCTCAAGATGCCTTAATCTCTTATATGGAACAAGTGCGTCCTCGATTGATGAAAAATCAAAATCACCAAAAAGTTTTTGTTAATATGCGTGGCGGTGAACTTACTGCGCGCGGTGTACGTTATATATTAAGTGAGATGATAGAAAATACGAGTATGCATACGAAAATATATCCACATATGCTACGTCATACATTTGCGACCCATTTGCTCAATAATGGAGCAGATATGCGAACGGTGCAGGAATTATTGGGGCATACTAACCTATCTTCTACACAAATTTATACACATGTAACAAAAGAAGCGTTAAGGAAGACATATATGAATAGTCATCCGAGAGCTTAAATTTAGGGGGATGTGCAATGGGTCAAATTCATGCAACGACAATCTTTGCAGTTCATCATAAAGGTGAATGTGCAATGGCTGGTGATGGTCAAGTAACACTAGGGAATGCAGTCGTAATGAAGCATACTGCTAAAAAGGTCAGACGTCTGTTTAATGGCAAGGTACTGGCTGGCTTTGCGGGTTCGGTTGCGGATGCCTTTACACTTTTTGAAATGTTTGAAGCGAAATTAAATGAATACAATGGGAATTTACAAAGAGCTGCCGTCGAAGTTGCAAAACAATGGCGTGGAGATAAAATGTTACGTCAATTAGAAGCGATGCTACTTGTGATGGATCAATCCACATTATTACTCGTTTCTGGTACGGGTGAAGTAATTGAACCAGATGATGGAATTTTAGCAATTGGTTCAGGTGGAAATTATGCGTTATCAGCAGGGCGTGCATTAAAAAAACATGCAGGTGATCATTTATCTGCGAAAGAAATTGCAGAGGCAGCCTTAACAACAGCAGCTGATATTTGTGTGTTTACGAACCATAATATTATCTTGGAGGCATTGTAATGACAGCGAATAATTTAACGCCAAAACAAATTACGGAACAATTAAATCGACATATTGTCGGGCAAGAAACTGCAAAGCGTGCCGTGGCCATTGCGTTACGAAACCGTTATCGTCGTTCTCTATTACCCGAAGATTTGAAAAATGAAGTCATTCCTAAGAATATTTTAATGATTGGTCCAACGGGTGTTGGTAAAACGGAAATTGCACGCCGACTTGCAAAACTAACGAATGCACCATTTATAAAAGTTGAAGCGACAAAGTTTACAGAAGTAGGGTATGTTGGTCGTGATGTGGAGTCGATGGTACGTGATTTAGTGGAGGCCTCTCGTCGACTTGTGAAGGAAGAGATGGTTGGAGCTGTTCAAGAGCAAGCGGAGTACAATGCGAACGAGCAACTTGTAAAATTATTAGCCCCGTCTAAGTTGAAGGATAAAGTTGTTCAAAATCCATTTGAAATGTTTTTTGGTCAAAAAGATAATCCACAAGAAGACGTAAATCAAACGGAAGATACGGAAGTTCGTTCTCGTCGTGTTCAAATTGCCCAAGATTTAAAAAACGGCAAACTTGAAGAACAATGGGTAACGATTGAAGTAACTGAAGCCCCCCCGTCTATGTTTGATGCAATGCCGGGTATGGATATGAATGCTGGTGGCATGCAAGATATGCTTTCCAATTTAATGCCGAAAAAAACTAAAAAGCGTAAAGTACTAGTAAAAGATGCGCGCCGAATCTTAATACAAGAAGAAGCGAGTAAATTAATCGATTCAGACGAACTATCGAATGAAGCAATCCGAAGAGCAGAGCAGGCAGGCATTATTTTTATTGATGAAATCGATAAAATTGCGAGTAAAGGCTCTTCGTCTGCAGAAGTTTCCCGTGAAGGTGTGCAACGCGATATTTTACCGATTGTGGAAGGGTCTACTGTAACAACGAAATACGGATCTGTTAAAACGGATTATATGCTATTTATTGCAGCAGGGGCTTTCCATATGTCAAAACCAAGCGATTTGATTCCAGAATTGCAAGGGCGATTCCCAATTCGTGTTGAGTTAGAAAAATTGACGAAAGCCGATTTCGTGCGCATTTTGCAAGAACCAGATCAATCATTGATTATCCAATACAAAGCACTGCTTGAAACTGAGGGCGTTACAATTGATTTCACAGAGGCAGCCATTGAACGAATTGCAGAAATTGCAACAGAAGTGAATCAAGAAACCGATAATATTGGTGCGCGCCGTTTGCATACAATTTTAGAACGTTTATTAGAAGAACTATCCTATGAAGCATCAGAAATTGCTCCAGCACATATTGAAATTACGCCGAATTATGTAAATCAAAAGTTGGAAAATATCGTAAAAAACAAAGATTTGTCACAATTTATCTTATAATGCAAGTTGAATTAGTATCATTCAATTGTAAAAACCTTTAGAATATTAAGAGAATTAATACATCCTGTAGGAGGAAACGAAATGAATTTATTATCAAAAACAAGAAAAATTAATGCAATGCTCCAAGCGTCTGCAGGAAAGCCAGTAAACTTTAAGGAAATGGCCGATACATTAGGTGACATTATTGAAAGTAATATATTTATCGTAAGCCGTAAAGGGAAATTACTAGGGATCTCAATTCAACAACAAATTGAAAATGACCGCATTAAAAAGTTTATTGTAGAGCGTCAATTCCCTGAAAAATATACTCAAAATTTATTTAACATTACTGAAACATCTCCAAACCTTGATATTGACAACGAGCATACTGCTTTCCCAGTTGAAAATAAAGAATTATTTGCGACAGGGTTAACAACAATCGTTCCAATTATTGGTGGTGGCGAGCGTTTAGGTACATTAGTGTTAGCGCGTTTCCGTGACCAATTTGAAGATGATGATTTAATCATGGCTGAATACGGTGCAACAGTAGTAGGTATGGAAATTTTACGTGAAAAGTCTGAAGAGATTGAAGAAGAAGCACGCTCGAAAGCTGTTGTTCAAATGGCAATCAATTCATTATCTTATTCAGAGCTTGAAGCGATTGAACATATTTTTGAAGAGTTAGATGGAAATGAAGGTCTATTAGTTGCTTCTAAAATTGCCGACCGTGTTGGAATTACGCGTTCAGTAATCGTGAACGCATTACGTAAGCTGGAATCAGCGGGCGTAATTGAATCACGTTCTTTAGGTATGAAAGGGACGTATATCAAAGTACTAAATGATAAGTTCTTAACGGCCTTAGCTGAAATTAAAATGAAATAATGAATGAATTAAAGTGCAGTTGCTTGTTTAACAAGCAACATTGCACTTTTTTATTTTGTAAAAATGGATTAAAAATAGGGAGGCTTATAAGTAAATACTCATATGAAAGCTTAAAACGAATCAAATTTAATGGATGCTAGATGTTTTTTTGAAAAATAGTTTGAACAAATTGTTACATACATATGTACTTTTGCCAAAAAAATGTAGTGAAATCTCGTTTGAATCATCCAACTAGAGGGAATCTATTAAAAAGAGTAGTGGATGGATATTGAGAAATTCGCGAAAAAGCATTACTTTAAAACTAAATATATAGGATATATTGAAAAAAACAGGGTCGAATGTATTGTTAAATTGTCGAATTGCGAAGAAGTATATACATTTAGAAAAAAGAGGAAATTCGATTTTTTAAAAAATAGTCCCTAAAGACTACTAAAAAGAGTCGAAAGATGATAGACACATCGTTTCATAATTATTACAATTGTATTATATAGAGAAGGCTGTAGTATTACGAAAGAATAGTAGAGGTGAAAAATTTGAATCTTTTTGGCGGAACAATAAATAGTTTGGAAAGAGGACTTACCTACGCGACATTAAAAAATAAAACCATTGCGCAAAATATAGCGAATGTTGACACGCCAAATTACAAAACAAAAGATGTTAGTTTTAAAGACGTGTTTGCTGATGTGAATAAATCGACAATATCTGCAAATCGTACGGATGTGCGACATTATGACTTTCACATTGAAGGTGGGAAAAGTGGCGTATATTCTAATGAAAATTTCCGATCAAGACCGAATGGCAATGCCGTAAATATGGATGCTGAACAAGCGAAGTTAGCGGAAAATACAATTTACTACAATGCGCTAATTGAACGCGTTAACGGGAAGTTTAGAACGTTAAATACAGTTATTAAAGGAGGGAAATAATCATGTCTATATTCCATAGTATGAACACGACCGCCTCTGCACTAACATCCCAACGATTACGTATGGACGTCATTTCGTCTAATATCGCTAACGTAGATACAACACGTGGTAAACAAGTAAATGGAGAATGGGAGCCATATCGCAAAAAATCCATTACTTTAAAAGAAGAGCAAGGTCAGTTTTCAAATTTCTTGAATGTGGCTATGGGGAAAACGGAGAGAAGTGGCGCTGGAAATGGTGTGAAAGTTACTTCTATTAAAGAAGATAATGAGACACCATTTAAACTTGTTTTTGATCCGACACATCCAGATGCAAATGCAGATGGCTATGTACAAATGTCGAATGTTGATTTACTAAAAGAAATGGTTGATTTAATCTCAGCTACACGTTCGTACGAAGCAAATATTACCGTATTCAATGCAAATAAAAGCATGTTAACAAAAGCATTAGAAATAGGGAAAGGGTGATAATTAATGGCGATTAATGCAGTATCCTTTATGTCTCCTACGCAAGCAGTGAATGAATTAAACACGATTAATACACAGGTAACCTCTGCAGATGCACAAAAAACGTTTGCTAATACGCTAAAAGAGGCGATATCTAACGTAAACGCTCAACAAGTGCAATCTGATACGATGACACAAAAATTAATTAGTGGTGGAGATGTCGATCTACACGAAGTAATGATTGCTTCTCAAAAAGCAAGTGTTACATTAAGTGCAACAATTGAAATTCGTAACAAAGCTGTAGAAGCTTACCAAGAAATTATGCGAATGAGCGTATAATTATTTGGATTAACGAACAATAAATTGTTGGGCATTCACTATAACCGGAGGATTCATAATGAATGAACGATTTACAAAAATTAAAAGTGACTCCAGTAGTTTCTGGCAGAGTCGAACGAAAAATCAAAGAGGCGCAATTGTTGGTGCAATTATAGGAATTATTGCGCTGGCAGGTATTCTTACATATTTATCAACACGTACAACGATGGCTCAATTATTCCCAGAATTACCTGCTGCCGAGGTGGGACGGATTACAGAAGCCTTAACTGCACAAGGCGTTACCTATGAAGTCGCAAACGGAGGTACGACAATTTTAGTTCCAGAAGAGCAAGTCGATAACTTAAAAGTATCACTTGCAGCACAGGGGTATCCCGATTCTGGTGAAATTGATAACTCGTTCTTTACGACAAACGCGGGCTTCGGTATGACGGATAACGAATTCGATGTCATTAAAAAGGCGGCAACTGAAACGGATTTAGCCAATTTAATTCGTAAATTTGACGGTGTTAAAGATGCGAATGTCATGATTACGTTACCAGACTCTGGTGTTTTCTTAAAAGATGCGCAAGGTGAGGCAACTGCGGCAATTGTGCTAAACACAGCTCCAGGACATAAGTTTTCTGATGATCAAATTAAAGGGTTATTCAACTTAGTGTCTATGAGTATCCCAAAATTACCAAAAGACAATATTACGATTATGAATCAATACTCGGAGTATTACGATTTAACTGCTGCTGAAAATGGTGGCGGCGGTTTGGACAGTGTGACGGGGCAAATGGAAGTGAAGAAAACAATTGAACGTGATCTTCAACGCCAAGTACAACAAATGCTCGGTACGCTTATTGGTCCAGATAAAGTTGTAGTAAATGTTTCGGCAGATGTTGACTTTAAAAAGGAAAATCGACAAGAAGACTTAATCAAACCTGTTGATGAAGAAAATATGTCAGGGATTGAAATTAGTGCACAACGAATTACAGAAACTTATTCGGGTGGTGCAGGTGCAGAAGGTTCACCTGAAGCAGAAAATCCAACAGACAACCTAATTGATTATGTAGAAGGAACAACTGGAGATGGCGATTACGAGCGCGTCGAGGAAACAATTAATAATGACGTCAATCGTATTCATCGTGAAATTCAAGAAAGTCCTTATAAAATTCGTGATTTAGGCATTCAAGTAATGGTAGAGCCACCAGGAACAGGTGAAGCTACTGCGCTTCCGGATGGTGTTCGTGAAGATATCGAACAAATTTTATCAACGATTGTACGTACTTCTATCGATCAAGAAGCTACTGGTGACTTAACAGACGAAGAAATTGCCAATCGAATTGTCGTGTCTGTACAACAATTCCATGGTAACGATGCCAATGCAACAGCACCAGAATCAGTTATTCCTTGGTGGGTATGGGTAATTGGCGGCATCTTACTAGCTGCGATAGCATTATTAGTCGTGTATGTATTACGTGTTCGTAAGCGTAAACAGCAAGAAGAAGAGCAAAGCATTATTGAAAGACAGCAAGAATTAATAGATGTAGAAGATATTTCTGAAGAAAAAGAAACTGAAGCGACTGTACGCCGCAAGCAATTAGAAAAAATGGCGAAAGATAAGCCAGAAGATTTTGCGAAGCTATTGCGTAGTTGGATTGCTGAAGACTAATAGGAGGTTCAGCTGTGTCCAAGAAAGATAAAGATTTATCAGGAAAGCAAAAAGCGGCTTTACTGTTAATTTCTCTAGGACCAGAAGTTTCGGCTTCTGTATATAAACATTTAAGTGAAGAAGAAATTGAACGTCTAACGTTAGAAATTTCAGGTGTAAAAAAAGTGGAATCTACGGTAAAAGAAGAGATTATTGAGGAATTCCACCAAATTGCATTGGCGCAAGATTATATCACGCAAGGTGGTATTGGTTATGCGAAGACGGTACTTGAAAAGGCATTAGGTGCCGATCAAGCACAAGCTATATTAAATCGTCTAACTTCTTCATTACAAGTGCGTCCGTTTGATTTTGCACGTAAAGCAGACCCAGCGCAAATTTTTAACTTTATTCAAAATGAGCACCCACAAACAATTGCGTTAATCCTTTCTTATTTAGAGGCAGGGCAAGCGGGTGTGATTTTATCTTCATTACCACAAGAGGTACAAGCAGATATCGCTAAGCGTATTGCGATTATGGAATCGACATCACCAGAAGTAATTAGTGAGATTGAATCTGTGCTAGAACGTAAGCTATCATCGACAGTTACACAAGATTACACGGAGACTGGTGGCGTAGATGCTGTTGTAGAAGTGTTAAATGGTGTTGACCGTCAAACAGAAAAAACAATTCTCGATGCACTGGAGATTCAAGATCCAGAGCTTGCAGAAGAAATCAAGAAGCGTATGTTTGTATTCGAAGATATCGTTACACTCGACAATCGTTCTATCCAACGTGTTATTCGTGATTGTGAGAACGAGGACTTACTACTATCAATGAAGGTTTCTTCAGACGAAGTAAAAGATATTATTTTCCGCAATATGTCACAACGTATGGCTGATACATTCCGTGAAGAAATGGAAATTATGGGACCTGTACGTTTACGTGATGTTGAGGAAGCGCAGTCTCGTATCGTTGCTGTTATTCGTCGCTTAGAGGATGCGGGTGAAATCATTATCGCACGCGGTGGAGGAGATGATGTAATTGTCTAAAATTATCCGTTCGACAAATGCACATCCGGCAGAAGAACAAATTGTAGAAATAAAATTACAAAGCTTTTTTGAACCTATCCATTTTACAGAGGAGGTTGAGGAGGCAGATCATGCACCTCAACTGACTTTAGAAGATATACAGCAAGAACGTCAGAGATTGATGCAAAAAGCTGAGCAAGAAATACTGGAGCAACGAGAACAGTTCGAACAATTTTGCAATGAACAATTGGTTGCAATTGAAGCATTAAAGCAAACTTGGGAAGAAGAAAAGCTCGTACTTCAACAACAAGCCTATGATGAAGGTTTTGCACAAGGCTATGAAGAAGGGAATCAAAAAGTACAAGCTGATATGGAGCAATCGCTACAAACAGCCAATGCGACGATGACCTTAGCTGAAGAAAATGCACAAAAATATATTGAATCTCAAGAGTCAGTTATTTTAGAATTGGCATTAACTTCGGCAGAGCGTATTTTAAACGTAGCGCTTGATCGAGAAGAAGAAATCTTTATTTCGATTATTAAGCGCGCATTGAAAGAAGCAAGAGAAATGAAAGAAATCAAGTTGTATGTAGCACCGAAATATCATGGAGTTGTTACGAAAAATCATGATGAATTAGCGGAAATGTTCCCAGTAAATGTACCATTTATGATTTTTGTTAATGAAGATTTACTCGATAATGAAAGCTATATCGAAACGAATCATGGACGCATCGTTGTATCATTAGATGAGCAATTGCAAGAGCTACGTATACAATTAAATGAACTATTAGACAGTAAGGAATGATACGGATGAAAACGGCTCAATTAATTGAACATATTCCAAATCTCAATACATTTAAAAAGTTTGGTAGGGTGACGAGGGTTGTCGGTTTAATGATTGAGTCACAAGGTCCAGAAAGCGCGATTGGTGATGTTTGCAAAATCCATGTTCAAACGGTTAAAAATGGACAGCAAACAATTTTAGCAGAAGTTGTTGGCTTTAAAGATGAAATTGTTATCCTGATGCCATTTTCTTCACTAAAAGAAATTTCAATTGGTTGTTTAGTAGAGGGGACTGGGAAACCTTTAGAAGTAAAGGTAGGACCGGAGCTCATTGGCAAAGTGCTAGATGCAATGGGTAACCCTTTTGATGGGCAAGCATTACCAAGAGGGCTAACATCCGTACAAACCGAAAAAGAACCACCCAATCCGCTACATCGTCCACCAATTGATGAGCAGTTAGAAGTAGGCGTAAAGGCAATTGATGGGATGCTAACAGTTGGTAGTGGTCAGCGTGTCGGAATATTCGCCGGTTCGGGTGTTGGGAAAAGTACATTGCTCGGCATGATTGCGCGCAATACAAAAGCAGACATTAATGTCATTGCATTAGTAGGGGAACGTGGCCGTGAAGTACGTGAATTTATTGAGCGAGATCTAGGCCCAGAAGGTTTGAGTCGTTCGATTGTTGTAGCAGCTACGAGTGATCAACCTGCATTAATGCGTATAAAAGCGGCATTTACTGCGACAGCAATTGCTGAGTATTTCCGTGATCGTGGTCATAATGTGATGCTCATGATGGATTCTGTTACCCGTGTTGCAATGGCACAGCGTGAAATCGGCTTAGCTGTCGGAGAACCACCAGCAACGCGTGGTTACACACCTTCCGTTTTTGCGATTTTACCAACGTTATTAGAGCGCTCTGGGACGAATATTCACGGTACAATTACGGCATTTTATACGGTTTTAGTAGATGGTGACGATATGAATGAGCCAATTGCAGATGCAGTTCGAGGGATTTTAGATGGTCATATTGTATTAGATCGTAATTTAGCAAACAAAGGTCAATATCCCGCTATCAATGTATTGAAAAGTGTCAGTCGTTTAATGAACCATATAGCAGAACCAGCACATGTAAAAGCAGCAAGTCGATTAAGGGAATTGTATTTCGATTATTCGAAGTCAGAGGACCTAATTAATATTGGTGCATATAAACGAGGAACGTCACGTGAAATTGATGAAGCGATTCAATATGAGCCTTTAATTACGGCATTTTTAAAGCAAGGGTTTATGGACAAAGTCTCCATTCAACAAACGGTGAATGAAATGGTAGCATTAGCGAATGGCGGTGCGAAATAATGTCTAAATATACATACCGCTTTGAAAAAATACTTGTCGTTAGGGAGCAAGAAAAAAACGAATCCGAAATGGCATTTAAGGAATCCGTGCAAGTTTTCGAGGAAATCGCAACAAAACTTTACGATTTATTAAAGAAAAAAGAGGATTTAACGACGTATCAGCAAGAGCGATTAGCGGTGGGTTCTTCTATAGATGAGATTAATCATTATTCGAAATTTATCGACAGCATGGAAAAAACAATTGTGGATGTTCAACAGAAAGTAGTACAAGCACGTGCTAAAATGAACTGGCATGAACAAAAATTATTAGAAAAAAACTTGGAAGTACGTAAATACGAAAAAATGCGTGAAAATGATTACGAACATTACAAAGAAGATCAACAGCGCATTGAAGCGATTCAATTAGATGAACTTTCAACGATTGCATATTACAAGAGGGAAATCAGGTGATTTCGTGGCAAAAAAGAATACGGGAAATGTAAATAACCTAGATGAACAAATGGACTTAGAAAAAAAACCACCAGGCTTCTTTAAAAAGTTTGTGTATTTATTTTTAATTCCGCTAATGTTTACGGTGGCAATTATTTTAATTGTTACAACGGTTACAGGTACGAATGTATTTAAACTGGCTGGAAATGTGACGGAAAAAATTCCATTTATGAATAAAGATGAGGCTGAGGAGATTGAAAACAGCTCATTAAGTGGAGAAAAAGTCGTTACATTACAAGCAGAAATTCAAGAAAAAGAAGTTCAAATTACTCAATTACAGACGCAAATTGAATCAGCTGTGACAGAGAAAGATGAATTATTAGCAGAGCAAGAGCGTTTACAATTTGAAATTGAAAAACTAAAACGTAATCAAGAAGAATCACAAAAAGAGTTCAAAGAAATTTTATCAACTTTCGAAAAAATGTCTGCTAAAACAGCGGCACCGATATTAGTACAAATGAGTGATACCGAATCATTGCGCATTATGTCTAGTATGAAACCGGATACGTTATCTGCTATTTTCACAAAAATGAGTCCAGCGGATGCTGCTCGTTATACCGAATTATTATCTCAAGAATAGTGGACTATTTGAGGGGAGGTGAAATAAATGAATATCGCAATGTTACAAACGATGGCAACAAGTAAAGCGCAAGTAACACCAACTACAAAGCAATCGGATGCAATGGCTACGAACAAGGAACAATTTGGAAGTGTATTTCAATCGATTTTATCGAGCTCGAATCAGCCTGCAACAGTCGAACAAAATCCAACCGAATCTATGGCGGAAGAAATTGGCTCAATTCTTGCTATAGATAGTTTAGAAGAACTATTTGAAAAATTAGGCATCGAAATGGATGAAGCTGGATTATTTGTTCTTGTTGGGGAAGTTGAAACACCAATTGCTATGGATGAACTGTTGACGTTAGAAAACTTATCAGAATTGCTAGGAATGACAGAACAGCAAGTGATTGAGATAGTTGAGCAATTATTAGGTGACGCTCAACAACAAGCAATTACAGACGTTTGGTCGTTACTTGAACAAGCACCTGCAATTTTAAGTGAAGTTTTGGCAGCAATCCAAGGGACTCAGCAAAAAGATGTACAACCAAAAGAGTTACAACCAATCGTGCAGTTATTGAAAATGGCTCAGTTTTTAGGCAATAAAACGGACTTGATGTATCAGCAGGAGCAACAACTTGGTCAACTAAAAGATTTGCTTCAGTCGATGTTGCCACAAGTTCAACAAGTAGTAAATGTGAATCAACAAGAAGCACCGAAAGCAACATTCCAACAAATTATTCAGCAAGTAACGCAGCAAACTGTCGTGAAAACTGAGCAAGAAACTGCAACACCAGTTGGATTACAGCAGCAACAAGTATCACAAGTGAAAACAGTAACGATCACATTGCCTGCTGAAAAACCAGCTCAGTCTGAAGCGTTAATAAAAGAAATTCAAAACTTAATGAATCGAAGCCAGCTATCGGGTCAACAAGGAAATATGAAATTATTATTAAAGCTATTTCCAGAAAATTTAGGACAAATTCGTATTGAATTAGTTCAAAAGGATGGCATGTTGACGGCACGATTATTAGCTTCAACAGCATTAGGAAAAGAATTGCTTGATAATAATATTAATCAATTGAAAGCTGGATTAGTTGCACAAAATGTCCAAATGGAACGAATTGATGTAGCGCAATCATTGCAGGATCCAGATCGTAATGCACGTGATCAAAATTTTTTCAATAACTTCTTCCGTGAGCAAGGGCAAGAAGATGTAGAAGAAAATGAGGATGACAGCGAAGAAGAGAAGATTTCGTTCAGTGATTTATTAAGTGAGGAGGTACAGTAAATGACAAATGGTGTTTCAAGTGAGATTAAGAATGATTACTATTTACCCGCAAATGATCCGAACTTTAAAGTGACGGATAAAGCTTCTAATGGCGATTTAGGGAAAGATGCCTTTTTAAAAATCTTAATTACCCAATTACAAAACCAAGATCCAACAAGCCCGATGGATGATAAAGAATTCATTGCTCAAATGGCGCAGTTCTCTTCTTTAGAGCAAATGCAAAACATGACTAAGGCAATGGAAAATCTTTTAGTGTCTCAAAATCAAACGCAATTAATGTCATATTCATCGTTTATCGGAAAAGAAGTTAAATGGCATGAATTAACAGATAAATTGGATGAAAATAAGAAACCGATTTACAACGAAGGTACGGGCGTTATTAAAGAGTTGAAATTTGTAGAAGGCGAGCCAGTTTTCGTACTAGCGGATGGTAAGGAAATTACACCGGGGAATATTTCGTCTATTTTAGGTGGTGGGGCTTCAGCGCCAACAAATCCATTTGCAGAAGCGAGTGAGCTTATCGGCAAAAATATTCAATATAAAAATGGTGAGCAAGTGATCGACGCCATCATCGAAGCAATTACAGTGAAAAATGGCGTAGTTGAATATATTTTAAACGATGGTACACGAATGAAGCGTGATGACTTTACACTTGTTGAGCAAGAAGATGACAAGACGGATAAAGAACCATCCGATGATACAAAAACGGATGACCCAACAGTATAAGAGGTGATCCAGATGAATCGTGTAAATATCCAACATATACCGTATCATCCACCATTACAGTCCAATGGTGTGAATTTAAAAGCCAATACAACAAAACAATCGTTTATTGAGCATTTAAATCAAGCATCAATAGAGGAATTGAAAATTAGCAAACATGCATCTGAGCGGATGAATGAACGCAATATTGCGATTTCAGATAGTGAATGGCAAGAAATTACCGAAAAAGTATTCGAAGCTCGCGATAAGGGAGTTAATCAACCGTTAGTTTTAATGGACCAAGCGGCATTGATTGTTAGTGCCAAGAATGGTACTGTCATTACTGCTTTAGATCGTACGGAAGCAAGGCAACAATTATTTACAAATATAGACGGCACGATTGTATTATAGACTGGACCTTCAGAAGTAAGGAAGTCTACAAGTTGTTGAATGATCGAGACAGCTTACAAAACTAAGTCAATTTGAAAATCGAAGGGAGAACGACATTTTATGTTACGTTCAATGTATGCAGGTATTTCAGGTCTTAAAAACTTCCAAACAAAGCTAGATGTTATTGGTAATAATATTGCTAACGTTAATACGTACGGTTTCAAAAAGGAGCGTACAATTTTTAAAGATTTAATTTCACAATCACAATCAGGTGCATCAGGTCCATCGGCAACTCGCGGTGGTGTGAACGCGATTCAAGTTGGTTTAGGTTCACAGTTAGCAGCGATTGATACGATTCATAACCCAGGTTCGATGCAAACAACAGCTCGTGTACTAGACTTAGCCATTGCAGGTGACGGGTTCTTCATGGTAGCAGATTCTGTTGAGGCGCCTGATGAGGATGGAATAATTCAAGAAGATGGTTTCTCGAATACTGCATATACACGTGCAGGTAATTTTTATATGGATCGTAATGGTTATTTAGTAAACGGAGATGGGAAATATTTAGTTGGTTATGCTAACCCAGCAGTTAAAGAGCAAGAATATGATACTATTGAAGATCCCCAAGATCAAGTTTCTAACTTTGATGATGAGAAAGCTGAAGTTGTAGGAGACATTGAAGCGGGTGCAAATCTTATAGAAGACGGCGCATTACCAGATGGAGCTACGCCAATCCGTATTCCAACAACAGCACAATCAATGAGTATTGGACCAGATGGTACGATTTCATTTGTAGATGCTGCTGGTAAATTACAATACGCAGGTACGGTTATTTTAGCAAAATTCCCAAATGCATCAGGTCTTGAAAAAACAGGGTCTAACTATTTCCAAGTTACCCAAAACTCAGGGAACCCATATGCGCAATTTGCTACTGTTGATGGTATCGGTTCTGTAAACTCTGGTTTCCTAGAAATGTCGAACGTTGACCTTTCAGAAGAATTCACTGAAATGATCGTTGCACAACGTGGTTTCCAATCAAACTCACGTATTATCACAACATCGGATGAAATTTTACAAGAGCTTGTAAACTTAAAACGTTAATTTCTTAGTTTTATAATCTAAATAATTCATTGTAAGGGAGGGTCGGGCCGGCTCTCTAATAAGGTCCGGCCCCATTTCAATGATCGAAGTTACGCGCCTTAATGGCAAAAAATTCACATTAAACGCTTTATACATAGAAACAGTCGAGGCTTTTCCAGACACAACGATTAAACTTACGACTGGAAGTAAATTTATTGTTTTAGAAAATGTAGAACAGGTACGTCAAAAGGTGAAAACCTTTTATCATCATATACAAGTATTATCAAACCCGCATTTACGAGGTGAAGAAGATGAAGAATAATAAATTGTTAACGATTATGCTAATCATTTTAGTAACGATTACACTCGTTGGGGTCATTGCTGTTGTGTTAGTGACACAGCTAAATAAAGGCCCTGAATCAAGTGAGCCTACAATTGATGAGATTGCTGTTACGTTAGTTGATATTCCTGAACTTACGACGAATTTAGCAGACGGCAGTTTTGTCCGCATGCAGTTAAAAATTCAAACAACTAGTGAGAAGTCTGCAGAAGAGTTATTAAAACGTGATTTCCAAGTAAACAACATCTTGATCCAAGAGTTATCTGAAATGGATGTCGAAGCGTTGGAAGGTAAACAAGGAAAAGTGACATTCCAAAATACCATCAAGTCGCAAATTAATGAATTGATGCTAGAGGGCGAGGTACAGCAAGTATACTTTACCTCATACATTATTCCGTAAGAGGATAAGTGAATAGAAGGCATTTTGAAACATCATGAAATGGAGGTGGGCAAATGGCAGGAGATATAATGTCTCAATCCGAAATCGATGCGTTGTTATCCGCAATATCGACCGGTGAGATGTCTGCAGCGGATATGAAAAAAGATGAAGAAACGCGTAAAGTAAAAGTGTATGATTTTAAGCGTGCTCTTCGATTTTCGAAAGACCAAATCCGAAGTTTGACCCGAATACACGAAAATTTTGCACGTTTATTAACGACATTCTTCTCAGCACAATTGAGAAGTTATGTTCAAATAACTGTTGCATCAGTAGACCAAATTCCGTTTGAAGAATTTGTTCGGTCAATCCCAAATATGACATTAATCAATGTATTTGAAGTGCCACCATTAGATGGGAATATTTTAATGGAAATCAATCCGAATATTGCCTACTCAATGTTGGACCGATTAATGGGTGGGGCTGGTTCAAGTCATAGTAATGTGGATAACTTGACTGAAATCGAAACAAAAATAATGACGAGTTTATTTGAACGTTCATTTGATAATCTACGTGAAGCATGGGAAAATATTGCTGAAATTGATCCAATGCTTGTTGAACTTGAGGTAAATCCGCAGTTCTTACAAATGATTTCACCAAATGAAACGGTTGTCGTAATTTCGTTAAATACGATAATCGGTGAAACAACAGGTATGATTAATATTTGTATTCCGCATGTTGTTTTAGAACCAATCGTACCGAACTTATCTGTACGATATTGGATGCAAACGAATACGAAAGAAATTTCACCTGAACAAACAAAAATGCTTGAAACACGAGTGAAACAAGCAAAGCTACCAGTCGTTGCAGAGTTAGGAAATTCAGATATTACAATTGAAGACTTCTTAACAATGGCGATTGGTGATGTGATTGAACTCGATCAAAAAATCAAAGACCCACTTTTATTAAAAGTAGGGAATTTACCGAAATTTACGGTTCAGCCAGGTAAATTAAATAAAAAAATGGCGATCCAAATTATCGACCCTTTGAAAGGAGGAGACGAAGATGAGTGATGAAATGCTCTCCCAAGAAGAAATTGAGGCTCTATTAAGGGGCGAGACATTGGAGGAAGTTCCTGCCAATAACAACGATGAAGAAAATGAAAATGATGGTGAAATCAATGTAGATGACCACCTGGATCCAATGGAACAAGATGCATTAGGTGAGGTGGGCAATATCTCCTTTGGTAGTTCTGCTACTGCGTTATCTGCATTATTAGGACAAAAGGTAGATATCACAACGCCTAGTATTTCAATGATTAACCGCAAACGTTTGGAGGAGGAATTCCCACATCCATATGTTGCAGTCCAAGTTGAATATACAATTGGCTTATCAGGTATGAATTTACTTGTTATAAAACAATCAGATGCTGCTATTATCGCAGACTTAATGTTAGGTGGTGATGGTTTAAATCCAAAGCCAGAACTTAGCGAAATTCAGTTAAGTGCTGTACAAGAAGCAATGAACCAAATGATGGGTTCTGCTGCGACATCAATGTCTACAGTATTTAATCAAAAAGTGGATATCTCACCACCTTCAATTGATTTGATGAATTTCTCTCAAAATGAAGGAACGGATAATATTCCAGATGACGATCTATTAGTCAAAATTTCATTCAGATTACGCATCGGTGAATTAATAGATTCGAACTTAATGCAATTATTACCTTTAAATTTTAGTAAAAAGATAGTAAAGTCATTAATGGGAGGGGTTGACGATTCAGAGGCAGCAGCAACATCTGTTATGGATAAGCCTGCACCAGTTGCTCAACCAGCACCGCCGATTCAACAACCTATGCAACAACAGCAATACTATGAACAACCAGTATCTCAGCAACAGCCGATGTACCAACAGCCGATGCATGCAATGCCAACACAGCAACAGCAGCCACCGGTAAATGTGCAACAAGCGCAGTTTACAAGTTTTGAATCTGCGAATATTACACAGTCTGAGGCACGCAATTTAAACATGCTATTAGATATTCCTTTACAAGTTACGGTTGAACTCGGTCGTACAAAGCGCTCTGTAAAAGAAATTTTGGAATTATCAAGTGGGTCCATTATCGAATTGGATAAACTTGCAGGTGAGCCAGTAGATATTCTAGTGAATAGTCGCCTAATTGCAAAAGGTGAAGTGGTAGTAATTGATGAGAACTTTGGTGTTCGCATCACAGATATTTTAAGCCAAGCAGATCGCTTGAATAATTTACGATAGATTTTAATTGGAGGAATCAGTGTATGTCTAAAAGGATTTTAATTGTTGACGATGCAGCGTTCATGCGCATGATGATCAAGGATATTTTAACGAAAAATGGCTTCGAGGTAGTTGGTGAAGCAGCTGATGGCGTTCAAGCAATCGAAAAATATGGTGAGTTACGTCCAGATTTAGTAACGATGGATATTACAATGCCTGAAATGGATGGTATCGCAGCGTTAAAAGCAATTAAAGGTACGGATCCAAGCGCAATCGTTATTATGTGCTCTGCAATGGGACAACAAGCAATGGTTATTGATGCAATCCAAGCGGGTGCGAAAGATTTCATCGTCAAGCCCTTCCAAGCAGATCGTGTAATTGAAGCGATTCAAAAAGCTTTAGGTTGATTTCATGTTAGCAAAAATATCATTTCGATTTTGGGGAGTCATTGGAATTATCGTGATGTCTTTGTGCATCATACCAAACTCGAATGGAACTTTTGCATCGGTTAATTATCTTGACGAATGTATCGAAAACCGGGAATTATGCCAAGATGACAATACTTCAGATGACGAAACAGAAACTACTGACTCGTCATCTGTTAGTATGGGATTTTGGGAGTACATAAAAATAGTAGTAGCATTAGTATTTGTACTAGGGTTATTATTATTTGTTTTAAAGTTTTTAAACAAACGTAATTTAAGCTATCAACAAAACTCAGTTATTCGCAATATCGGAGGGTTGTCGGTAGGACCGCAAAAGTCTGTTCAGTTAGTGCAAATTAGTAACCGAATCTATGTGTTAGGTATTGGTGACGATATAAATTTAATTAAAGAAATTTCAGCACCTGAAGATGTTGAACAGTTGTTAGCTCAATATGGAGATAATCAGTTGATTGGGTCAACTACACCATATATCGCACAATTATTTAAAAAGTTTTCGAAAAAAAATCAACCAACAAATGTTACTGAAAGTCCAAAATTTAATGAAATGTTTAATGAACGTATTGATAAAATTAAACAGGAACGCAGTGAAGAGTTGGAACGTTGGAAAGAGCAGGAGAGTGATAAGCAATGACAGATTTTTTATCGGTCTTTTCTGAAAGCGATCCAAGTAATGTTTCCACATCCGTGACATTATTAGTACTTTTAACAGTACTATCATTAGCACCGAGTCTTTTAATATTAATGACTTCGTTTGCACGTATTGTCATCGTATTGTCCTTTACACGTACAGCGCTGGCGACCAACCAAATGCCTCCAAACCAAGTAATTGTGGGTTTAGCGCTGTTTTTAACGTTCTTTATTATGGCACCAACGTTTCAGCAAGTAAACGAACAAGCCGTACAACCACTTTTTGATCAAGAGATTGGTCTTGAAGAAGCGTATGAACGTGCAGCACTACCATTTAAAGAATTTATGGCGAAGCATACAAGGCAAAAAGATTTACAATTATTTATGGATTACAATCAAGCAGAATACCCAGAATCTATTGAAGATGTTCCATTGACAATGCTTGTTCCTGCATTTGCTTTAAGTGAAATTAAAACAGCATTTCAAATGGGCTTTATGATTTTCATACCATTTTTAGTAATCGATATGGTTGTCGCAAGTACGCTCATGGCGATGGGTATGATGATGCTACCGCCAGTTATGATTTCACTACCATTTAAAATTCTATTATTCATATTAGTCGACGGTTGGTATTTAGTAATGAAATCTTTACTTCAAAGTTTTTAGGGGATGATACATAATGACACAGGAAATGGTCATTTCAATTGCAGAAACCGCAATATTTACAGTATTAATTGTTTCAGGTCCATTGCTTTTAGTTGCGCTAATTTCTGGTTTAGCCGTGAGTATATTCCAAGCGACGACATCGATTCAAGAGCAAACATTAGCGTTTGTACCGAAAATCGTAGCTGTATTAGTTTCAATTATATTATTTGGGCCGTTTATGATTTCGAGAATGACAGATTATTTTCATAGTATTTTAAATAATTTAGTTCGATATATTGGGTGAGCAAATGACGGAATTAATACCGAATATTTCAATTTTATTATTAATTTTTGCGCGCGTTTCTGCCTTTTTCGTATCAGTCCCGTTACTTTCGTACCGAACAATTCCGCCGCAAGTTCGTATTATTTTGGCGATGGCCATGTCATGGATGATGTATTACACATTTCAAATCGAGCCATTTGAAATAAATGGTGACTATTTATTATTAATTTTAAAAGAAGTGATCATTGGTTTAATGCTAGGACTTGCTGCTTCAATGGTTATGTCTGCTGTGCAAATTGCAGGTGGATTTATCGATTTCCAAATGGGGTTTGCAATGGCCAATATTATTGACCCGCAAACTGGAGCGCAATCGCCGTTAATGGGACAGTTTCTTAATTTCCTTGCATTGCTATTATTATTAGCAATCAATGGTCACCACTTACTATTAGATGGAATTTTTTATAGTTACCAATTTATGCCGATTAATCAGTTTTTCCCGAATTTCGGGGAAGAAATGACCGCAATTTATATTATTAAAATGTTTGCAGCAGTTTTTGCCATCGCATTTCAAATGTCAGCTCCAATAGTTGCAACCCTATTTTTAGTTACATTAGCATTAGGGATTACAGGTAAAACTGTACCTCAAATGAATATTTTCGTTATTGGTTTTCCTATTAAAATAGCTGTTGGTTTTCTTGTTTTAATTGTGACGATGGGTGTATTAGTCGGGGTTATGAAAGATTTAATCGAATTGATGATTTTATCTTTACGCGACTTAATGGTTATATTAGGTGGTGAATAGTATGAAATTAATCGTATCATTAGATCTTCAATTTTTCGCTGGTGAAAAAACGGAAAAAGCGACACCGAAGAAACGTCAAGATGCAAGGAAAAAAGGGCAAGTATTAAAAAGTCAAGATGTTACCGCAGCTGCTTTATTGCTTATCATGTTTGCTTTTTTAATATTTTATGCCCCATTTATGTACAAGGGCATGAAAGGTGTTCTATTACAGGCACTGGAACGGGATATGTTGCTCGAAACAATGAGTGCAGAAACAGTAATGAAAATGTATGCTGGATTACTAAAGGAAATGGCGATTATGATTTTACCAATAATGGTCGTTGCAATGATTGCAGGTATTGGAGCGAACTATTTCCAGTTTGGCTTACTGTTTACGACAGAAACATTAAAATTTGATTTAAAGAAAATGGATCCAATTAAAGGGATAAAAAAAATCATTTCGGTCAGGTCTATTGTAAACTTAGTTAAATCGTTATTAAAGGTAACGTTTATTGGTACGGTGACGACGGTTGTTATTATTATTTATTTAGATGATGTATTATCACTCGCTTTACATAGTCCTGCACAAATTTTGGCAACGGTTGCTTATTTATCAGCCATTATGGGGATTGCCGCTTCGTTAATGCTCATGTTTATTGCGTTAATTGATTATTTATATGAGAAATTTGAATATGAAAAGCAACTCAAGATGTCGAAACAAGATTTAAAAGACGAACATAAAAATGCGGAAGGTGATCCGCTCATTAAATCAAAAATAAAGCAACGTCAAAGAGAGATGGCTATGCGCCGAATGATGCAAGAAGTGCCAACAGCAGATGTAGTCATCACGAACCCGACCCACTTTGCGATTGCTTTAAAATATGATGAAGATCAAATGGAGGCACCGAAAGTTGTCGCCAAGGGAACAGATTTTGTTGCCCAAAAAATTAAGTTAATTGCAAAAGAAAATAATGTAGTAATGGTTGAAAATAGGCCACTTGCACGTGCGATGTATGATCAAGTGGAAGTCGGTCAAAGTGTACCAGAAGAATTTTTCAAAGCCATAGCTGAAATTCTTGCCTATGTCTATCGAATTAAACGTAAAATTTAATGAATGAAAGCAGGGGGACAACAATGCAAATACGCGATATAGGGGTTTTAGCTGCAGTTATTTTAATTGTAGCCATGCTCATTATCCCTCTTCCAACTTGGTTACTGAGTTTTTTAATTATCATTAATATTACACTTGCATTATTAGTGCTTTTAACAGCGATGAATATGAAAGAAGCATTGGACTTCTCGATTTTCCCAACAGTCATTTTATTACTGACACTTTTCCGATTAGCTTTATCGGTATCAACTACGCGTGCAATTTTAGCGCAAGGTGATGCTGGGGATGTAGTAGAGACGTTTGGTAGTTTCGTAACAGGTGGGAATATTTTAGTCGGTTTAGTAATTTTCCTATTACTTGTTATTATCCAGTTTATCGTAATTACAAAAGGTGCCGAGCGTGTTGCTGAAGTAGCTGCACGTTTTACATTAGATGCGATGCCTGGTAAGCAAATGAGTATTGATGCAGATTTAAACGCAGGTGTCATTTCGGAAAAAGAAGCACGCGAGCGTCGTGAAAAAGTTTCTGGAGAAGCAGACTTTTACGGAGCGATGGACGGTGCAACAAAGTTTGTAAAAGGGGATGCCATTGCATCGATTATTATGGTCGCAATCAACCTATTATTCGGGATGATCATTGGTATGGTGCAAATGGATTTAGCATTTGGTGAGGCAGCAGCAAAATACTCGCTTTTAACAGTCGGTGATGGATTAGTATCACAAATTCCAGCACTATTAATTTCGACAGCAACGGGTATCGTCGTAACGCGTGCAGCATCAAAAGGAAATCTGGGCTCAGATATTACAAATCAATTATTTGCACAATCGAAGTTATTATATGTTGCAGGTGGGACGATTCTGTTACTCGGTTTCTTCACACCAATTCCACTATGGATTACGATTCCTATTGGAGCGGTATTAATAGTAGGTGCTTATTTAATGGATCACAAGAAAGATGAAACACCGGAAGAAATTATGGAAATTGAAGAAGAAGTGGCATCCGATACGATGAAAAGTCCAGAAAACGTTATTAATTTATTAACGGTTGACCCGATTGAATTTGAATTTGGATACGGACTGATTCCGTTAGTTGATGCAGCTCAAGGTGGAGACTTACTTGACCGTGTTGTCATGATTCGACGTCAACTTGCTTTAGAGCTAGGAATTGTTATCCCAATTGTTCGTATTCGAGATAATATTCAGTTACAGCCAAACGAGTACCGGATTAAAATAAAAGGCAATGAAATGGCACGGGGTGAATTATTACTCGACCATTACTTAGCAATGAGTCCGGGAGACGATGATTCAATCGAAGGAATTGACACAATTGAGCCATCATTTGGGTTACCTGCGAAATGGATTACGGAACAGGTAAAAGAAGATGCTGAGATGTATGGTTATACAGTAGTAGATCCACCAAGCGTTGTTTCGACGCACTTGACAGAAATTATTCGAGCAAATGCACACGAATTATTAGGTCGTCAAGAAACGAAGCAGCTTATCGATCACTTACGAGAAACGCATGCGATTTTAATAGACGAACTGATTCCAAATCCATTATCAATTGGGGAAGTTCAAAAAGTATTGGCAAGGCTTTTACGTGAAAATGTATCTGTTCGAAATTTACCGATTGTATTTGAAACGCTGGCAGATTACGCAAAGCTTACAAGCGACACGGATATTTTAACGGAGTACGTAAGACAAGCATTAGCGAGACAAATTACCGCGCAGTATGTCGGTGGGCAACCAGCATTGAAAGTGATTACTGTGTCGGGTAAAGTAGAAAAATTAATTGCAGATAGTATCCAGCAAACGGATCATGGCAATTACCTAGCAATGGACCCTCAAGATTCACAATTCGTGTTAGAGGGTATTGCGAAGGAAGTGGAGCGCATTTCCTATATGGAACAGTCTCCGATTATTTTATGCTCACCAGGTGTCCGATTGTATTTAAGACAATTAACAGAGCGCTACTTCCCACAAGTGCCAATATTATCTTATAATGAACTAGATGCCGCAGTTGAAATTCAAAGTGTAGGGGTGGTGAATGTTGAATGAAGATGAAAAAATATAATGCTCCTTCTATTGCTGAGGCAATGAAGCTCATTCGTGCTGATTTAGGGGAAGATGCGGTTATTTTAAATTCGAAAGTTGTTGTAACGAAGAAATTTTTAGGGTTGGTAAAGCATAAAAGTTTTGAAGTCGTTGCAGGAGTTGACCAAATTGAAAAGAAACCTGTTTTGCCATCTTTACAAAACATTCAGCCTTTTTCTAGTTCGTATTTACAAGAACAGGAAAGTGTTCTAAGCACGTCTAATATACCAAATGTGGAGTCAATAAAGGCTCCACAGGAGGAAAAATCGACACTTCCTGAAGAGTTAAAGAAGGAAATTGCTGATTTAAAATTAATTATGCAATCTATGCAACGCATGTCGACAAAATCTCAATATCCAGATGAACTCTTACCATTTGTCGATTTTTTAAAAGAGCAGGAACTTGGAGAAGAGCTTATCACAGCAATTAGTGATGAGCTTTTTGTCCATTCTAAAAACAGCGATGCTAAATTACAAAATCTAGAAATGCAAAAGATGACGCAACAAATTTTAAAGCAAAAAATGGAAGACTTACCGATAGACGGATTATCGTATGATAGAAAGTATATTAATGTTTTAGGGCCAACAGGCGTCGGAAAAACAACGACCATTGCTAAAATGGCAGCTCGTGCTGTTTTGGAAAAGA
Source organism: Solibacillus cecembensis (assembly GCF_050272495.1). Classification (NCBI taxonomy): domain Bacteria; kingdom Bacillati; phylum Bacillota; class Bacilli; order Caryophanales; family Caryophanaceae; genus Solibacillus; species Solibacillus cecembensis. The sequence goes on along the minus strand of NZ_JBNNMF010000001.1, from coordinate 95,653 downwards.
AAAAGAAAATAGGCTTTATTACAACGGATACGTATCGAATCGCTGCAATTGAGCAGTTAAAAACATATGCGGGGTTGTTACAAGCACCTGTTGAAATTGTTTACAATGCGAACGATTATGACGAAGCGATAAAAAAATTGGATCACCTTGATTTAATATTTATCGATACAGCTGGTCGAAACTATAAAGAAGTTAAATATGTAGCCGATTTAAAAGTATTAATCAATTTTGATGAAGATGTAGAATCCTTTTTAGTACTCGCTTTAACATCTAAGCAAAAAGACTTAGAAGCAGTAATTGAACAATTCGATAATTTTCCCATTGAAAAATTTATATTTACAAAGCTTGATGAAACAAATTCTATTGGCACTATGTTTAATTTAATGATTAAATATAAGAAAGGACTTGCTTACTATACGAATGGTCAAGAAGTACCAGAAGATATGGAGCAAGCGAATTTAGATACTTTATTGGAACTGTTTTTCAAGGAGAATGTGAATGAGAGATCAAGCTGAAAAACTTCGATTAAAAATGCTTGAAAGCCAAGGGGCATTAGGAAGATCTATCGCAGTTGTTAGTGGTAAAGGCGGAGTAGGGAAGAGTAATTTTACGACAAATTTCGCCACACTTTTAGCCAAATCTGGTAAAAAAGTCGTTATATTAGATATGGATATTGGCATGGGGAATATCCATATTTTAATAGGGAAAACAGCGAAGTTTAGTTTGAAGGATTATTTAGATGGCAATTTAGCTATACAAGATGTCATGTTTGAAGGACCAGGCGGATTGCATTATATTTCTGGAGGTTCAGGAATGGCGACGATTATGGAATGGTCTGAAAAAATGTTTGAACGCCTAATTGAAGGCTTTGAACTGTTACAGAAAGAATATGATTATGTGTTGTTTGATATGGGGGCGGGTGTGGCCAACTGGTCGTTAGATTTACTCACTTCTTTAGATGAAATTATCGTTATTTCTACGGCAGAGCCAACTTCCATTATGGACGCGTATTCTATGATGAAATATATTCATATGAAAGATGAACATAAGACGTTTTACTTACTATGTAATCGGGCATTCAACATAGAAGAGGGGCAAGATACAATTCATCGGTTAAAAACAGTAATGGAGCGTTTTTTATCGAAAGAGGTTATTGTACTAGGCTCCTTACCAGAAGATGGCGTTGTGCGAAAAGCGGTAAGGCAGCAAACACCGTTTACGTTATTGTATCCAGATGCACCCATTTCAAAAACAATGCAAAAAATTGTCAATCGATTCCTTCATCAACAAACAGAAGAAGTACATTCTGCAGTAAAAACGAATAATTTTTTATCTAAGTTAAAAAGTATCTTTTCGAAAGGGCGTGAGTAATTGAACTTCTCAAATAAAAGTAAGCTTTTAGTTGTTGACGATTCTGCATTTATGCGTAAGTTAATTAGTGATTTTTTCGCCAACGATTCTAAAGTAGAGGTAGTTGGTACTGCCCGAAATGGAAAAGATGCGATTAAAAAAATCCAACAACTAAAGCCAGATGTTGTCACAATGGATGTTGAAATGCCTGAAATGAACGGACTCGAGGCATTACAAGAAATTATGCAAGTTTGTCCAGTTCCCGTTATCATGCTATCAAGTACAACACAACGAGGGACAGATAATACATTAACTGCTATGGAGTACGGAGCTGTTGATTTTGTAACGAAGCCAAGTGGAACAATTTCATTAGACCTACATAAAATTCAAAATGAATTGGTGCATAAAGTGGCTCAGGCAACTCAAATTCCAATTGCAAAATTAAAAAAGCCAATTTCGAGACCACATGTGTTTGCGCCACCTGTTGGTCAATCAATTAAGACTGAAAAGATCGTGAGTCCACCAGTACCTGTTATCAAAAAAACAGTAACACCTGCAGTAACGGCAAGTAAAAAGGTGGACTGGAATAAAAACTCTAAAAAAATCATTTTAATTGGTACTTCAACAGGAGGGCCGAGAGCACTGCAAGAGGTCATTACTAAAATACCAGCGAATGTAGATGCCCCGATTTTAATTGTTCAACATATGCCAGCAGGATTCACGAAATCACTTGCTACACGTTTGGATCAATTGAGTCAAATCCATGTGAAAGAGGCAGAGCAAGGGGATATTTTGCAAAAGGGCACAGCTTATATTGCACCAGGTGGCTATCATTTAAAGCTAAGAAAAGTAGGCGCCACATTTGCAATTGTTACAGATCAAACCGAGCCACCCAGGTCGGGACATCGCCCATCCGTCGATGTTATGTTTGAAGATGTTAGTCAATATTCAGACTTCGATAAAATTGCAGTAGTGATGACTGGAATGGGGTATGATGGCGCAAAAGGTTTGGTTGCTCTAAAGAAAACAGGAAATGTAATGGCAATTACTGAGTCAGCGGAAACGTGTATTGTATATGGAATGCCAAAAGCTGCCGTGGAGACGCAGCTTGTAGATGAAGTGGCAGATGTTGACGATATTGCACAAACGATTATGAAATATATGTCCTAAAAAGGGGTGCCTTCTAAATGGAAGTAAATCAATATTTAGAAATGTTCATCGAAGAAAGTAAAGAACATTTACAAGCATGTGGCGAGCATTTATTAGAATTAGAAAAAAATCCTGAAGATTTGGCAATTGTTGGGGAAATATTCCGTTCTGCACATACGCTTAAAGGGATGTCGGCAACGATGGGATTCGAAGATTTAGCAGATTTAACACATAAAATGGAAAATGTGCTAGATGCGATTCGTAACGAGAAAATTAAAGTAACACCGGAAATATTCGACGTTGTATTTGAATCGGTCGATCACTTAGAAGAAATGGTTTATGATATTGCGGATGGTGGGGACGGGAAACGTGACGTTCAAGTAACCGTAGAAAAATTAAAGCTTATTGAATCAGGGGAGATAGCAGCAACGACTGTCGCAATCGCACCTGTAGAAGTAGCACAAATTGTTGAGACAAAAGTGGATACTGTTAACTTAAAATTAACGTATGATGATTTTGAAAAAACAGTGTTGCTCCAATCGTCAGAACAAGATTACAATGCTTACGAAATTTCAATTACTCTTCGTGAAGATTGCCTATTAAAAGCAGCGCGCGTATTTATGGTTTTTGAAATTTTAGAGAAGAACGGGGATGTTATTAAATCATCTCCAACAGTAGAACGATTAGAAGAAGAACAATTTGATCATCAATTTTATGTTGCGTATATTTCAAAAGAAAACGCTGAAGACTTACAGAAGATGCTGATGAAAGTATCTGAAGTGGACTTGGTTGAAGTGAGTGAAATACACCAAGATGTGTTCCATCAATCAGTGACTTCTAATGTGGAATTGGAGGTACAAGATACAATCGTACCTGCTCTTGTCGAACAAGAAATTGCAACACAACCTGTTCAAAAACCGCAAGCAACGAATAATAGTAGTAAGGCGACAGGCCATGCTTCAAGTAAAACAATTCGTGTAAATATTGAACGATTAGATATTTTAATGAATCTTTTTGAAGAACTTGCGATTGACCGCGGTCGTTTATTATCGATTGCATCGGAAGTAAATCATGGTGAGTTAAATGAAACAGTAGAGCGTATGAGTCGTACAATGGGCGATCTACAAAATATTGTTTTAACGATGCGTATGGTACCGGTAGAAACAGTATTTAACCGTTTCCCGAAAATGGTTCGTCAATTATCGCGTGATTTAAATAAAAAAATTACATTGGACGTAATTGGTGCTGAAACAGAATTAGATCGTACTGTAATCGATGAGATTGGTGATCCACTTGTTCACTTAATTCGTAATTCTGTGGATCATGGAATTGAAAGTCCAGAAGCGCGTCTTGCTAAAGGTAAGCCAGAAGAAGGTACCGTTCAATTACGCGCATATCACAGCGGGAACTATGTATTTATCGAGATTGAAGATGATGGTGCAGGGATTAACCGTGATCGCGTATTAGCGAAGGCGCTGTCGAAAGGGATTGTGACACATGAACAATCGTTGACGATGACAGATAAGCAAATTAATGAGCTAATTTTAGCTTCTGGTTTCTCTACTGCTGAAGTGATTTCAGATGTTTCGGGTCGTGGTGTTGGTTTAGACGTAGTAAAAACAACAATCGAATCATTGGGCGGGAATATTTCAATTGAGTCTACTCAAAATGTAGGATCAGTATTCTCTATTCAATTACCATTAACACTATCGATTATTTCAGTAATGTTAGTTGAAATTGAAAAAGAGATTTATGCGATTCCATTATCATCTATTATTGAAACATCGATTATTCGTAACTCAGATATTTTAAATGCGCACAATCAAAAAGTAATTGATTTCCGCGGCAAAGTAGTACCGCTTGTATTCCTTGAAGAAATTTTTGAAGTACCTCGGAAAGAGCTGAAAGAAGATGGATTCCATTCAGTCGTTATTGTACGTAAAGGGGATAAACTTGCAGGATTAGTTGTCGATTCATTCATCGGACAACAAGAAATTGTTCTAAAAGCATTGGGCGATTATTTAACGAATATTTTTGCGATATCTGGTGCCACAATTTTAGGTAATGGTAAAGTTGCGTTAATTGTAGATTGTAACGCATTGCTGAAGTAAATAGGATAAGAGGTGTAAAAGATGACGAATGCGGTAGAGCAAACAAATCTGAAAGTTATAGTATTTCAGTTAGCAGATAAAGAGTATGCTATTCCTGTTTCACACGTTAAAGGAATAGAAAAATTAATGCATATAACACGAGTACCAAAAACAGCACGTTTTGTAAAAGGTGTCATTAATCTACGTGGTGTTGTAACGCCAGTTATCGATTTACGTGAACGTTTCGGACTTCCTATTCCGGAAAGTGAAGAAACAACGCGTATTATCATTATTACGCTTGAAACAATGGAAGTAGGATTTGTTGTAGATTCTGCTAATGATGTTTTAGATATTGATTCTGAGTCGATTGAACAGCAACCAGAAGTCGTGGGTTCATTGGAAGAAGAATTTATTGCTGGAGTAGCAAAATTAGACAATCGTTTATTAATTTTACTCCACTTAGATAAAGTTTTAAATCCGCTTGATTAATTTGCAGTAACGGAACTGCCACCCTTTATTAGTTGGGAGTTCAAACTAGACCTAAACTTGTCATGTCCTGTGACAATGCATATGTAATCAATGTCGTGATTGGCTGAATAATTTTCTAGGAGGGGAGTGCTCTCATCTCCTAGAATCTATCAAAGTAGGGATTGTAAATGAATTTTAGTGATAAAATTACTTCGCTCCACTTGGATGTATTAAAAGAAATCGGGAATATTGGCGCAGCTCATGCAGCAACGGCATTATCAGACTTATTGCAAAAGAAGATTGATATGCGCGTTCCAAAGGTAGAAATGGTTTCTTTTAATGACATGATGGAATTAGCTGGTGGTTCGGAAAATGTAGTAGTAGGTATTTTTTTACGCATTGAAGGTGATGCGGAAGGTAGCATGTTTTTCATACTGCCGATTGAACAAGCAAATCGCTTTATTCGTCGTTTAATCCACGATGATTTGTTTGATTTTAATGCGCCATCCGTTTCAGAATTGGGCTTATCTGCGATGCAGGAAATGGGCAATATTTTATCGGGGTCCTATTTATCCGCGTTGTCTGATTTTACTGGATTGAAGATTTATCCAACAGTACCTGGACTGAGCGTGGATATGTTTGGTGCAATTATTAGTATTGGTTTAATTGAGCTATCCCAAGTGAGCGACACTGTAATTGTAATTAATACAGCCATTTTTGAAGAAGATATTAAAGATGAAGAAGCGGTAAGAGGAAACTTTTTCTTATTGCCAAATCCAGAATCATTTGAAGCGATATTTAAAGCATTAGGGGTACCAATTGAATGATAGTATCGCATGGAAATGAAGTCGTTAAAGTCGGAATCGCTCAAATGGATGTAGTAAAAACGCCAAAGACCATTCGCACTTCAGGTTTAGGCTCTTGTGTGGGTGTTATTATTTATGATGAATCAAAAAAAATTGCTGGGTTAGTACATGTTATGTTACCAGATTCTAGTTTAGGTAGAACCGAATCAATAAATGAAGCGAAATTTGCAGATACTGGTGTTGTTGCTTTGGTAAATTTAGTGAAACTTCAAGGGGCCGGGAGTTTTAAACTTAAGGCGAAAATTGCTGGTGGTGCTCAAATGTTTCAGTTTACTTCAGATAAAAGTTCGATGCGAATAGGTCCTAGAAATGTAGAGGCGGTCAAAGAGCAACTACGAAAGTTGAAAATTCCTATTATCGCGGAAGATACAGGCGGTAATAGTGGGCGAACAATTGAATTTAATCCAGAGACGAGTATGTTAAATATTCGTACTGTCAATCGAGGTGTAAGTGATATATGATGTTTGGTTCGTTATTTTATAATTCATGGGCAGCATTATGTTCATTCACTGTGTATTTTATATGGGCAGTGCAAGATCCATTTGCTTATCCATTGCCGACAATTGGTGTATCGTTAGTGGTCGCCTTAATCGGTTTTATCGCGATGTATTTTATCCGTGCATTTATAGGCTATGTGTTTTATACACCAGAAAATATCGCATATTCGGAAGTTGATTCAACTTTAAATATAGAACCGTCAAATGCAGAACAGCAGCAATTTGTACCTCAAAATGGACGAACAACCGTTGAGTTTGAAGAGGATAACACAGAAGAAATTGCAAAAGTTGTACGTACGATGCTACATGGTCAAGAAGAAGCGGTTTCAAAATAGGAAAAAAGTCGACATTGTCGGCTTTTTTTTGACGAAAAAATTATGAAATGGCTATGTATCATCCTTCTGTCACATGTTTATTTGTCGAATTTTTGTTATAATAAAAGATAATTAAGTTTAAATGTCAAGGAGGGTGGATTCAGGTGACTCAGCAAAGGCGTATGGAAGAGCAAGCACTATGGATTCGTTGGACAACTGACCGAGATCCCGATGCGGGGGACCTACTTATAAGAAAATTTAAGCCACTTGTTTCCTATCATGTACAACGTATTGCGGTAGGTTTACCTAAAAATGTTTCAAGAGATGATTTGACTAGTTTAGGGATGATGGGCTTATTTGATGCGCTTAACAAATTTGATATAAATCGAGATTTGAAATTCGATACATACGCCTCATTTCGTGTTCGTGGTGCGATTATTGATGGGTTGCGTAAAGAGGATTGGCTGCCACGCTCTGCTCGTGAAAAGGCTAAAAAGTTAGAAGGACAAATCGAAAGTTTAGAGCAAACGTTGATGCGCCATGCAACACCAGAAGAGCTAGCAAAACATATGAATTTACCAATTGAAGAAGTTTATCAAACATTCCATGAACATTTTTATTCGAATGTTCTATCCATTAATGAACAATTAGATCAGGATGAAAATGAAGGGAAATCTTTCGTTATTCGAGATGACCATACAAAAACGCCAGAACAACAAATCGTTCATTCGGAACTATTAGGAGATTTGGCTCAAAATATTCAAAAACTAAATGAAAAAGAGCAGCTTGTCGTTAGTTTGTTTTATACAGAGGAAATGACTTTAACTGAAATTGGTGAAATGCTAGAGTTATCAACGTCACGTATTTCTCAAATTCACTCGAAAGCGTTATTTAAATTACGTAAACTATTAACTTCTGAAATGATGAATACTTAGGAGGGCTTGTTATGAGTTTAAAAGGCGTAGAGTTACAAATTGCCATTCCAAAAACGTTTGATGCTGGGAAGATGGCCGATCAACATCACCAAAGAACAATTGATCAACAGCTCCATGCAAACGAAGCGCTAAAACGTGATATTGAACGGAAGCAATTAGCTGTGAATACATCAGAAGGTATGGATGCCATTAGTGAGGAAGATGAAAATGATGCTTCAAACAATGGGCAAACATCGGATAATCAAAATAAGAAAAAAAAGCAACAGCAGGAACAGGAAGCGCATCATCCTTTTAAAGGGAACCTGTTCGATTTTAGCGGCTAGGAGAAAAAAATGCTTACAGGAATAATAATCGCTTTGTTTATCATTCAGTTAATAACAATATTTATCATAATCCTTCTGAATAGCAAACTTTCGAAATTTAAGGATTTAGAAATTCGTCAAAACCAATTGATTCGTGAAATGGATGACTCAATTAGTCTTTATTTAGTAGAAATGAAGGAAGAAAATGATCGTCTTATTATGGAACTGCAACAAACGAAGAGAAAAGTAAATGCTTCTCAAGTGACAAATCCTCTTCCATCTGTTGAAACGAAGGCGCCCGATACAGTGCAACTTGAGCAAAAGACAAATACGAATCAAAATGGACAAGTATCACTTTCAACAGAAGAAGTGTCAGGGCTTGAAACACGTCAATACATTCCAAAAGCGACAGTCGCAAATGCGTATATTAAACAACGAGTTCAATCCACTGACGAAGTGCTACAAGTAGAGTTGGAGCAAAATAAGCACCTGCCGATTGAGCAAGAAGTTGTAGCGGAAGCAATTCAAAAAGAACCGACTTATGAGGAACAAGTTATTTCCTATCATAAAGCAGGAATGAGCATCGAAAGTATAGCAAAAACGATGCAAAAAGGCAAAAAGGAAATAGAGCTTCTTATTAAGTTTCATGCGTAAAGTAGTTGCACTTGCCAGTGCATTATGTTATATTAACAAGCGGTGTTAAACATTACACACGTATTTTGATGTAGTAAGTGGTGCTAGACATATTCTAGTAGCTTGTTGCAGATGAAAAATACGGAGGGAAAAAACCAAACATTTTAGGAGGAAACACACATGTCAGTAATTTCAATGAAACAATTACTTGAAGCTGGTGTACATTTCGGTCACCAAACTCGCCGTTGGAACCCAAAAATGAAGAAATTTATCTTCGTTGAGCGTAACGGTATCTACATTATCGATTTACAAAAAACAGTTAAAAAATTAGAGGAAGCTTACAACTTCATGCGTCAAGTTGGTCAAGACGGTGGTAAAGTTTTATTCGTTGGTACGAAAAAACAAGCACAAGAAGCGATCAAAGATGAAGCAGAACGTTCAGGCAACTATTACATTAACCAACGTTGGTTAGGTGGTACTTTAACTAACTTCGGTACAATTCAAAAACGTGTACAACGTATGAAAAATATCGAAAAAATGGAAGAAGACGGCACTTTTGACGTACTTCCTAAAAAAGAAGTAATCCAACTTAAAAAAGAACACGAACGTTTAGTGAAATTCTTAGGCGGTATCCGCGATATGAAAGCTATTCCGGACGTAATGTTCATCGTAGATCCTCGTAAAGAGCGTATCGCAGTTGCTGAAGCAATCAAATTAAACATCCCTCTAGTTGGTATCGTAGACACTAACTGTGATCCAGATGAAATTGATTACGTAATCCCTGCAAACGATGATGCTATCCGCGCTGTTAAATTATTAACTGCTAAAATGGCTGACGCTTTATTAGAAGCTAAACAAGGTGAAGAAGAAGCTCCAGCTGTAGAATCTGCTGAGTAATTCACCGTCAAAAAAGGTGATAAGTGGCTGATACCCTTATCGCCTTTTTTTGAGACAACTTTAACTTGATTCAGCTCTCATTTGAATCAAGTTAAACCAAGGTTGCTTCAATTGCCAACTATCGAGTATAGTAAGGCTGAAAGTACGAATGATCTAAAAAAAATTAATATAAATTTTAGGAGGAAACTCAACATGGCAACAATTTCTGCACAATTAGTAAAAGAACTACGCGAAAAAACTGGCGCAGGTATGATGGACTGTAAAAAAGCATTAGTACAAACTGACGGTGACATCGATGCTGCAATCGATTTCTTACGTGAAAAAGGTTTAGCTGCTGCTGGTAAAAAAGCAGACCGTATCGCTGCTGAAGGTACAACATACATTTTAGAAAACGGTAATGAGGCAATCCTTATTGAAGTAAACGCTGAAACGGATTTCGTAGCGAAAAACGTACAATTCCAAGAATTAGTTTCTTCTTTAGCTGAGCAATTACTTGCTGCTAAACCAGCATCAGTTGAGGCTGCTTTAGAATTAGAAAAAGACGGCGTGAAAATTGCTGATCAAATTTCTACAGCTACTGCAACAATTGGTGAAAAACTTTCATTACGTCGTTTTGAAGTGAAAACAAAAACAGATGCAGATGCATTTGGTGCATACTTACACATGGGCGGTCGTATCGGTGTATTAGTAGTTCTTGAAGGTTCTACTGACGCTGCTGCTGCAAAAGACGTTGCAATGCATATCGCTGCAATCAACCCAACTTACGTATCTCGTGATGAGGTTTCAGCTGATGAAGTTGAACGCGAGCGCAAAGTATTAACTGAGCAAGCGTTAAACGAAGGCAAACCAGAAAACATCGTTGCTAAAATGGTAGAAGGCCGTTTAAGCAAGTATTTCGAAGACGTATGTTTATTAGACCAAGCATTCGTTAAAAATTCTGACCAAAAAGTACGTGACTTCGTAAAATCTTTAGGCGGTACAGTGACAAGCTTCACTCGTTACGCTGTTGGTGAAGGTATCGAAAAACGTGAAGATAACTTCGCTGAAGAAGTAATGAACCAAGTTAAAGGTAACTAATTCATTCTTGATAAATGAAGTAAACAGAGTAGGGAGCACCATTTGCGTGTTCCCTATTTTTAACAAATAGGGGAAATCGAACTCCTATATTTGCAACAAAAAGCACGATATAATCTATGCAAGTGAAATAGTTTACATAAGTAGAAAGTATGGACTATTTCCTTTTAAATAAATGAGTAACGGAGGTCTACTATGGATGTGTCTCAATACAAACGAGTAGTAATTAAACTAAGTGGTGAAGCATTAGCAGGAGATCTAGGTTTTGGATTTTCACCAGAAGTAATTAAATCAATTGCAGGTGAAATTAAAGATGTCATCGATCTAGGTGTAGAAGTAGCTTTAGTAGTCGGCGGCGGAAACATTTGGCGCGGTAAAATCGGTGCTGAAATGGGTATGGAACGTGCAAATGCAGACTATATGGGTATGTTAGGAACAGTGATGAATGCATTAGCATTACAAGATTCTCTAGAAAATCTAGGTGTTCCAACACGTGTTCAGTCGTCAATCGTTATGACGCAAGTTGCAGAACCTTATATTCGTCGTAAAGCAGTGCGTCATTTAGAAAAGGCTCGCGTCGTTATTTTTGCGGCGGGTACAGGGAATCCCTACTTCTCTACAGACACAACGGCAGCATTACGTGCAGCGGAAATTAATGCAGATGCGATTTTAATGGCGAAAAACAATGTTGACGGTGTTTATTCTGCTGACCCTAAACTAGATCCTACTGCTGTTAAGTATGATACACTAACTTATTTAGACGTTATTCAACAAGGTTTACAAGTAATGGATTCAACAGCTTCAACATTATGTATGGATAATGATATTAAGCTTGTTGTTTTCAATTTGTCAGATCAAGGAAATATTAAACGTGCCGTAATGGGCGAAAAAATTGGAACTGTAGTTAGGAGAGATGCGTAATGACAAAGCAAGTATTAGATCAAGCTCAAGATAAAATGACGAAATCAATTGGTGCTTTCTCACGAGAACTAGCATCAATTCGTGCGGGTGTAGCCAATGCTTCACTACTTGACCGTATTCAAGTAGATTATTACGGTGCACCAACACCGATTAATCAACTAGGCGGAGTGGCTGTACCAGAAGCGCGCCTATTAGTTATTTCACCTTACGATAAAACAATTTTAGGTGAAATTGAAAAAGCAATTATGCGTTCAGATCTTGGGATTACACCAACAAACGATGGAACTGTAATTCGTTTAGCGATTCCTGCTTTAACTGAAGAGCGTCGTAAAGACTTAGTAAAGCAAGTGAAAAAGTCAGCTGAAGAAGCAAAAGTAGCGGTTCGTAACGTGCGTCGTGATGCAAATGATGACCTTAAAAAACTAGAAAAAAGTGGAGAAATTACAGAAGACGAATTACGCGGCTTTGGTGATGATATCCAAAAATTAACAGATAGCTCAATCGTTAAAGTAGACGAGCTTGTAAAAGAAAAAGAAAAAGAAATTTTAAAAGTTTAACCTGTGAAAATAATGAGTGACCAGTGTTCTATTGGTCCGAATTATTTTTTACATGCAAGTGAACTTTAAATGGATAAAAACGTCCTGCTAGTAAGGACGTTTTTTTAAGTGGATAGTAGTTAATCAAATACGCCGCTGGATTTAATTTGCTAATGCAAGTTAAATCGGCGTTGTATGGGTTATCCTATAAGCGTGTAGTAGAAAAATATTTAATAAAGAGTCATTTCATTATGAAATACATAATAGATTAGTAAGAGAAGTGCAAATGAGAGGCTTCTTTAGTAAGGAAATTTGAGAAGTAAACGAGGACATGAAAATACTTTTTTGATATGATAAACTAGAAAATAGTCCGATATGTGCAGTTGGGGGAATGAAAGATGTTTAAAAAACTTTTAATGAAAAAAATGAATAAAATTACGCCAACAATTAACGAAAGTGTAGGCTTAGTTAAAGGTGAAGACATTCCTACCCATATTGCGATCATCATGGACGGTAATGGTCGTTGGGCAAAAAAACGTTCAATGCCACGTGTTGCAGGGCACCATGAAGGAATGAAAACCGTTCGTAAAATTACGCGTTGTGCTTGTGATTTAGGGGTGAAAGTATTAACGCTGTATGCATTTTCAACAGAGAATTGGAAGCGCCCTAAATCAGAGGTAGAATTTTTAATGAAATTACCTGAGCAATTTTTAACGTCCTTTTTACCGGAGTTAATGGAGCGTAACATTCGGATTGAGATGATCGGTGTTATGGAAACACTACCGAAATATACGCAAGCCGCACTACAAAAAGCAATGGATGCGACGAAAAATAATACGGGACTCATTTTAAACTTTGCAATGAATTACGGTGGTCGTGCCGAAATTGTGATGGCGATGCAACATTTGATGAAAGAAGTAGAAGCAGGCACGCTTGCAATCGAAGAAATCAATGAACAACATATTACACAACACCTTATGACGGCTCATTTACCAGAGCCTGATTTACTAATTCGAACAAGTGGTGAAGTTCGAATTAGCAATTTTATGTTATGGCAGCTTGCGTATACGGAATTTTGGTTTACAGATACACATTGGCCAGATTTTGATGAAGCCTGTTTAAAGGAAGCTATCACAGTGTATCAAAACCGTAATCGCCGATATGGAGGGCTGAAAGGGGAAGAAACAAATTGAAACAACGCATTATTACTGGAGTAATAGCCGCAGCAATATTTATTCCATTTGTTATTTATGGAGGCGCTCCATTTGCACTTGTTGTATGTGCACTAGCCATTGTCGGATTTTATGAAATTTTAAAAATGAAAGGCATTTCGATTGTTTCCATTCCGGGGCTATTAGGCTTGTTGGCACTATTGATACTGGTTATACCAGAAACATGGTCAGCAGAGGTTGTTCAACTTGTTGGCTATGAATCAAAATTAATGATTGTTTACGGGATTGCAGCACTTTTATTAATTTATATTGTCCTTGTGAAAAATAAAATGACATTTGATGAAGTAGGCTTTATTTTATTGGGCGTATTTTATGTTGGACTAGGCTTTCATTATTTTATTGAAGCACGAATTATTGGTTTAGAATTTATCGTTTTTGCATTGCTCGTTGTTTGGACAACCGATTCAGGAGCGTACTTTGTTGGTCGAAAACTAGGGAAACATAAATTGTGGCCAGAAATATCGCCTAAGAAGACAGTAGAAGGTTTTGTTGGGGGCATCGTGATTGCTGTCTTATTTGCGATTGCTATGCAACTGATTTACCCAATTACGGATAGTTACTTGAAACTAATTGTTGTGACGATTATTGCTTCCATGGTCGGTCAAATGGGTGATTTAGTCGAGTCTGCGATTAAGCGTCACTATGGCGTGAAGGATTCAGGAACCATTTTACCAGGTCATGGGGGTATTTTAGACCGCTTTGATAGTTTATTATTTGTCGTGCCATTACTGCACTTTTTACACGTATTTGCGTAAATCAAGAAGGGAAGTATTGCTGTGAAAAAAATTAGTTTATTAGGTGCAACAGGTTCAATTGGGTGGCAAACATTTGATATTTTACTTGCACACCCAGATCAATTTAAACTTGTTGCATTTTCTGCCGGACAAAATATTGAAAAATCACGTCAAATTATTGAAAAGCTCCAACCTGAATTAGTGTCGATGCAAACAGAAGAAGCGGCACGTTCATTGCAAAAGGATTTTCCAACAATTGCTTTTACATACGGTGAAAAAGGACTTGTTGATGTAGCGACACACCCTGAATCGACGGTATTAGTGAATGCTGTTTTAGGCAGTGTCGGTTTAGAGTCGACGCTTGCTGCTATTCGCATGGGCAAAACGATTGCCATTGCGAATAAAGAAACATTAGTAACGGCCGGCCATTTAGTGATGGCGGAAGCGAAGAAGTATAACGCTCCGATTTTACCGGTAGATAGTGAACATTCGGCGTTATTCCAATCGATGAACGGTGAAAATCCCAAACGAATTGAACGTCTTATTTTAACAGCCTCTGGTGGTTCATTCCGCGATAAAACACGTGAAGAACTAATCGGCGTAACGGTAAAGGATGCATTGAATCATCCGAACTGGTCGATGGGTGCGAAAATTACGATTGATTCTGCAACAATGATGAATAAAGGGCTTGAAGTAATTGAAGCACATGTATTATTTAATATGCCTTATGACGATATTGATGTGTTGTTACACCGAGAGAGCATAATTCACTCGATGGTCGAATTTGAAGATACAAGTGTTATGGCGCAACTCGGTACACCGGATATGCGTGTTCCGATTCAATATGCACTGAGCTATCCAGACCGTCTCCCAGTGCAAAATAGCCAACGTTTAAACTTAGCGCAAATTGGTCAACTACATTTTAAAGAGGTTGATTTTGATCGCTTCCGTGCGCTAAAGCTCGCTTATGATGCAGGGCGAATGGGTGGTACGATTTTAACGGCAATGAATGCAGCAAATGAAGCAGCCGTTGCGTTATTTTTACAAGAAAAAATGACGTTCCTACAAATTGAGGAATGCATTGAACGTGTGATGGATAAGCATAATAATATTTTAGTGCCGGATTTACAAACAATTTTACATGTAGATAGTGAAACGAGAAAATCTGTTGCAAGCATGATAGAATAGGGAACTATGAGGGTAAACTAAAGGACATTTGCCGTGTTTACTCAAACGAAGGTGGGAGATTATGCAAACAGTTATTGCTTTTATCGCAATTTTTGGCTCACTAGTATTTTTCCATGAGCTAGGGCATTTTATATTTGCAAAACGCGCGGGCATTATGGTTCGCGAGTTTGCAATTGGGATGGGTCCGAAAATTTTCGGTATGACGAAAGGTGAAACGGTTTATACGCTACGCCTTTTACCAATCGGTGGTTACGTTCGAATGGCGGGTGAAGACACAGATACGGTTGAGTTACAGCCAGGGTATCGTGTAGCGCTTGTGACGAACGAAGATAATATCGTTGAAAAAATCGTATTAAATCAAAAAACGCAATATCAAAATGTTATTTTCTTAGAAGTGGAACGTGCAGATTTAGAAAAAGAACTATGGATTGAAGGCTATGATGAAGAGGACAAACTCGTTCGTTTTAACGTATCGCGTACAGCGACAATCGTTGAAAATGGAACAGAGCTTATTATCGCGCCGCTAGATCGCCAATTCAACTCTAAATCGGTTGGTGCGCGTGCAATGGCCATTTTTGCAGGTCCATTATTCAACTTTATTTTAGCATTCTTCATTTTTGTCATTATGGGGTTATTCCAAGGGATACCTTCAAAAGAGCCTGTTATATCAGAAGTTGTTGATGATCGTCCTGCTAGTGTTGCAGGACTTCAAAATGGTGACCGTGTTACAAAAATTAATGGTGAAACGATTAGTACTTGGGAGCAACTGTCTACAACTATTCAACAAAACCCGGAGAAACGCCTGCAGTTTGAAGTGGAACGAGATGGCGCAATTTTAAAGACGGAAGTTGTCCCACAAATTGTTGAGCAAAAAGATGGCAGTAAAGTTGTTCAAATTGGTGTCATGCGTCCGCTAGAAAGCAATCCTTTAAAAGCGGTTGTCTTTGGAGCAGAGCAGACGTATGATGGAATGATTTTAATTGGATCGCTTGTAGGAAAGCTCGTTACTGGGCAGTTTTCAATTGATGCACTTTCTGGACCAGTAGGCATTTATAAGGCGACTGAAGAAGTGGTAACATTTGGTTTTTATAATGTACTATATTGGGCGGCGATGTTAAGTATCAATTTAGGGATAATGAATTTATTACCACTTCCAGCTTTGGATGGCGGTCGATTATTGTTCTTTGCATTCGAAGCCGTTCGAGGAAAACCGATGGATCGTCAAAAAGAAGGTATGATTCACTTTGTTGGAATCGTATTATTAATGATTTTAATGGTAGTTGTAACATGGAATGATATTCAACATTTCTTCTTCTAATAATAGAGGATAAATGAAATAAATATGGATTCAAATAGGAAGCTTTGAGCGTTTTGTACGAATAGTACTAGCGTTCAAAGCTAAATTTTATTAGTATATAAGAAGGTAGAATTTCTTAGACATAATTGATTTTTATCTTACTAAACAAAAATTAAGTAAGAGTTTGTATTCTATTGCTAAATAATTATGAAATATAAAGGTGGCATTCTTTTATGAAACAAAGTTTAACGTTTATTCCAACATTACGTGAAAACCCGTCAGATGCAGATGTAAAATCACATCGTCTGCTTTTACGCGCAGGTTTTATTCGTCAAAATGCATCAGGCATTTATTCGTATTTACCATTAGCGAAACGTGTACTGACGAAAATCGAACAAATTGTACGTGAAGAGATGGAAGCAATTAATTCCGTAGAACTATTAATGCCCGCTATGCAAGCTGCTGAGCTGTGGCAGGAATCGGGACGTTGGGAAGCATACGGTCCAGAACTAATGCGTTTAAAAGATCGTCATGACCGTGATTTCGCGTTAGGTGCAACACATGAAGAAGTTATTACAACACTAGTGCGTGACGAAATTAAGTCGTACAAAAAATTACCTTTAACATTATTCCAAATTCAAACAAAATTCCGCGACGAAAAACGTCCACGCTTTGGGCTATTGCGCGGTCGTGAATTTATTATGAAGGACGCGTATTCATTCCATGCATCTCGTGAATCTTTAGATGCAACATATGATGATATGTACCGTGCCTATTCGAACATCTTTACGCGCCTTGGCTTAAACTTCCGTGCAGTTATCGCGGATGCAGGTTCAATCGGTGGTAAAGGGACGCATGAGTTCATGGTATTATCTGATATTGGAGAAGATACAATTGCGTACTCTGATACTTCAGACTATGCGGCAAATATTGAAATGGCGGAAGTTGTTGTAGAATACACAACACCAGACACACCAAAAAACGCCATTGAAAAAGTAGCGACACCAGATCAAAAAACAATTGAACAAGTATCTTCATTCTTAAATGTGGATGCATCTAATGTTATTAAATCATTAGTATTTAATATTGATGAAGAGTTAGTTATTGTATTAGCTCGCGGTGATCACGAAATCAATGATATTAAACTGAAAAACGCTTTAGGAGCTCAATCAGTGGAGCTTGCAGAAGATGCGGCGATTAAAGAGTTACTAGGCTGTGCACCAGGTTCAATTGGTCCTGTTAAATTACCGTTAAATGTAAAGGTGATTGCAGATAATGCGATTAAATCGATTTGTAACGGTGTTGCTGGGGCAAATGAAGACGGCTTCCACTTAGTAAATGTCAATCCAGAGCGTGACTTTGCGATTGCTTCTTATGAAGATATTCGTTTTATTCAAGAGGGAGACCTTTCACCAGACGGCCAAGGAATCATTAAATTTGCTGAAGGTATTGAAGTAGGTCATATCTTTAAACTAGGTACAACGTATTCAGAAAAAATGAATGCCACGTATCTTGATGAGCAAGGAAAGGCCAAACCATTTATCATGGGTTGCTATGGTATAGGGGTTTCTCGTATATTGGCAGCGGTTGCTGAACAGTTCCAAGATGATAATGGCTTTATTTGGCCGAATCAATTGGCGCCATATGATGTTCATTTAGTATCGGTGAATACAAAAGATGAAGCACAAGTTCAATTAGCGGGCGAGTTATATGGTTTATTAAAATCATATCGCTATGATGTACTTTATGATGATCGTACTGAGCGTGCGGGTGTTAAATTTGCAGATGCGGATTTAATCGGCTTACCAGTGCGTATTACAGTTGGTAAAAAAGCATCAGAAGGCATTGTAGAAGTGAAATTCCGTACAACTGGTGAGTCTGCTGAGTGGGCAAAAGAAGAAGTATTTGACCGCTTAAATGAATATTTTCAAAAAAACTAACGTATTTTGATTGCTGCGATTAATCGGCAACTATATAAAAAAGACAGTAACTCGCGCTATTTTGGCGTGAGTTTTGTTTTTTTAGGAGAAACTTAAAGTAGAAAATTTCAATTAGCTAGGAAGGTGAAGGAATTGGCACAACAGGAGGCAAAGCAAAAGTTCTTACTTCTGTTACAACAACTTGAACTAACAGATGACGTCTATATGTCCTTCTTTGAAAAAGGTGAGCTAGAACGAGTAACGGTTCATAAAAAGAAGCGAGTATGGCATTTTAAAATCAAACTAGATAATATTT
The DNA here is from genome assembly GCF_050272495.1 of Solibacillus cecembensis. Taxonomy (NCBI): domain Bacteria; kingdom Bacillati; phylum Bacillota; class Bacilli; order Caryophanales; family Caryophanaceae; genus Solibacillus; species Solibacillus cecembensis. The sequence continues at coordinate 76,935 of NZ_JBNNMF010000001.1, read as the reverse complement.
TGCCTTTCGAAGTATATCAATTATTACGGATGCGGATGGCAGAAAAATTTTCTCACATTGCGTCTGTTTCATTAACAATTGATTCATTTAATCCCGTTGTAAATGAGCAGCATATGCTAGATTATTGGTATCCCGCGATAGAACAAATTGCAGATATGTCGCCTTTATTACGCGAAAATTTATCAAAGCAAGTACCTAAGTGGACAGGTCATAAACTTGTCGTCACTTCAATGCTAGAAGTGGAATATTTATCACTGAAAGCGAAATATACAGATAAAATTGCAGAGTCTTACCGCGCATTTGGTTTCCCACACATCCCGTTAGAATTTAAAATGGTAGAAGAATCGGAAGAATTTATTGCACAGCAAGAAGCATTTTATATGCAAAGACAAGAAGAGGAAGAGCGTTTATCGAAACAAGCGATGGCTGATTTTGCAATGCGTGAAAAAGAAAAATCAGACAATCCAGGCGCGGTGACAAGCGATGTTGCCTTCCAATTAGGAGCTTTGATCAAAAATGCCCAATCAACTGAAATTCGTACAATTTTAGAAGAAGAACGTTCGATTATTATTGAAGGATTTATTTTTGCAGTAGATGTGAAGGAATTGCGAAGTGGACGCTCGCTTCTTGAGATAAAAGTATCGGATTATACGGATTCTTTAATGGTGAAAATGTTCTCAAATAGCGATGAAGAAGTTGCGAAAATGAATATGATTAGTAAAGGCATGTGGGTACGATTACGTGGCTCGATTCAAATGGATGCATTCGCACGCGATTTAGTAATGATGGTAAAAGATATTAACGAAATCAAAAAAGAGCCGCGTAAAGATCATGCTCCTGAAGGTGAAAAGCGTGTGGAATTGCATTTACATTCACAGATGAGCCAAATGGATGCGATGACACCCGTCGATAAATTAGTCACACAGGCGGCAAAATGGGGACATCCTGCCATTGCCATTACAGACCATGCTGTCGTGCAATCTTTCCCAGAAGCTTATTCTGCTGGAAAGAAAAACGGCATTAAAGTCATTTTTGGTGTAGAGGTGAACTTAGTAGACGATGGCAAGCCGATTGCTTATGACCCGATTGATTCACTACTTGAAGACACGACCTATGTTGTATTTGACGTGGAAACAACCGGATTTTCCAATGTATATGACACCATTATTGAATTAGCTGCAGTTAAAATCAAAAATGGCCAAGTGTTAGATACGTTTGAGCGCTTTTCAAACCCACACCGCAAATTAACCGCGAAAATTATAGAATTAACACATATTACGGATGATATGCTCGTAAATGCCCCGGAAATCGAGGAAGTCATTACAGAATTCCATGACTTTATAGGCGATTCAGTCGTTGTAGCGCATAATGCGGCATTTGACTTAGGTTTCCTTTATGTAGCTTATAAAAAAGCGGGCTTAGGACATGTACGACATCCGGGTATTGATACGGTGGAGTTATCCCGCTTAGTCAACCCTACGCAAAAGTCACATAGTTTAAAAACGTTAACGAAAAAATACAATATTGAATTAACGCAACATCACCGTGCGATTTATGATACGGAAGCGACAGGGGAATTATTGCTTCACTTACTAAAACAAACGGCTGATTTAGGTATTCAAAATTTAAACGAATTAAATGACCATGTCGGCGGGGAGGAAGGGTATAAGCAAGCCCGTCCAAGCCACTGTACAGTTTTAGCGGTAGATGATGCAGGATTGAAAAATATGTTTAAGCTCATTACGATTTCTCATACCCAAACATTTTATCGTGTACCACGGATACGTCGTTCGGATTTACAAAAGTATCGTCAAGGTTTAATTATCGGCTCGGGCTGTTCGAATGGTGAATTATTCGAAACGATGATGAATAAAACACCAGAGGAAGCAGAACGAATTGCGCAGTTTTATGATTATTTAGAAGTCATGCCAAAACCGGTTTATTCGCAGTTGGTTGATGGTGGAACGGTGCATGATGAATGGGCGTTAGAAGATATTATTCGCCGCATTGTTAAGCTCGGTAAAAAATTGAATTTGCCCGTTGTCGCAACAGGAAATGTACATTATTTACATGAAACGGATGCTAAGTTCCGTCAAATTTTAATCGGCTCTATGGGCGGGGCAAACCCATTAAATCGTCAACAGTTGCCGAAAGTTCATTTCCGTACGACGGATGATATGTTAATGGAATTTGATTTTTTAGGTCCTGATTTAGCAAAAGAGGTCGTTGTGACGAATACGCACCTCGTAGCTGATATGATTGGTGAGGTCAAGCCGATTAAAGATGACCTGTATACGCCAAAAATTGAAGGCTCTGATGATGAAGTAACGAATTTAACGTATGAAATGGCCTATTCAATATATGGAGAGAATTTACCGGAAATTGTCCAAGCGCGTATTGATAAGGAATTAAAATCAATTTTAGGTCATGGCTTCGGGGTAATTTATTTAATTTCAGCAAAACTCGTGAAAAAGTCATTAGCGGATGGCTACTTAGTTGGTTCACGTGGTTCGGTAGGGTCTTCCCTTGTCGCAACGTTCATGGAAATTACTGAGGTAAATCCATTGCCACCGCATTATGTGTGTCCGAATTGTAAGCATTCTGAATTTATTGCAGATGGTTCGGTCGCATCAGGCTATGACTTGCCGAACAAAGAATGTCCAGAATGTGGTGAGCAATATAAGAAAGACGGGCAAGATATCCCGTTCGAAACATTCCTAGGATTTAAAGGGGATAAAGTTCCAGATATCGATTTGAATTTCTCCGGTGAGTACCAACCACAAGCCCATAACTATACGAAAGTACTGTTCGGGGAAGATTATGTATTCCGTGCAGGTACGATTGGAACAGTTGCTGAAAAAACGGCTTATGGTTATGTTAAAGGTTATGGCAATGATAACGGCATCACCTATCGTAACGCAGAGGTGGATCGACTTGTGCAAGGCTGTACTGGAGTAAAACGAAATTCAGGGCAACACCCTGGGGGAATTATTGTTGTACCAGATTATATGGATATTTATGATTTTACACCAATACAATTCCCGGCAGATGCACAAGATTCAGAATGGAAAACGACACACTTTGATTTCCACTCGATTCACGATAATATTTTGAAACTCGATATTCTAGGACACGATGATCCGACCGTTATTCGTATGCTACAAGATTTATCAGGAATTGATCCGAAAACGGTTCCAACTGACGATCCGATTGTGATGGAAATCTTCAGTTCGACGAAATCACTCGGTGTAACGGAAAAGCAAATTGGCACAAAAACAGGGACGCTTGGCATTCCCGAGTTCGGGACTAAGTTCGTTCGCCAAATGCTTGAAGAAACGAAGCCGTCCACATTTAGTGAGCTGGTGCAAATTTCAGGACTGTCACACGGAACGGACGTATGGTTAGGGAATGCTGCTGATTTGATTAAAGATGGCACATGCGTTTTAGCCGAAGTAATTGGTTGTCGTGATGACATTATGGTGTATTTAATTTACCAAGATCTTGAGCCTTCCTTTGCCTTCAAAATAATGGAGTCTGTGCGTAAGGGGAAAGGTTTATCCGATGATATGGAAGCAGAAATGCGCGCGAAGAAAGTACCAGAGTGGTATATCGATTCGTGTAAAAAGATAAAATACATGTTCCCGAAAGCCCACGCGGCTGCCTATGTATTAATGGCGGTACGTATTGCTTGGTTTAAAGTACATCACCCAATTTTATATTATGCGGCGTACTTTACGGTGCGAGCATCTGATTTTGATTTAATTTCCATGACGCAAGGTTCAGTTATGATCCGCAAAAAAGTTGATGAAATTAATATGAAAGGTCTAGATGCAGCGCCTAAAGAAAAAAGTTTATTAACCGTAATGGAAATTGCTTTAGAAATGTGTGAGCGTGGAATGAGCTTTAAAAAAATTGATTTATATCGTTCTCATGCAAGTGAGTTTATCATTGAAGGGAATTCATTAATTCCACCATTTGATTCGATTCCAGGACTCGGTACAAACGTAGCAAAACAAATTGTCGAAGCACGTAAAAACGGTGAGTTCCTATCAAAAGAAGACTTGCAACAACGTGGACGTGTATCGAAAACATTGATTGAATATATGGATGACCTTGGGTGTTTAGAAGGAATGCCAGATGCAAACCAATTATCGCTGTTCTAATTAGAATACAAGTGAAAGTTTCGATAAGTAGCAAAATTTGCAATCAAAATGGCTTTGTGCTATGCTAAACGTAATAATTTGTTGATAGTTCGCCAGCAAAAGAGTGGGATTTCCCGCTCTTTTCTGTTGTTTAGACAACTATTTACACAAATTTTTCAATGTAAACTCGTCCTGTTTGAACGAAAATCTTTGCAATCTACAAAATGCAGGATTTTTGAACTTGTTAAACAGTGGCGTAAGGAGGATACGATGAGTCAAATTACGTCGATCATTGAAGAGCTAGTGACACCAATCGTTGAAGAGCTTGAGTTAGAATTAGTTGATGTCGAATTCATAAAAGAAGGACGCGACTGGTTCCTACGTGTTTATGTAGACACGCGCGCAGGCGGCATTGACATTTTACAATGCGCTCAAGTAAGTGAACGTTTAAGCGAAAAATTGGATGAAAATGATCCAATCGAGCAAAACTACTATTTAGAAGTTTCTTCACCAGGCGCTGAACGCCCATTAAAAAAGCAAGAAGACTTCGAGAATGCAATTGGCAAATTTATTTATGTGAAGACTTATGAACCAATAAAGGATTTAAAAGAATTCCTTGGTTATTTACGTGCATATACTGAAACATATTTAGAAATTGAAATCCGCATTAAAACACGCAAACTAACAGTACAAATTGACAAAGAAAAAATTGCGCAAGCCCGCCTTGCCATTGATTTTTCAGATAAGCAAATTTAGGAGTGAAAACAAAATGAGTAGTGAATTACTAGATGCCCTAACTGCCCTAGAGGAGCAAAAAGGTATTTCAAGAGATGTATTAATTGAAGCGATTGAAGCCGCTTTAGTTACAGCTTATAAACGCAACTTCAACCAAGCGCAAAATGTGCGTGTAGACTTAAACCTTAAAACAGGTGTAATGGTTGTCTACTCGCGTAAAGATGTGGTAGAAGATGTAGAAGACGAACGTTTAGAAATTGCATTAGAAGATGCGAAATATATTAATGCAGCTTATGAAATTGGTGACGTGGTAGAAGAAGAAGTAACACCTCGCAATTTTGGTCGTATTGCAGCACAAACTGCGAAACAAGTTGTTACACAACGCGTTCGTGAAGCAGAGCGCGGTCTTATTTATGAAGAATATGTAGACCGTGAAGATGATATTGTAACAGGTGTTATTGAGCGTCAAGATGCACGTAATATTTACGTAAGCATTGGTAAAGTAGAAGCTGCATTACCTGTAAATGAGCAAATTCAAGGTGAGATTTATAAGCCGCAATCACGTATTCGTGTTTATATTATGAAGGTAGAACGTACAACTCGTGGTCCACAAGTAATTGTTTCTCGTACTCATCCTGGTTTACTACGTCGCCTATTTGAAATGGAAGTACCAGAAATTTATGATGGTACAGTAGAAGTGAAATCGATTGCACGTGAAGCGGGAGACCGTTCTAAAATTTCTGTTTATGCACATAACGAAGAAGTAGATCCAGTTGGTTCATGTGTTGGTGCAAAGGGTGCACGTGTGCAAACGATTGTCAACGCATTAAACGGCGAAAAAATCGACATTGTGGAATGGTCAGAGGATCCAGTCGTATTTGTAGCAAATGCGCTAAGCCCTTCAAAAGTTTTAGACGTTCAAGTAAATGAAGAAGAGAAATCAACAACAGTTGTTGTACCAGACTATCAATTATCACTAGCAATTGGTAAACGTGGTCAAAATGCTCGATTAGCTGCAAAGTTAACGGGTTGGAAGATTGATATAAAGAGCGAAACAGATGCACGTGAATTAGGGCTATACCCTTCAGAAACGAGCACATTCATTCCTCAAGAAGATTCACAAGAAGTTGTTTTCGACTTATATGGTGATGACGAAGAATAATACATCATTCGTAGGAGTTTTGTAAGGAGGGTGAGTAAAATGGCTGTAAACAAAAAAGTTCCATTACGAAAATGCGTGGCAACAGGTGAAATGCTGCCGAAAAAATCAATGATTCGTGTCGTCCGTTCAAAGGAAGGCGAAGTAAGCGTTGATGTGACGGGTAAAAAAGCTGGGCGTGGAGCCTATGTTTCAAAAGCAGAAGCAGCTGTTGACATCGCGCGTAAAAAGAATATTTTAGATCGCCAGCTTGATGCAAAAGTGCCGGATGAGATATATGAAGAATTATTGACCCTTATTCGCAGGGAGTCTATCATATGACCAATCCCGCATTGTTACAGCTATTAGGTTTAGCAGCACGTGCACGAAAAACCATCTCTGGAGAAGAACTAGTGGTCAGGGAGATTCGCAGTGGAAAGGCAAAGTTAGTTTTACTTGCATCGGATGCTTCCAATAATACTAGTAAAAAAATTCAAGATAAATGTACGTTTTACAACGTTGAGTATTATATTTTTGGGGATCGTTATGATCTTGGACATGCTACCGGGAAGGAAGCGCGGGTAGCGATTGCTATTACTGATAGCGGATTTGCTAAAAAAATGTCTAGTCTACTCAACGAAAATTAATCGGGGGTGAGCAGATGAGCAAAGTAAGAGTTCATGAATATGCGAAAAAGGTAAACAAGACGAGTAAGGAAATTATTGACCATTTAACAAAAATTGATCAACCTGTGAAAAATCATATGGCGGTCATTGATGTTGAAACTGTTTCGAAACTTGATTCTGTCTTTAAGCAAGTAGCAGAGCCAACAAAGAGTACTCCAATGAAACCAACTGTCAAAGCTGCCAATGAAACACCAAAAGCGCAACAAGGACAACCGAAAAAAGAAAATCAAGTGCGTCAACAATCTAATGCAACAAATCACCAGCCAAAGAAAACAAACACTGCCGCAGGGCAACCACAATCGCAACAGGGCGAAAAACAAAAGAATGAAAAAGGTAACCAAAACAGAAATATGACTCAAAATACAAATAATAACCGCAAAGGCGGCAACCCAAGTAACAACAGCAATAACAATAATAAAGGTGGATATCAACAACGTAGAAAACCAGGTATAAATGGTGGTAAACGTCGTACAAATCGTCCAGCACCACAACCAATGGTGCAAAAAGAATTACCAGAAAAAATTACATTCTATGAAAGCTTATCAGTAGCTGAATTAGCAAAAAAATTACACCGTGAGCCATCAGAAATTATCAAAAAATTATTTATGCTTGGCGTTATGGCAACAATTAACCAAGAATTAGATAAGGATGCAATCGAGTTAATTTGTACAGACTATGGTGTAGATGTCGAAGAAGAAATCCGTATCGACAAAACAGACCTAGATACGTACTTCGATGAAACAATCGTAGAAGTAGACGAGAATGCTTTAGAAGAACGCCCACCAGTTGTAACAATTATGGGTCACGTTGACCATGGTAAAACATCACTACTTGACTCAATCCGTAAAACGAAAGTAACAGCGGGTGAAGCAGGTGGGATTACGCAACATATCGGTGCTTACCAAGTTGAAATTAATGGGAAGAAAATTTCATTCTTAGATACTCCTGGACACGCAGCATTCACAACAATGCGTGCTCGTGGTGCATCAATTACCGATATTGCGATTATCGTAGTAGCAGCTGATGATGGTGTAATGCCTCAAACAGTGGAAGCGATTAACCACGCGAAAGCAGCTGAAGTACCAATTATCGTAGCAATCAACAAAATGGATAAACCGTCTGCTAATCCGGACCGTGTACAACAAGAGTTAACAGAGCACGGTTTAGTACCTGAAGCATGGGGTGGAGATACAATCTTCGTACCAATTTCAGCGTTAAAAGGTGAAGGGATTGACCAACTTTTAGAAATGATTTTATTAGTTTCTGAAGTAGGTGAATTAAAAGCGAATCCAACTCGTACTGCAATCGGTTCAGTAATCGAAGCACAACTTGACAAAGGTCGTGGAGCAGTTGCAACATTACTAGTTCAAGATGGTACATTACGTGTAGGTGATCCAATCGTAGTAGGCCATGCATATGGTCGTGTACGTGCAATGGTAAATGATCTTGGTCGTCGTGTGAAAGATGCAGGTCCATCTACACCAATCGAAATTACTGGTTTAAATGAAGTACCACAAGCGGGTGACCGTTTTGTTGTATTCCAAGATGAAAAAACAGCTCGTCAAGTTGGTGAGTCTCGTTCAATGACAGCAATTCAAGCACAACGCTCTGAAAAACAACGCGTAACGCTTGATAACTTATTCGAACAAATGAGCCAAGGTGAAATGAAAGAGCTTAACTTAATCGTAAAAGCGGATGTACAAGGTACTGTGGAAGCAATGGCATCTTCATTAATGAAAATTGAAGTTGAAGGTGTAAACGTTAAAATTATCCACACTGGTGCAGGTGCAATTACAGAATCAGATATTTCTCTTGCTGCAGCTTCAAATGCAATCGTAATTGGCTTCAACGTACGTCCAGATACAAACGCTAAACGTGCAGCAGATGAGGAAGGCGTAGACATTCGTCAACACCGTATCATCTATAAAGTAATTGAAGAAATCGAACACGCGATGAAAGGTATGTTAGACCCAGAATACGAAGAAAAAATCGTTGGTCAAGCAGAAGTGCGTCAAGCAATTAAAGTATCTAAAGTGGGTACAATCGCTGGTTCTTACGTTATCGAAGGAAAAATGGTTCGTGACGCTGGCGTTCGTATTATCCGTGAAAATGTTGTTGTTTTTGAAGGTGAATTAGATTCATTAAAACGCTTCAAAGATGATGCAAAAGAAGTGGCAAAAGGTTATGAGTGTGGTATCACAATTAAAAACTACAATGATGTTAAAGAAGGCGACATTATTGAAGCATTCATTATGGAAGAAATTATTCGTAAATAATGATTGTGTATGCAGAAGTTGAATTCATGATTCCTACTGCCCACTCATTGAAAGAAAAACGCGCTGTTCTGCAAAGAATGGTGACCCGAACAAAACAAAAGTTTAACGTTTCTGTTGCTGAGATTGACCATCAAGATGTTTGGCAACGCACTAGATTAGCACTTGTTTCCGTCGCTTCTTCAAAAGATGCTGCGGAACGAGAGCTGATGCGAGCACTTCATTTTTTACAGTCGAATCCAGAGTGGGAACAACTCGAATTTTATCGAGAATATTTATAACAAAAGTCCATTCACATAATGGCAACTTAGTCGTAAAATGAGGTGACTTTTATGTCTCTACGTTCTAACCGTGTTGGTGAACAAATAAAAAAAGAAATTGTTGAAATTATTGGACGCAAAATTAAAGATCCGCGTGTAGGGTTTGTGACTGTGACAGAAGTAGCTGTTACTGGTGACTTACAACAAGCGACTGTGTATATTACATCTTTAGGTAATGAACGCGAGCGTGCAGAAACGCTGAAAGCTTTAGAAAAAGCATCTGGATTTATTCGTTCAGAAATCGGCGCACGCATTCGTCTGCGTCGTACACCGGAGTTCTTTTTTGAATTCGATACAGCAATTGAGTATGGTAATAAAATCGATGCATTGCTTCGTGGCTTACACGAAAGTCAATAAAATGCAACAAAAGCCTGCACTGCATACTTTATGCAGGCAGGCTTTTTTATCGTTATTCAACAGAAAACTCCGAACTCTATAGAGGGTGAGAAGATTGTGGTAAATGAATAAAAAATCTAGTAAATTGGCATATAAAGGGGACGTTCACAGCAATGAATGGCATACTTCCATTATGGAAAGAGCGCGGGATGACGAGTCATGACTGCGTTTTTAAACTTCGTAAAATTTTAAAGACAAAAAAAGTAGGGCATACGGGCACGCTAGATCCAGGCGTTGAAGGTGTTTTACCAATATGTATTGGACAAGCAACTCGGATTGCAGAATATTTAACAGATACAGGGAAAACGTATGAAGCGGTTGTTTCAATCGGACGTACAACAACGACTGAGGATGCAGAAGGTGAAACAGTAGCGCAAGATGGAACATTCAAATCTTTTGATCGCGCCCAAATTTTACAAGCACTAGATTCATTAACAGGTGAAATAGAGCAAACGCCACCGATGTTTTCAGCAGTAAAAGTAAATGGTAAAAGATTATACGAATATGCACGTGCAGGTCAAACAGTGGAGCGACCTACACGAAAAATTACAATTTTTGAACTCGAATTATTAGATGATGCCCAGCAGTTCGAAGGGGAAGAAGTCCATTTTTCAATTCGAATTAAATGCTCGAAAGGGACGTATATTCGAACACTTGCCGTTCAAATCGGTGAAGCATTAGGATTTCCAGCCCATATGCATGAACTTGTTCGCACAGTATCGGGTACTTTTACAAAGGAAAATTGTTTGACGCTCGCTCAAGTAGCTGAATTAATGGAAGCTGGACAGTCACAACAATTTTTATTGCCCGTTGAATATGCACTTTCTGACTATCCTTATATTGAAATTACAGAGGATATTGAAAAGCAAATTTTTAATGGACAAGTGCTTCCAATCCATGCATTATTAAAGGAACATGATAAGATTGTATTTGGATTAGCAGGAAGGGCATTTGCGGTATATATCGCACATCCGACAAAATTAGGTCAAATGAAGCCGGATAAAATGTTTCCCGAACTAGATTAGGAGGCACAACATGAACGTTATTCATTTAAAATATCCACATCAATTGAATAAAGAGCAACATGCTGAAGCGTATTCTTTAGCAGTCGGTTTTTTTGATGGTGTGCATAAAGGACATCAAGCGGTTATCCAACAGGCAAAAGAGAAAGCACAACAACTTGGTATTAAATCAGCGCTTATGACATTTGATCCACATCCGTCAATTGTACTTGGTGGACGCAATGAAAAAGTGTTCTACATTACACCGCTTGCGCAAAAGTTAGATACATTAACAAATTTAGGGGTAGATACTGTATTTGTGGTGAACTTTACATCGGATTTTGCTAAGTTGACGCCAGAGCAGTTTATTCAACATTTTATAATAGATTTGAATATTCAACATGTGACTGCGGGCTTTGATTTTTCTTTCGGTGCATTTGGTAAAGGAAATATGCAAACGATGGAGCAATTAAGTCAGGGGAAATTCGGTGTCTCGACTGTCGAAAAGCAAGAGGATATTGAAGAAAAAATCAGTTCCACGCGCATTCGTAAATCTTTGCAAGATGGTGACATGGAGCAAGTCCGTGCCCTATTAGGTCGTGCTTTTGAGGTTCCAGGAATTGTTATACATGGAGATAAACGAGGACGTACAATGGGCTTCCCAACCGCGAATGTACAAGCAATGGAAGGCTGTTACATACCAGCAACAGGTGTTTATGCTGTCAAAATATTAGTGCAAAACGAGTGGTATAATGGCGTTTGTAATGTCGGATATAAACCAACATTTAATAATCCAGATGAAAAACGTTTATCGATAGAAGTGCACATTTTAAATTTTGATAAAAATATTTATGGTGAAGAAGTTGTTGTTGGTTGGTACAATCGCATTCGCAGTGAACAAAAGTTTAATGGGATTGATTCCCTCATCCAACAAATCGAACTAGATAAGCAGCAGGCAATTCAATTTTTTGAAAAAGTATAAAATATTCACTTTCCGTAGTTATGGGGAATGGGTCAAAAAAAACGATGTTACACATGAAGCTAAGAAAAAACTTGGGCGAATCATTCCACGCGGACCGTACACCAAAGACGCACCAGCGGATTTGTTCTCTCAGCTATCTTAATAGTTGATTTGTACGGCTTATATATGGTATTATCCATAAGTACGAATTTAACGTACAAACCTTAGCTCGGCTATTCGCAACTCCAGCGATTGCTGTGCTAGTGGGGATACAATAAATCTTAGGAGGTCATTTCAAATGGCAATTACAAAATTACGTAAAAACGAAATTATCGCTGAGTACCGCACTCACGAAAGCGACACGGGTTCTCCAGAAGTACAAATCGCTGTATTAACTGCAGAAATCAACGCGTTAAACACACACTTATCAACTCACAAAAAAGATTTCCACTCTCAACGTGGTCTTCTTAAAATGGTAGGTCGTCGTCGTCACTTATTAAAATTCTTACGTGAAAATGACGTACAACGTTACCGTGAATTAATCACTAAACTTGGATTACGTCGTTAATTTGACAATAAAAAAGCGGGATTTTTTCCCGCTTTTTATTGTGTTTTTATAAAAAAATAACTGACTGTAGATAGGAATCTAGGTCAATTTGAACACAATATAGTAATTATTTATATTCTATCATGCAATATATTGCACCTAAATGTAATTAATGAATGATTTTAATGAAAAAATTTAGCATAGAAATAGCTTTTTTGATACACTAACTAATAGTACATAAAAAAGATACGTCAAGTGTTTCAAATAAGAAAGGGGTTCATTTAATGAACGAAAAAAAGGTCTTTTCGTATGAATGGGCTGGCCGTCCTTTAGTAGTAGAGGTAGGACAGTTAGCAAAACAAGCAAATGGTGCTGCGATGGTTCGCTATGGCGAAACAGCAGTATTAGCAACGGCAACAATGTCAAAACAAGCAAAAGCATTAGACTTCTTCCCATTAACAGTTAACTATGAAGAACGTTTATATGCTGCAGGTAAAATTCCAGGAGGTTTCATTAAACGTGAAGGTCGTCCATCAGAGACAGCCGTTTTAACATCTCGTTTAATCGACCGTCCAATTCGTCCAATGTTCCCAGATGGCTTCCGTAACGAAGTTCAATCGATTTTAATGGTAATGTCGAACGACCTAGATTGCCCGGCAGACGTAGCAGCAATGTTCGGTTCTTCTTTATCATTAGCTGTTTCGGATATTCCATTCGATGGTCCAATCGCGGGTGTTCACGTTGGTTATATCGATGGCGAATTTATCTTGAACCCAACGTTAGAGCAATCAGAAAAATCAACAGTTCACTTAACAGTGGCTGGTAACAAAGATGCAATCAACATGGTAGAAGCAGGCGCGTTAGAAGTTCCTGAAGAAATTATGTTAGAAGCAATCATGTTCGGTCATGAAGAAATTAAAAAATTAATCGCGTTCCAAGAAGAAATCGTTGCAGCAGTTGGTAAAGAGAAAATCGAAGTTGTCCTTTTCGAATTAGATGCTGAATTAACAGTAGCGATTAAAGCGGCGTGTGAAGCGGATATGAACACGGCAATTCAAACGGTTGATAAGCAGGAGCGTCAAGATAATATTACAGCTGTAAAAGAACGTGTAATTGAATCTTATAAAGCACAAGAAGCTGATGAAAATACAATGAAACACGTACATGCCATCTTAGATAAGATGGTGAAAGATGAAGTACGTCGTTTAATTACAGACGATAAAATCCGTCCAGATGGTCGTAAACAAGACGAAATCCGTCCATTATCATCTGAAACAGACCTTTTACCTCGTGTACATGGTTCAGCAATGTTCACACGTGGACAAACACAAGCAGTTTCGATTACAACATTAGGTCCTTTAGGTGATGTACAAATCATTGACGGATTAGGTGTTGAAGAAACAAAACGCTTTATGCACCACTACAATTTCCCAGCGTTCTCTGTAGGGGAAACAGGTCGTTATGGTTCTCCAGGTCGTCGTGAAATCGGTCACGGTGCATTAGGTGAGCGTGCGATTTTAGCTGTATTACCATCTGAAGAGGACTTCCCATACGCAATTCGTTGTGTAGCAGAAGTAATAGAATCAAACGGTTCTACTTCTCAAGCATCAATCTGTGCATCAGTTATGTCTCTAATGGCTGCAGGTGTTCCGATTAAAGCACCAGTTGCAGGTATCGCGATGGGTCTTGTGAAAAAAGGCGACAACTATACAGTATTAACAGATATTCAAGGTATGGAAGACCACCTTGGTGATATGGACTTTAAAGTAGCGGGTACAGCAAAAGGTGTAACAGCACTTCAAATGGATATCAAAATCGACGGTCTTTCTCGCAACATCTTAGAAGAAGCGTTAACACAAGCAAAAATCGGTCGTATGCAAATTTTAGAGCATATGTTATCAACAATTGCTGAACCACGTACATCATTATCAACATACGCACCAAAAATTATTACAATCAAAATCAATCCAGACAAAATCCGTGATGTGATCGGACCTGGTGGTAAACAAATTAACAAAATTATCGATGAAACAGGTGTTAAGATCGATACAGAACAAGACGGTACAATTTACATCGCTTCAGCTGATGAAGCAATGATTAACCGCGCGAAAGAAATTATCGAATCAATCGTACGTGAAGCTAAAGTAGGCGAGTACTACATGTCAACAGTAAAACGTATCGAAAAATTCGGTGCATTCTGTGAAATCTTCACAGGAAAAGACGGTTTACTACACATTTCAGAAATTCAAGAAGAACGTACGAAAGCTGTAGAAGACGTATTAAAATTGGGCGATCAATTACTTGTGAAATGTATCGAAATCGACAATCAAGGACGAGTAAACTTATCTCGTAAAATTGTTGTTAAAGAAGAAAAAGAACGCGCTGAACAAGCATAATTCATTTCAAATGAATGCGTAATGAGCTTGATAAATGCCATTTTGACGAAAATCAAAATGGCATTTTTGCATATAAGCTCGCATATACAGTGAAAAGAAATTAATGATGATTGATAGATAGGAGAATTTCATGGTACAAGTACTTACATGTCAGAACGGAGTACGCATTGTAGCGGAGGAAATGCCGCATGTGCGCTCTTTATCAGTTGGAATTTGGGTCAATGCGGGCTCACGCTATGAAACGCTTGAAGAAAACGGCATTACGCATTTTATTGAACATATGCTATTTAAAGGAACAAAAAATCGAACAGCTCGCCAAATTGCTGAACAATTTGACCGTATTGGTGGTGAAATCAATGCGTTTACATCAAAAGAGCATACTTGTTATTTTGCAAAAGTATTAGACCATCATGCGGGGCTCGCGGTGGAAATTTTGGCCGATATGTTTTTCAATTCACTATTTACGGAAGAAGATATCGGGCGTGAACGTCAAGTAGTGCTCGAAGAAATATATATGAGTGAAGATGACCCTGCAGATGATGTACACGAGAAACTGTGGTCGGTTATGTACCCGAATGATGCGCTAGGCCGTCCTATTTTAGGGACACCTGAAACGTTGGCAACATTTAATGAGGAGATGATTCGTCAGTATATGGCAAAGCATTATGGTCCTAAAAATGTCGTTATTTCCGTGGCAGGTCATATTACAGGTGGTCTACTTGAAGCGATTGAAACGTTATTTGGTACGTATGCTGCGAGTGAACAATCAGAAGTAGCACAACCGTCATATCCAGTATTTACGGCAGGTGAAGTTGTAAAAACACGCGATACTGAGCAAGCACATATCGCTATCTCTTTCCCAGCAATCGGTGTAAAAGATCCGCAAACATATAGCTTTATTGCGTTAAATAATATTATTGGTGGCAATATGAGCTCACGTTTATTCCAAGATGTGCGTGAGGAGCGCGGGCTAGCGTATTCGGTATTTAGCTATCAATCATGCTATGAAGATGTTGGAGCCTATACGATTTACGCATCTACATCGAAGCAAAACTTAGATACGCTGCAACAGCAAATGGATCAAACATTATTTGATGTGGTGGCAGGTGGGGTCACGGAAACCGAACTTGAAAATGCAAAAGAGCAATTAAAGGGGAGTTTCGTGCTCGGCTTAGAAGGAACAGAAGAGCATATGAATCGTAACGGTGTGAACGAACTGATCCATCAACAACATCGCTCTGTGGATGAAGTGCTCGCAAACATTGATGCTATTTCGATGGATACCATTGATGAATTAATTACAAAAATTTTATTAAATGAACCAGCTATCGCGATTATTGGTCCAGAAAATGAATAAAAGGCGAATCGGAGTTTGATAGGAAAACTCTGATTCGCTTTTTTTTATAATTCTGCTTGCTCAAATTTTATAATGGCAGACTGACTAAGCTTGTAGTAAATCCACACGCTGAGGATAGGAATAATGAATCCACCCATTTCAATCGAGAAAAAGGTATTGAAAAATAAGAGAAGGAGTGAGTGTGGCGAAAATAATACAACTAATAAAAATGGGATATTCAGTAAGTCAAAGTCAACCTTATTTTGAGTGGGATTGGAAAAATAATGTTTTAGCTGCATGCCCATATGGACGAGGCTTACAGCAAAAAAGCCTAAGAAAATATAAGGCATATATGGGTCCGCTGTCACTCCCTTACTTTGATAAAATTGATGCAACAGTATAGGAAGACTAATCACCGCTATAAAAATGAATGTAAATACATAAGCGCTTGTGATGAAATCTTTTGTTGCAATAGGCATTGTCCGTAAAATGCGTATAAAGTGATTTTCATTATAAAGTGAAATACTGAATGATGCTATTTGAAGTAGGAAAATGAACAAAAATGTATTGAGCGAGAATGGTTCAGAATAATGGTAAAACATTAAAATTGTAGCGGCGATAAAAATACCGATAAATGCTAATCTTTTTCGTGAAAAGTAAAAGTGTAACTTCAGCATTGTGATCATACAATATCCCTCCTTGTAGAAAAATAATTTGTCATCAATATACTCAACACGAAACTAAGGACCGCCACACTAATAATAAGTGGCATTGAATCGATAAGTTGTCCTAAATAAGGTATAGAAGTAGAAATGAAAAGTGGGATGAGAAAAGGTAGTATCCCCATTACGAATTGCAAATTTGTTAACTGTAAAATTATATATATAGCGAACAAAATAAAGTTTGCACAAAGTAAAATAAGCCAATGAGTAGCGGAAGGAAAAACGAGCTGCTTCTCTATAAAGCTCATGAAGAATGCACCAATAAACACCGAATACGTGCAATAACTGAGTATAATCCCACTTAGAAACAAATAATCCGCTGCAATAAAGGTTTTCGTTGGAACTGGAAATAATGAAAACATTTTTTGATGCTTCTTTTGAAAAGCAAAAAAGTTCACGCAAACAAGGCTAGAACTAACAAGTGTAATTATTAAATGCATAGCTAAAAAATCCCCTAAAAAAAATCCGATTTCCATAATAAACGATAGGAACAAAGGTGTAAGCACGACCCAATTCGCCAATCCATCAAAATAATAACGAAGTAAAAATGAAATCATCGATTTCGCCCCTTTACATACAGCAGCATGAGCTCATCAATCGTTGGTTTTTCTAATTCGATGACGGGGTTAACAAATTCGCGTTTCACTAAATATTTCACGCCAAAAGTGGAATCCTGTTTTCCGATAATCGCATGTTTTGGAATGATGATTGCTTGTTCCGGTGTGCCTTTCCAAATACCATAGCCATACAACAGATCATCTTTATTTTCGCTAAATAAAATTTCCCCTTTATGGATAAACGTAATGGTATCCGCAATTTTTTCT
This sequence comes from Solibacillus cecembensis, assembly GCF_050272495.1. NCBI lineage: Bacteria > Bacillati > Bacillota > Bacilli > Caryophanales > Caryophanaceae > Solibacillus > Solibacillus cecembensis. The sequence continues at coordinate 59,458 of NZ_JBNNMF010000001.1, read as the reverse complement.
AAATCACTTGTAATATGCGAAGAGAATAAAATGGCATGTTCATCATTTTCCATAAACTGTTGTAATAGCCCGAGCACTTCATCACGTACAATCGGGTCAAGTCCGCTCGTTGGTTCATCTAATAAAAGAAGTTTTGGGTGGTAGGACAAAGCTAAAATAAGACCTAACTTCATCTTCATACCGCGGGACATTGTTTTTACTTTATCGAATTTAGGCACGTCCAATTGGTCGAGTAGGCGATAAAAATAATCGCTGTCCCAAGTCGAATAAACTTTCGAATAGATGTTATTTAGTTCTTTGACTGTTAAATTATTAGGCACGTGGAGCTCATCAAACACAACCCCAATTTGAGCTTTTAAAGCGACTTCATGTGACAGGTGATCCTTGCCGAAAATAAGAATTTCGCCCGCCTGTTTTTTGAACAGATTTAAGATCAGCTTGATTGTCGTTGATTTCCCCGCGCCGTTTTGTCCAATGAAGCCTGCAATGGTCCCACATTCTACCGTAAAGGAAACATCATTTAAACGAAAACTTTTAAATTGCTTTGAAACATGTTTTACCTCGATTGCATTCATTGTCATTCCTCCAGTAATAATCTCAACAAATCAAATAATTCATCCGATTGGATATTGGCCGTTTTTGCAATTGACACCGCTTTTGTTAAATGCCCTTCAATTTGCTTCACTAACTCTTCCCGCAAAAAATCTTGATTACGCTGTGAGACAAAGCTCCCTTTTCCAGCAACGGTTTCGATAAAGCCATCGCGCTCTAAATCCCCGTAAGCTCGCTTTGTTGTCATGACACTAATTTTTAATTCGACTGCTAGTGCCCGTATAGAAGGGAGTGCATCACCGGCGACGAGCACACCAGATAAAATGGCTTGCTTTAGCTGTTCTGTAATTTGCTCGTAAATAGGCTGATTATTTGCATTGCTCAATTTTATGAACATAAATCGAAATCACCTCAATTAAATAACTGTATATGTACAGTATGCACAGTTGAGTGGAGAAATGTCTACTTCAAATTTTAAATGTAAGAAAGCACAATCAAAACTTTCAATGCATATAGTAATCATAAGCTCATTGAAGAGGAGGATGAGGATGCTATTATCTGAGCTTGCTGAAAAGGAATTAATCGAAATGGAAAAGGGGATTCGCTATGGTTTTTTAGCGGAGACAGAATGTATTTTTGATCCGAAGACAGGGAAAATTTTAGGATTTGAAATGCCTGCCCAAATGGTGAAGATGCCATTCCAAAAAAAGAAAACACCAACGATTAAATATATTCCTTGGGAAGAGATTTTGCTAATTGGCGAAGATCGTATTTTATTTCAAAAAACTACTTCATCGATTAATCATCCGATCGAATGACAGAGCGCTGGCTTATTGTAGGGACGGATGAGCGGATGAAATTGCTAGCAAAGGAATTAACGGATCATCAACGCACGGTATATTACAAATGCACAAATAAGTGGGATGATGCTTTAAATAAGGCGGCACTTGAATTTCATCCGACGATACTGGTGTTACCAATCCAGCCGTTAAAAATTGAGGTTCCTGAATTATTCGGTATTAATCAAGTCCGCATTTTTGCAGGTCGATTAGATGACGATTGGACTAAACATTTACGAAATACAAAACCAATCTTCTATTTGCAAAATGAAGCGTTTATTTGGAAAAATGCAGCCCTTACTGCTGAAGGCTTTTTAGCCCATATATATCAGCAAAGGGTAAGTGTTCAACGTAAAAAAATTATTATTACAGGCTTTGGGCGAGTGGCAAAAATACTTGCATTATTTTTAAGTCGCATGCATGCCGATATTCATATAGCTGTTCACTCGGAAACACAATGTGCCGAGGCGATTGCGTATGGCTATACAGGGATTTATTTAGATGAAAAAAATCAATGTTCAGCCGATTTGATTATTAACACAATTCCAGATGCTTGGTTGACAAAAGAGTATACACAATTCATTGAATGTCCGATTTATGACATAGCATCTGCACCGGGATGCTTGAAAGAACTCACTTTATCGCAATATGAGTTGTTGCCAGCATTACCTGGGAAATACTTTCCGCAAGCAGCAGCTAAAATCATGTATGAAACGATGCTCGATCTCATTAGGAGGGAAAAAAATGCTTGAAGGAAAGCGAATAGGACTTGGAATAACGGCTTCACATTGTACGTATGAGGATGTTGTCCCTAAAATTAAGCAATTTCGAGATGCAGGGGCAACCGTTGTACCAATCATTACACCTTCTGTATTACATGCGGCAACTCGCTTTGGTACAGGGGCGGAATGGATTGAAAAAATTGAGGCCTTGGCAGGAGAGAAAGTAGTAAGTTCTATTGTAGAGGCAGAGCCATTTGGGCCGAGGAATCCACTCGACTGTATGGTTATTGCACCGATGACGGGAAATTCAATTAGTAAATTTGCCAATGCTGCGACGGATAGTGCTGTTTTGATGGCTGCAAAGGCGACATTACGAAATGGCTCACCTGTTGTTTTGGGAATTTCAACGAATGATGCGCTTGGGCTAAATGGGATGAATATAATGAAATTAATGAATGCGAAGAACATTTATTTTATTCCATTTGGCCAGGATGATCCAGTTCTAAAACCGACGTCGCTTATAGCGGATTTCACAAAAATGCTCGAAACGGTGGAATATTCTCTCGTTCATAAAAAACAGGTTCAACCAATAATTATACAATTTTTTAAATAATCCAATAAACGTACACAATTCAAATTATTTATGATACAATATCCAACATTATGTATCTAGTTTATTTTAGGAGAGATGAGAAATGACAAAGCAATTGACAGTTGCACTAGTTGGAGCAACAGGAGCAGTAGGTTCAAAATTAATGGAAAAACTTATTGAGCGTAAGTTTCCGATTAACCATATAAAGTTTTTAGCTTCAGCACGTTCGGCCGGTAAGAAAATTGAATTTAACGGTCAAACATATACAATTGAAGAAGCGACACCAGAAAGCTTTGAAGGCGTCAATGTTGCTTTCTTCTCAGCAGGTGGTTCCGTTTCAGAAAAACTTGCGCCTGAAGCAGCAAAACGAGGCGCAATTGTAATCGACAATACGAGTCATTTCCGCATGGATCTAGAAGTGCCGCTAGTCGTGCCAGAAGTCAATCGCCACGTTCTAAAGAATATTCCAAAAGGGATTATTGCTAATCCGAACTGTTCAACAATTCAAATGGTAGCAGCACTTCAACCAATCCGTGAAAAATTTGGTTTAACAAAAGTAATCGTTTCAACTTATCAAGCAGTATCAGGCTCTGGAATTGCAGCAATTGATGAGTTACGTGAACAAAGTATGCAGTGGGAAGCGGGTAAAAATGTGGAGGCCAATGTTCTTCCTGTTAAATCAGATGCCAAACATTATCCAATAGCACGTAATGTCATCCCGCAAATTGACAAGTTCACGAACAACGGATTTACATATGAAGAAATGAAAATGATTAATGAAACAAAAAAAATTATGGAAGCACCAGAATTGAGTGTTGCAGCAACTTGTGTGCGCGTTCCTGTCGTATCTGGTCACTCAGAATCGGTTTATATCGAGTTAGAACAGGAAGCGACTGTGCAAGACATTTTTGCGGCACTACAAGACGCACCAGGCATTGTTTTACAAGATGATATTACACAGCAAGTTTATCCGATGCCTCTTTATGCTGAAAATGAGGACCCAACTTATGTAGGTCGTATTCGCCAAGATCTAGATAATAAAAAAGGTTTCCACCTATGGATTGTTGCAGACAACTTATTAAAGGGTGCAGCATTGAATTCTATTCAAATAGCTGAAGCAATGTTAGAGGATAACTTACTATAAAAGGAGTGTATTTACATGGACTTTGGTCGTATTGGAACAGCTATGATTACGCCGTTTACGAAAGATGGCGCGATTAACTATGTAGAGCTTGAACGTATTATCAATTTTTTAATAGACAACGGAACAGATGCGATTGTTGCTTGCGGTACAACTTCTGAAAATCCGACGATGTCTACGGAGGAAAAGATTGAAGTTGTTCGTTTTACAGTAGAAAAAGTGGCAGGACGTGTGCCAGTAATCGCAGGTACAGGAGATAATGAAACGGCCTATTCAATTGCGATGACGCATAAAGCAGAAGAAAATGGCGCAAATGGAATTATGCTTGTAACACCGTATTACAATAAACCGAATCAACGCGGCATGTATGCTCACTTTGAGACCATCGCTAAAGAAACGGCGCTCCCGATTATGCTTTATAATGTCCCAGGACGTACGGGTGCCAATATTTTAGCGGAAACAACGATTGCCCTCAGCAAGGATGTTGAAAATATTGTTTGCATTAAAGAGGCAAGTGGTAATTTAGATCAAATGGGCGATATTATTGAAAATGTCAATTCAGATTTCTACGTGTACTCAGGAGATGATGGTTTAACATTACCACTACTTGCAATTGGTGGTCGTGGAATCATTTCGGTCGCTTCGCATGTTGTAGGAAACGATATGCAACAAATGATTCGTGCATTTGAGCAAGGTCGACATGAAGAAGCCGCGCAAATTCACCGTGCATTATTGCCTTTAGTGCGCGCGTTATTTGCACAGCCAAACCCGTCGCCAATCAAATACGCGATGACGAAGCTTGGTTTTGATACATTAGATGTACGCCTACCGATGATGGAAATGCTACCAGAAGAGAAAGCGGCATTTGATCAAATTTGGGATACGTATCAAGAAAAGGCACAAAACTTCCGCGTTTTGCAAGAAAAAAAATAACCTAAAAACAAAAAAAAGTGGCGTTTTGACAATATGTCGAAATGCCACTTTTTAAATAATCAAGCACTTAACAAAGACTATCTCGATATAATATTTAAAAGTATCAAAAGAGAAAAATAGGTTTGAAAGAAATGACGAAATAACATTCAAGTAGAAATTCACTTATTTTATTTGTACTCTCGTCATTCTCACCGTATAATGAAAATTAAGTGGTTGCTGTTCGGAACAATTTAGGAGGAAAATGAAGTGACAAAAAATAAAAATGAACTAATCCGTGTCATTCCGTTAGGCGGAGTTGGCGAAATCGGAAAATCAATGTATGTAATCGAAATCGACGAAGAGCTTTTCGTAGTAGACAGCGGGCTCATGTTCCCAGAGAACGAAATGCTTGGTATTGATATAGTGATTCCAGATATTACGTACTTAGAAGAAAATAAAGATCGTGTAAAAGGGATTTTCTTAACACATGGACATGAAGATGCAATTGGCTCGATTGCCTATGTATTGAAAAAAGTAAAAGCGCCCGTATATGGTTCAAAATTAACAATCGCATTAGCAAAAGAACATTTAAAAGAATTACCAGTGCCTTATCAAGTAAAATTCTTTGAAGTAACAAGCAATAGCCGCATGAACTTTGTGACTACACATGTGACATTCTTCCATACGACACATAGTATTCCTGATTCTTTAGGGATTGTATTCCACACATCAGAAGGCGCAATTGTTCATACAGGAGAATTTAAATTTGATCAGTCAGCAACTGGTAAATTTAAACCGAATTTAGCGAAAATGGCGATGCTTGGTGAAGAAGGCGTACTAATGTTACTTTCTGAATCAATGGAGGCAGAACGTCCAGGGCATACAACGAGTGAATCTGTTATTGCAGAGGAGCTTCAAAAAACATTCCTTTCCGCGCCAGGTCGTATTATCGTTGCGCTATATGCATCAAACTTTATTCGTATTCAACAAGTATTTAGTCAAGCTGCTACATCGTATCGTAAAGTGGCGGTTGTCGGAAAGTCTTTAGAAAAAATCGTTGATATCGGTGTAAACCTTGGCTATCTAGAAGTGGACGAGGATTTATTAGTACCTGTGAACGAAATTCATAAATATCAAGATGATGAAATTATTATTATGGCGACGGGCAACAAAGGTGAACCACTTGATGTACTTGATAAAATTGTGCGTAAACACCACCGTGATGTCAAAATCAGAAATACCGATACCGTATTAATCACATTTACACCATCTCCTAGCATGGAAGTGCAGATGTTTAATACGATGAACCAACTAGCTAAAGCTGGTGCAACTGTATTGACTTCAAACAAGAAAGTGCATGTTTCAGGTCATGGTAGTGCGGAAGATTTAAAATTAATGTTAAACTTTATGAAGCCAAAGTATTTTGTGCCAATCCAAGGTGAGTACCGCATGTTAATTGCACACTCAAAGTTAGCACAACAGGTCGGCTTACAAAAATCACAAATTTTTATCGCAGACAAAGGTGATATTGTCGAATATAAAAATGGTAAAGTGCGCATGACAGGACGTGTACAAGCTGGTAACGTCTTAATCGATGGGATCGGTGTAGGAGACGTAGGCAATATTGTATTACGTGACCGAAAGTTATTATCACAAGATGGTATATTTATCGTTGTTGTGACATTAAACCGTGCACAGAAGAAGATTGCATCAGGTCCGGAAATTTTATCAAGAGGCTTCGTTTATGTTCGTGAATCAGAACAATTAATGGAAGAATCAGCAAATATCGCACGTGAAGTAATTGAAAAGTATGTTGGAAAAGAAACATTCGAATGGACAAATATTAAACAAGAAATTCGTGATTCTTTAAACCAATATTTATTCCAAAAAACGAAACGTCGTCCAATGATTATTCCAATTATTATGGAATATTAACAGGATAAAAGGGTTTTCTTGCCGAAGGGTGTAGGAAATCCTTTTTTTCTCCCATTGAAATAAAGTAGGTGAATAACCCGTTGAAACGTAAAACTAAAAATACAAAAGCAAAAGCAAAGTCGAAACCACAAACAAAGGCAGCCGGTCATGAGAAGGAGCTTCATCCGCTTGCTTATGAAATCATTGGTTTACTGTTAATTACTTTTGCGATTATAGAATTTTTTGAATTTGGAATTATAGGAAGATGGACCTTTTCGATTGTGGTCTTTTTCTTTGGAAACTTGCATTTCATTGTGCCAGTATTATGTTTATTAATTGCTGGCATGTTAATGGTACGTAGAAGAGGTGTTGCTTTTAATAATCGCATTGTCTCTGGTGTTTTACTTGTCGGGGCAAGCTTAACAATTTTTAGTCATAGTTTGTTATTTGAACAACTGTATGCAGCGAATGCTTTACTGTCGAATTCGGTATTAAAGGAAACATGGCGTCTTTTAATTAGTACAGAAGGCATCGTCAATCGCAGTCATGCATTGGGTGGTGGCATGATTGGTGGACTTCTATTTAGCCTATTACATGTATTGTTTGATGCAGCTGGGGCGAAAATAGCAGCAACAGTCATTATGGCAATCGGTATTATACTTATTACGGGAAAGGCTTTTGTCCCTTTATTAATAGAAAAGGCACCTAAATTAAGGGGAGCGCTAACGAGAACGAGAACGAATCGAAATACAACACCAAGGGCCGAGCGAGGAAACCGTTCGCGACGTACACAAGAGGAGCCGAGTTTTGCTGAGGAAGCAGCAGATGAAGAGGTTGTTATTTTGAATACGCCGATACAAGAAGAGCCGGTAATTTCGAACTTTGTGGAAAACATAAGAAATGAACAAATGAGAGAGCCGATAATTGAGGAAGAGGAAGTCCCCCTTGAAGAAGTGACTGTGCCAAACGCAGCTCCAGAGCAGTCTTATATTTTACCGCCTATCACAATATTAAACGCGCCACCAGAACAAGATCAAAGCGGTGAATATTCGGTTATTCAAAAAAATGCGAAAAAGTTAGAGCAAACATTTTCAAGTTTTGGGGTAAAGGCAAAAGTAACGCAAGTTCATTTAGGTCCTGCGGTGACAAAATACGAGGTCATGCCAGATACGGGTGTGAAAGTAAGTAAAATTGTTAGCCTACAAGATGATTTAGCCCTTGCGTTAGCAGCGAAGGATATTCGAATTGAGGCACCGATTCCAGGGAAGTCCGCTGTTGGTATAGAAGTGCCCAATAGTGAAGTGTCGATGGTGACCTTACGAGAAGTAATTGAGGCGAAGGAACAGTACAAGCCTGAATCCAAATTAATGGTCAGTTTAGGACGAGATGTGACAGGTCAAGCGATTACAGCCGAATTAAATAAAATGCCCCATTTACTCGTTGCCGGTTCAACAGGGAGTGGGAAAAGTGTTTGTATTAACGGTATTATTGTGTCGATTATTATGCGCGCAACACCTTCCGAAGTACGCATGATGATGATTGATCCGAAAATGGTCGAGTTAAGTGTTTATAACGGCATACCTCATTTATTGGCACCGGTCGTAACGGATGCACGAAAAGCAGCACAAGCGTTGCAGAAAGTCGTTTCGGAAATGGAACGACGCTATGATTTATTTTCAATGTCGGGTACACGGAATATAGAGGGCTATAATGAGCATATTAATCAATATAACGAGGAAGCAATGGAGCATCAACCAAGATTGCCATACATTGTTGTCATTGTCGATGAGTTGGCTGATTTGATGATGGTTGCGTCAAGTGATGTGGAAGATGCGATTACACGTCTTGCTCAAATGGCACGTGCAGCGGGAATCCATTTAATTATTGCAACACAACGTCCTTCTGTCGATGTTATTACAGGCATTATTAAAGCAAATATTCCGTCGCGCATTGCCTTTGCTGTATCTTCAGCAGTCGATTCGCGTACGATTTTGGACATGGGAGGTGCAGAACGCTTACTTGGGCGTGGGGACATGCTCTATTTACCAGCAGGTGCATCGAAACCTACACGTGTTCAGGGGGCTTTTGTCAGTGATAAAGAAGTAGGACATGTGATCGACAGTGTCATCCAACAGCAGAAAGCACAGTATGAAGAGGCGATGATTCCGACCGATGAACCGATTCGAAATGAATTGGATGAAACGGATGAGCTATATGATGACGCGGTTAGACTTATTTATGAAATGCAAACCGCTTCTGTCTCCATGTTGCAACGTAAATTCCGCATCGGCTATTCACGCGCGGCAAGAATAATCGATCAAATGGAACAACGGGGAATTGTCGGTCCACCAGAAGGTAGTAAACCAAGACAAGTGTTAGGAAATCGGCTTTAAAAGTCAATATATTAGAAGTTATCAAAACTTTATGAATGTTAATTTTTTTTGTGCGATTTTTAAATAAATTTGCTAAAAATGAAATAAAGTATGTCACATTGCGATAAAAGTGTTTTCTTTTATTAATGAAAATGTTATATTAATCACGAATTAGTAGGAATGTTGTACATCAGATGTCTGATCTCTATGTTATGGTGGTGATACAAAATGACAATTAAGGCGGATCATCGTCATTTGTATTTACAAGTGATTGACCGATTAAAGTCAGATATCGATAAAGAAATTTATCGTGAAAATGAAAAACTGCCATCTGAATTTGAACTTTCAAAAACACTTGGTGTTAGTCGTGCAACTCTTCGCGAAGCGCTTCGACTATTGGAAGAAGAAAATGTTATTGTAAGACGTCACGGTGTAGGAACATTTGTAAATCCGAAACCCCTTTTCACATCGGGCATTGAACATTTATCGAGTATTTCTTCGATGATTGAAAATGCAGGAATGATTCCAGGTACGGTTTTTATGAGCGCACAGGAAGAAAAGGTGACCGAGGAAGATATCGAACGTTTCCAAGCAGATATCGATGACAATGTAGTCACGATTGAACGTGTTAGAACGGCAGATGGCGAACCAGTCGTGTATTGTGTCGATCGCGTTCCTGCAAGCTTTTTACCGTCAGAATTTATTAGTAACCAAACCGTTTCAATTTTTTCAGCACTTGAACAAACTGGAAATATCCGTATTGCATACGCAGTAACGTATATTAACCCAGTTGGTTTCCATGATGTAGTCTCACCTATTTTGAAATGTGGGCCAGAATCAGCGTTGCTTATTTTGAAACAACTTCATTACGACGAGAATGATCGCGTCGTTCTTTATTCAAAAAATTATTTTAGAGCTGATAAATTCAGTTTCCATGTAGTACGTAAACGGGTGTAGAACAAATAATACAACTTATTTAATTCCTGCTAATTACAAAACCCTTTGAGGAGGACTCATTCATGAAAAAGCGTAAATTAGGTTTATTAATCTCATCAGTAGTAGCAACAGGTGCTATTTTAGCCGCATGTGGTGGCGGTGAGGATAAAGAAAAAGACACTTCAAACAATGCTGGCTCTGATACAAACACAGAAGATGCTGGTGAAGCATTTAAAGTAGCAATGGTAACTGACGTTGGTGGCGTTGACGATAAATCGTTTAACCAATCTGCTTGGGAAGGGATTAAACAGTACGGCACTGACAATAACCTAAAAGAAAAAGAAGGCTATGATTACTTACAATCAGAAACAGATGCAGATTATAACACAAACTTAAATAACTTATTACGTCGTGACTTCGATTTAGTATTTGGTGTTGGTTACTTAATGGGTGATTCAATTGGTGAAATCGCAGCGGATAATCCTGAAGCGATGTTAGCATTAATCGATGCTGAAGTAGATGCACCAAACGTAGTAAGCCTTATGTTTAAAGAGCATGAAGGTGCGTTTTTAGCAGGTGTTGCTGCAGCTAAAATGTCTAAATCGGGTAAATTAGGTTTCGTAGGTGGGAACAACATTCCAGTAATTAACCGTTTCGAAGCAGGTTTTGTTGAAGGTGCAAAAGCAGTAAATCCTGATATCGAAATTCAACGTAACTATACAGAATCATTTGCTGATGCGGCTAAAGGTAAAATTACTGCAAATGCAATGTACTCTTCAGGCGTAGATATTATTTTCCACGCGGCTGGTCAAACGGGTAACGGTGTATTCTCTGAAGCAAAAGAGCGTAAATCAAAAGATCCGAATGCAAACGTATGGGTAATCGGTGTAGATGCTGACCAATACGCTGAAGGTAAAGTAGATGATAAAACGAACGTTACATTAACTTCAATGTTAAAAGGTGTTCACAAAGCGGTAGTAGAAGTTTCTAACGCAGCAAAAGACGGAAACTTCCCTGGTGGTACAACGATTACTTATGGTTTAGCTGAAGATGGTGTTGGCTTAGCAGATTCTCGTGGTGCTATTCCAGAAGACGTATTAGCGGTAGTAGAAGAATATAAACAAAAAATCGCTTCTGGTGAAATTACTGTTTCTGAATCACTTAAATAATTCATTTAGGTACGATCATCATCATAGGGGAAAATATCTCCTATGATGATTTTGTGGTTTGTTAGATGATTCGATTAACTGGTGGTACGTATGTTCGCTGAAAAGTGTAAGGAAATGAAGGTTATTTTTAGTATTTAGCGAAAGTAATAAGTAAAAGAAAAAATTAATAGATGAAAGATTTTCTAAAAAGTCTTTCATGTGTTAATTTAAAAAATTATCCTAATAATAGCCTAAGGGAGTGAATCAAGTGGAACATGTGATTGAGATGCTCGGAATTCGCAAAGAGTTTGGTAATTTCGTAGCAAATAATAATATCACCCTCCAATTAAAAAAGGGCGAAATTCATGCGCTACTAGGAGAGAATGGTGCAGGTAAGTCGACTTTAATGAATGTGCTTTTCGGTCTTTATCAACCGGAAGCTGGTGAAATAAAAGTACGTGGGGAATCTGTAAAAATTACAGATCCAAATAAAGCCAATGATTTAGGGATTGGGATGGTCCATCAACACTTTATGTTAGTGGGGAATTTCACTGTTACAGAAAATATTATTTTAGGCAGTGAACCTACTAAACTAGGTATGATTAATATAAAGGATGCAGCAAAAGATATTGCAGCATTATCTAAAAAATATAATTTAGATGTCGATCCCAATGCTAAAATTGAAGATATTTCTGTTGGTATGCAACAACGTGTGGAAATTTTAAAAACATTGTACCGCGGTGCAGAAATTTTAATTTTCGATGAACCAACAGCGTCGTTAACGCCACAAGAAATTACAGAATTAATGAGCATTTTAAAACTTCTTATAAAAGAAGGAAAATCGATTATCATCATCACCCACAAATTAAAAGAGATTATGGAAGTATCGGATCGCGTAACGATTATTCGTAAAGGTGAAGGAATTGGCACAGTAATCACTGCTGAAACGAACCCGAATGAACTTGCGGAATTGATGGTTGGACGTCAAGTGGACTTTAAAACGGTGAAAAAAGACGCTACGCCAGCTGAAGAAATTTTAGCGATTGAAAATTTATTTGTAACCGATTACCGTAATATTGAAAAAGTAAAAGGGTTAAATTTAAATGTTCGCCGAGGTGAAATTGTCGGGATTGCAGGTATTGATGGCAATGGACAATCAGAACTGATCGAAGCGATTACAGGTTTACGCAAAGTGAAGAGCGGTAAAATTACGTTAAATGGCAAGGATATTACGGGATTAAAGCCACGTAAAATTACGGAGTCAGGTATTGGACATATCCCACAAGACCGACACAAACATGGACTTGTATTAGACTTCTCAATTGGACATAATATCGCCTTACAAACGTATTACAAGGAGCCGCTTTCAAAGGGTGGCATTATGAATTACAAAAAAATAAATGAAAAAGCACGTCAAGTAATCGAAGAGTTCGATGTTCGTTCGGGGCAAGGTGAAATGACGCCTGCACGTGCACTTTCTGGTGGTAACCAACAAAAAGCAATTATTGGACGTGAAGTTGACCGTAACCCCGATTTATTAATTGCAGCACTACCAACGCGTGGTTTAGATGTAGGGGCGATTGAATTTATTCACACACGTTTAATTGAACAACGTGATAAAGGAAAAGCTGTTCTTTTAATTTCATTTGAACTGGATGAAGTAATGAATGTTTCGGACCGAATTGCTGTCATTTATGATGGAATCATTATCGATACAGTTAATCCAAAAGAAACAAGTGAGCAAGAACTAGGCTTATTAATGGCCGGCGAAGAACGACAAGTGAAGGCTGTTAAGGAGGGGAACGAATAGATGTCAAATCGTGTAGTAAATATACTCGTTCCTGTTGTTTCAATTATTATTGGTTTAATCGTTGGGGCGATCGTAATGGTTGTCAGTGGTTATGATCCAGTACTAGGTTATACTGCTTTATGGAACGGTATTTTTGGGGATTCCTATTCAATCGGAAATACAATTCGTCAAATTACACCGTATATTTTATCAGGTCTAGCAGTCGCTTTTGCGTTCCGTACAGGACTATTCAATATTGGGGTTGAAGGGCAATTATTAATGGGTTGGTTAGCTGCTGCATACGTCGGTTATGCATTTGAGCTGCCACGATTTATCCACTTGCCATTAGCGTTACTTGCAGCGGCAGCAGCAGGTGCATTTTGGGCATTTATTGTCGGCTTCTTGAAAGCGAAATTCTCAGTGCATGAAGTAATTGCTTCGATCATGTTAAACTATACGGCGTTACATATTACGAATGCTGTTATTCGAAATTTGTCGGACGGCAGTTTTAAAACGCCGACAGTTTTAGAAAGTGCAACATTACGTATGCCATGGTTACGCGAAATTACAGATAATTCAAGCTTACACTTAGGTATTATCGTGGCTTTATTAATGGTGTTCGTCATGTGGTTTATTTTAGAAAAAACGACACGCGGTTACGAGCTAAAGTCAGTAGGTTTCAATAAAGATGCTGCTGAATATGCCGGAATGAATGTCAAAAAAAATATTATTTTAGCGATGACGATTTCAGGGGTATTTGCTGGTCTTGCCGGTGCGATGGAAGCTTTAGGTACTTTCCAAAACGCATCGATTAAAGCAGGATTCTCAGGCATTGGATTTGACGGAATTGCGGTTGCCTTACTTGGCGCAAACACGCCACTTGGGGTTGTATTCGGTGCTTCTTTATTTGGATCATTGAAATACGGGGCATTAAATATGCCAAACGAAGCAGGTATTCCAGAAGAAATCGTAGCGATTATTATTGCATTGATTATTTTCTTCGTAGCGAGTGGTTATATTATCCGATTAGGTTTACAAAAATTCGGAAAGAAAAAGGAGGGCCAGTAACATGAGCTTCTTAGAAATGTTATATTTCATTGTCCCTTCTGCGATTTTATACGCGACACCGTTAATTTTTGCAGGTATCGGTGGGGTATTCTCTGAACGCTCGGGTGTTGTCAACATCGGGTTAGAAGGAATCATGGTTATTGGTGCCTTCACAGGGATTTATGTCAATTTAGAGTATTATGATGTTTTTGGAAAAAATGTTATTTGGGTAGGGATTTTAGCAGCATTAGTTGCTGGATTACTGTTCTCCCTATTACTAGCAGTTGCAGCGGTGTCATTCCGTGCAGACCAAACCGTTACAGGGGTAGCATTAAATATGCTTGGCGTTGCTGTTGCGGTATTCTTAGTGAAATTAATTTATCAAAAAGGACAAACAGATATGATTCAAGCGCCGATTCAGCGCTTTGAAATTCTCTATTTATCTGATATCCCGTTCTTAGGTAAACTATTATTCCAAGATGTGTACAGTGTGTCGATTTTAGCGTTTGCTGTGGCGATACTTGCATGGTTTGTCATTTATAAAACGCCATTCGGTTTACGTTTACGTGCAGTTGGTGAACATCCGATGGCAGCAGATACAATGGGTGTTAATGTGACGAAAATGCGCTATATCGCTGTTATGATTTCGGGTGCGCTTGGTGGTGTTGGTGGTGCAGCGTTTGCAATGACTGTATCATCAGACTTCTCGGGTTCAACGATTGCAGGACAAGGTTTCATGGCCATTGCGGCAATGATTTTCGGTAAATGGCATCCAATGGGGACATTAGGTGCGGCACTGTTCTTCGGTTTAGCGCAAACATTAAGTATTACAGGTACGCAAATTGATTATATTAAAGAAATTCCAGCTGTTTATTTGCAAATATTACCTTATGTATTAACAATTCTTGCACTTGCAGGATTCATCGGGAAAGCTACTGCGCCAAAAGCGTCCGGCCAACCATATATTAAAGGAAAACGATAAAAAACTCTGCCTGCACAAAGTCAAAATGTGTGGGCAGTTTTTTCTTGCTTATAATTTTTCTGTTTTGGGAACAATACAATTGAATGGTGTGAAATAATAATAATTTTGCACAAATTAACAAAACACATGTATAGTAGGAATATAAGTATTTATTTAGTTAATCAGGAGGGGTTTTTTTGTTTTTAACGACACAATTAGCGAAGGGTGTTTCACTTCATATACGACAAACAGCCCAATTTAAAACGGTCAATTTTTCGGTTAAATGGAGAACACAATTAACCGAAAAGGGTGCTTCTGAACGTACAGTTTTATCGAATGTCCTTCAGCATAGTAATGCGCGTTTCGCAACGTCTGCTGCATATCGTAGTTATTTAGATGATTTATTTGGGACGGTGCTCTATTTCGATACGACAAAACGTGGGGAAGAGCATACAGTATTAATGAACGCAGAAACAGTCAATGACAACTATTTAGCGCATGACAGTGTGTTAAATGAGGTTATTGGATTACTTCATGATGCGATTTTTAAGCCAAACTTTGAGCACAATGTGTTTATAAAAGCGATTGTTGAACGTGAAAAGGAAATGGTTATTCAACGGATTCAATCCATTTTCGATGATAAGTCTCGTTTTGCACAAAAGCGTATAATGGAAATATTACGTCCAAACCACCCGGCGTCTATTTCAGCGAATGGTACAATTGACGCAATCAAAGCCATTTCACCAGAGTCTTTAACGGCAGCTTATGAAGACATGTTAAATCATGATGCAATCGATATTTATGTCGTTGGTGATATCGATGTAGAGCAAATGATAGCCAAAATCAAAGAAGCATTGCCATTTATAGATCGTGAAGTAAAGAAAACCGAACGTAATCAGGAAGTTCCTGAAAATATAAAAGGATATACGAAAGAAACGCAAGAGATGAAGCAAGGGAAGCTGCATATCGGTTATCAAACGCCAGTTGTTTTTGGTGATGATGACTTCCATAAAATGCAAATCTTCAACGGCATTTTCGGTGGATATGCGCATTCTAAAATATTTATGAATGTACGTGAACGTGAAAGCTTGGCATATTACGCTTCAAGCTCCTACGCGGCACAATATGGCTTATTATTTGTTGTTTCGGGGATTGAGCCAGCAAAAGAAGCAAAAGCGCGTGAAGTGATTGCAGAGCAGTTAGTTGCGCTTCAAAATGGTGAAATTACGGATTTAGAATTAGCGCAAACAAAAGCGATGTTAATTAATCAATTAAAAGAAGCGCTTGATTCAGCGCGTGGTCAAATTGAAATTTTTGACCAGTATAAAGAGTTAAAAGATCCATTTACATTAGAGAAATGGTCAGCGCGTTGGCAGGCAGTGACGAAAGAAGATGTACAGCAAATGGCCCAACAAATGAAGCTTGAGGCAACGTATTTCTTATGCGGTAAGGAGGACTAGTACGTGAAAACGATTGAATTTAAACAACTAGATGAAACACTTTATTATAAACAATTAGCAAATGGTTTAGACGTTTATATTTTGCCTAAAAAAGGGTTTTCTAAAACATTTGTGACGTTTACAACAAAATACGGTTCGATTGATCGTACATTTGCGCCACTTGGTGAAACGGAACCAATTACAGTACCAGACGGAATTGCCCATTTTTTAGAACATAAAATGTTTGAAAAAGAAGATGGCGACGTTTTCCAAAAGTTTAGTGAAGTCGGTGCACAAGCAAATGCTTATACATCATTTACAAGAACGGCGTATCTATTTTCTGCAACCGATCACCTATATAAAAGCACCGAAACGTTATTGAATTTCGTTCAAGAACCTTATTTTACGGAAGAAACGGTTAATAAGGAAAAAGGGATTATTGGGCAAGAAATAACGATGTATGATGATACACCAGATTGGCGTCTTTATTTTGGTGCAATTGAAAATATGTATCACCAACACCCTGTGAAAATTGATATTGCAGGTACGATTGAATCGATTGACGGCATTACGGCAGAACATTTATATACTTGCTACAATACGTTTTATCATCCTTCCAATATGCTGTTATTCGTCATTGGCGCGGTTGACCCGGTGGAAATGATGACATTTATTGAAGAAGACCAAAATAAAAAACAATTCCCAGAACCAACGGAAATTACACGTTTATTTGATGAGGAACCAACAATGGTTGCCATTAAAGAGCGTGTCCTTCACATGGATGTTCAAAAGCCAAAAGTCTATGTCGGTTTAAAAGCGAAAGAAACAAGCTTAAGTGGCGAGCAAATGTTAAAGCATGAGCTAGCTGTACAAATTGGTTTAGAATGCTTATTTGGTCGTGCAGCACAGTTTTATACAGACATTTATGAAAACGGCTTAATTGATGAATCCTATGCCTATGATTTTTCACTTGAAAAAGGCTATGGCTTCGCGTTAATCGGCTCAGATACTGAAAAGCCAGAGCAGTTAGTGCAAGCGATTAAGGATAAATTAAAAGAAGCAACACAATCAAATTTATTTACGCAAGATGATGTAGAGCGTATTAAACGTAAAAAAATCGGTTCCTTCCTACGTGCATTGAACTCGATTGAATTTATTGCGAATCAATTTACACGCTATGAATTTAATGACATGAATTTATTTGATGTCGTACCTGCTTTGGAACAGCTGACAGTTGCGGATGTGACAGAAGCATTTAAAACGATTCAAGGGGAAGATCAACAAACGGTATTTACGGTTTTACCAGTGAGTGAACGCGCGGCACAATGAAAAAATTCGCATTAGTTTGTGGTGCATCGGGTGAGATTGGCCAATCCATTTGCCGAAAATTGGCAGAGGATGGCTGGTCACTCTATTTACATTACAACGCGAACAGGCAAACAGTACAAATGCTATTGGAGCAATTGGTAGTGTGCTATCCTAAACAAGAATTTTTAATCGTACAAGCGGATTTTAGTTTAGATGATGGCGCACAAACATTAGCGAGTCAAATTTTCTCCCTGCAGGCCATACTATTTGCAAATGGTCATGCATATTATGGGCTATTAGAGGATACACCTGTGAACGAAATGGCGAAGCTTTGGAAGGTACATGTTCAAAATCCGATGCAGACAACGGCATTGTTAGCGTCCAAGCTAAGAGCCAACCCGAGCAGCTATATCCTTTTAATTGGCTCCATTTGGGGGGATGCAGGCGCGGCTGGTGAAGTGGTGTATTCTGCTGTAAAAGGCGCGCAACATAGCTTTGTAAAAGCATATGCACAGGAAGCGGCCTATAATGGCATTCGTGTAAACGGTATTGCACCAGGGATTATTGATACGAAAATGAATGCTGTGCTAGATGAGCAGGAACGTACTGAAATTGTGGATCAAATTCCGTTACAAGCATTTGGGAAAACAGAGGATATTGCCAATATGGTCGCATTTCTGTTCAGTGGCAAAGCTGATTATGTAACGGGGCAAATAGTGCGTGTAAATGGTGGATGGTACATATAATGACAAACCAATCATTAAAGGTCATTTTCCAAAAAGGATGTCTCTCAGAGAAAGTGAGCGGCATCTTTTTTAGGTAGAATAATCGATACAGATGCGAATTTTGTTGAATGAAGAGAAATTTATTGAAAATAAGGCGAAAAACCGTACATTCGAACTTTTAATTGCTTAGAAAATCAGCTATCATGGAACTAATAAAGAAATTATGCGTTTAATCAATGAAGGGATCGATTTTAATGGGCGAATGGTATTTCGAATATGAAATTCAAGTAAATAGACCTGGATTATTAGGGGATATCGCTTCATTGCTTGGCATGCTTCGTGTCAATATTGTCTCGATTAATGGTGTAGATGAGGCACATCGTGGAATGCTATTATCTACGGACAACGAAGAATCCATTCAACGTTTTATTTCAATTGTATCGACAATGGAAAATATTAATGTAACAAGATTCCGTCAACCAAAATTGCGAGATCGTTTGGCAGTACGTCATGGCCATTATATTCCAAAAGACGCAGATGAAAAAAATACATTTCGCTTTGTCCGTGATGAGTTAGGTATTTTAGTTGATTTTATGGCGGAATTATTTAAAAAAGATGGACATAAGCTTATTGGAATCCGAGGAATGCCACGTGTAGGAAAGACCGAGTCCATTGTTGCGGCTAGCGTTTGTGCAAATAAGCGGTGGATATTTATTTCTTCTACAATGATAAAGCAAACGGTTCGAAATACATTGATGGGCGATGAGTTTAATGGTAATAATATTTTTATTTTAGATGGAGCAGTAACGCGTCGTGTCACAGATGAACGACATCAGCAACTTGTGAGAGAAATGATGGGTATGTCTACAATTAAAGTAATCGAACATCCCGATTTATTTGTCCAACATTCACCATATAAAATAGAGGATTTTGATTATATTATTGAATTACGTCATCATCCCGACGAAGAAATAACATATGAAATTATCGAAAAAAATAATGGATTATCTGAATCTGATAATTTTGGTGGATTTGGTAGTTTTAACTTCTAAGTAATTAGGATGTTGCTGCCTTTTTCTATAAGGTATACTAGAAAGTGAATATATTAAGAAGTAGGTGTTTTTTTTGACAGAACTAGGAGCTCGCTTGAAAGAAGCGAGATTAGCTAAAGGCTATAGCTTAGATGATTTACAAGAAATGACGAAAATTCAAAAGCGTTACTTAATCGGAATTGAAGAAGGCAATTATTCAATTATGCCAGGTTCTTTCTATGTACGAGCATTTATTAAACAATATGCTGAAGCGGTTGGACTCGATGCAGATCAACTATTTATGGATTATCGAAAAGAAGTGCCAGAAGTGCAGAAAGAGGAAGTAGCACAGTCCTTTTCACAAAGCCCAAGTCGTCGTAGAATGGCTTCAAGCACTTCAAATAAAACGATGGAAGCCATGCCAAAAATGATTGCGGGTTTATTTTTGATTGTCATTCTTGTCGTTAGTTGGACATTAATGGTCAAAAAATCAGGTGAAAATCCCGATGTCGCAGATAATAGCGATAAACCATTCGAATATGCGCAAAATAATGCAAATAAAGATCAACCAAAAGATACAGCTGACCCGACAAATGAGGAAGGTACAGAAACGGATAACGAACCGGAAGAACCAATCGTAGAAGAACCTATCGTGTCACAAGCCATTACTCCAGGTGCTGTAAATGGAGAAAATACAGTTTATGAAGTATCAGGAACGGATACGTTAAATATTCGCTTGGTAGTTTCAGGTGATACATGGTTAGGTATTCGAAATGAAGCTACTGCAGGGAAAAGAGCAGAAGAACAAATTACGGACCGAGTATACAAAGCGGGAGAAGTTGTGGAGAATGATTCTACAGCAAATGCCTATGCACGCATTCGATTAGGGAATTCAAAAGTGGTAAAAGTATTTGTAAATGATGTAGAATTAACATATGCACAAGATCGTACTACACAAAACATTATTTTGAAGCTAGTTACGGAACAACAAGGACAATAGTCATCTTTAAGATGGCTATTTTCTTTCAAACGAAAGGTGTTAGAAAATGAATATTCCAAATAAGATTACAGTCTCACGCATACTTTTAATCCCAATATTTGTGATTGTAATGATGTTTGATTTCGGCTGGGGTAATATGACGCTGTTTGGTGCAGAAATGCAAGTGAACTATTTTATCGGAGCGTTAATCTTTATTTTTGCTTCAGCAACGGATTGGGTCGATGGTTATTATGCACGTAAGTACGATTTAGTGACAAACTTAGGGAAATTTTTAGATCCATTAGCAGATAAATTACTCGTTTCAGCAGCATTTATTTTACTTGTTGAAATCGATTTAGCGCCTGCTTGGATTGTGATTATTATTATTTCTCGCGAGTTTGCGGTAACCGGTTTACGCTTAATTTTAGCGGGGCAGGGAGAAGTTGTAGCAGCCAATCAACTTGGGAAAGTTAAAACATGGGCACAAATTGTTGCAATTTCAGCGTTAATTTTACACAATACGATATTTACTTTAGTAGGTATTCCATTTGATGATATTATGTTGTATATCGCATTAATTTTCACAGTATGGTCAGGCTGGGATTATTTTTATATTAATCGTCGTGCATTGCTGGAGTCAAAGTAAAATCAATAACTTTGCAATTGATAGGATATAGTTAAAAAATCATCATTTTGGTCTTAACCGAAATGATGATTTTTGGATTATGCAGTTACAAGAATGGAAAATTGGACAGGATGGTGGAGTTTAATGAATGCAGAAGTCATTGCAGTTGGTTCAGAATTATTGCTTGGTCAAATTGCCAACACGAATGCGAAATTTATTTCGAATCAACTATCGGAATTAGGCATTAATGTTTTTTATCATACGGTAGTAGGAGACAATGCCAATCGATTAGTGGAAACGATTAAAATTGCGGAAAGTCGTGCGGATTTAATTATTTTTTCTGGAGGTCTAGGTCCGACGAAGGATGATTTAACAAAAGAAACGATTGCCAAGCATTTGAATACCGAATTAATAATGGATGAAGTAGCTATTCGTTCGATTGAAGCGTTTTTTGCAAAACATCAGCAACCAATGACCGAAAATAATCGCAAGCAGGCACTTGTCCTAAAGGGCTGTGATGTGCTTGAAAATCGTCACGGGATGGCACCTGGAATGCTGTTAGAAAACGATAATCATACGTATATTTTATTACCTGGACCGCCAAAAGAATTAGAGCCAATGTTTCAGTTCGAAGCGAAGCCTAAATTAGCAGCGAAAATGCATGATGGTGCAGTCATTATTTCACATGTCCTACGTTTTTATGGCATTGGTGAAGCAGCATTAGAAGTGCAAGTACAAGCGATTTTAGACGACCAATCGAATCCAACAGTGGCGCCACTTGCCTCTGATGGCGAGGTGACGCTGCGTATTACAGCAAAGGCTGACGATGAGTTAACTGCTTGGCAATTAATTAACGACAAAAAACAGCAAGTTCTAGCGCTTGTAGGGGACTATCACTACGGCAATGATGATGACTCACTGGCATCAAAATTAGTAGAACGATTACTGGATAATAATTTGACGATTGCAGCAGCTGAAAGTTTAACAGCAGGTCTATTCCAATCAGAGCTTGCCGAAGTTCCAGGTGTAGGTGGGACACTGATTGGTGGTGTTGTTACTTATACAGAGCAAGCGAAAATAGAGCAGTTAGGCATTTCAAAAGATTTACTCGATCAACATAGCGTTGTAAGTAGTGAATGCGCAGCAGCTATGGCGGTGCAAGTTAAGAAAAAATTTCAAACGGATATTGGTGTAGGTTTGACAGGTGCAGCTGGTCCGACTGGTCACGGTAATCAACCAGCTGGCACAGTATGGATAGCGATTTGTATCGGGGATGAACAACCACTCACTTATCAATTACACCTTTCTAGCTCACGCAATACGAATCGACTGCGCGCGGTCAAATTTACGTACAGTTTTTTGATGCGCGAATTAGTGAAAAGCGGTTATAAAAAGTGAAAATTATATCAATTACGCCTCGGCGTAATTGCGTCCAGATTTTTTTCGAGTTCGCTCGAAAAGCTCCTCTTAAAAATCTGTGACATCCGCTGGAGCTTAACTTGATTCAGCCGGGGTTTGAACCACCACTGAATAGAATGGCATATTTGGCATTCATCCCCCACTTATAGAAGTAGGGGACTTCTGCTGAATCAAGTTAAATAAATCAAGCAAATTGTCATTTTAAATGAAAAAAGAGGCTGATTTCGTCAGTTTGAAGTGAAAACCGAAAATACGTTCGCTTTTTCTTGCAATGTGATGCCATTACCGAGTATAATAGGAATATAAATTACAAATTAGGCTTTTTTCTTAAGGAGGAAATAATTTGAGCGATCGTAAAACAGCATTAGATATGGCGTTAAAACAAATTGAAAAGCAATTCGGTAAAGGTTCTGTTATGAAGTTAGGGGAAGCAACAGACCGCAAGATGGAAACATCCTCTTCAGGCTCTATTGCGCTTGATACAGCACTAGGTATAGGTGGATACCCACGTGGACGTATTGTGGAAGTTTACGGACCTGAATCTTCAGGTAAAACAACAGTAACGCTTCACGCAATTGCAGAAATTCAAGCAAATGGTGGTACGGCAGCATTTATCGATGCAGAGCATGCATTAGATCCTGTTTATGCACAAAAGCTAGGCGTTAATATTGATGAGTTATTATTATCACAGCCAGATACAGGGGAGCAGGCTCTTGAAATTGCTGAGGCGTTAGTGCGTTCAGGCGCTATTGATATTATCGTTATTGACTCAGTAGCAGCATTAGTACCAAAAGCGGAAATTGAAGGTGAAATGGGTGACTCACATATGGGTCTCCAAGCACGTTTAATGTCTCAAGCACTTCGTAAGTTATCGGGTGTTATTAATAAATCAAATACGTTAGCAATCTTTATTAACCAAGTTCGTGAAAAAATTGGGGTTATGTTCGGAAATCCTGAAACAACTACCGGTGGACGTGCGTTAAAGTTCTACTCGTCGATCCGTCTAGAAGTTCGTAGAGGCGAAGCAATTAAACAAGGTACGGATATTGTTGGAAACAAAACAAAAATTAAAGTTGTAAAAAATAAAGTAGCACCACCATTCCGCACAGCAGAAGTTGATATTATGTATGGAGAAGGGATTTCAAAAGAAGGCGAAATCGTTGATATTGGTGCAGAGTTAGATATTATTCAAAAAAGTGGCTCATGGTATTCTTATAACAACGACCGCATTGGTCAAGGTCGTGAAAACGTGAAACAATTCTTTAAGGAAAATCCAGCAATTCGCGATGAAGTAGCTGAAAAAATCCGTCAAAACTTTGGAATTGGTGAGTTAGGCTACACAATTGGTGCGCATGATAACCAAGAGAAAGAAGAAGAAGAGTTAGACTTATTGAAAGATGAAGAATAAGTAATTCGAATTTTTTTGTTCATCAATAAATAACTTAATTTACTTGAAAAATATCATTTTGACTAACGGTCGAAATGATATTTTTACATATTGGACGCTTTTCATAGCGCAAAAATTGTTTTACAACATTTGGAATGAGCCATATTGCGCAGGAACTAAGATATAAAAATCATATGCAATGCGGCTAATCTTGACATTGCTAAATTGGAATTATACAATTAACATGTATAATTTCTAAATTTTGAAATGGAATAGGCAAAATGTCTTTTATAGGACGATTTTGCCGTCTTAAACATCAGACATATGGGCTTAGGAGGAGAACGCTATGGTTAAATCAATACTCCTTGTTTTGCTAGGACTCGCTGTCGGTGGTGTTGTTATCTATGTCTACATGAAAAAAGTGAATGAATCAAAAGTGACTGGTGCCAAGCATATTGCAGAGCAAATCGTTGAAGATGCGAAACGTGAAGCAGATGCACTGAAAAAAGAAGCACTACTTGAAGCAAAGGATGAAACTCACAAATTTCGTACTGAAGCAGAAAATGACATCCGTGACCGTCGTGGCGAGCTTCAAAAACAAGAGAACCGTTTATTGCAAAGAGAAGAAAATCTTGACCGCAAAGATGATGCTCTGAACAAAAGAGAGACAAGCTTGGAGCGCAAAGATGAAGCGCTAACAAGCAAACAACAGCATATTGAACAGTTGGAAAGCAAAGTGGAAGAACTGGTTGCAAGCCAAAAAACAGAGCTTGAGCGCATTGCAGCACTTACTCGTGAAGAAGCGAAGGATATTATTCTGAAGGAAGTTGAAAAAGAACTTTCAACAGATATCGCGGTCATGACAAAAGAATCTGAAACGCGCGCGAAAGAAGACTCTGACAAAAAAGCGCGTGAAATTTTATCGCTTGCTTTACAACGTTTTGCAGCGGATCACGTTGCAGAAACAACAGTGTCGGTTGTAAACTTACCGAACGATGAGATGAAAGGTCGTATCATCGGACGTGAAGGACGTAATATTCGTACACTGGAAACGCTTACGGGTATCGATTTAATTATTGATGACACACCAGAAGCAGTTATATTATCTGGCTTCGATCCAATTCGCCGTGAAACAGCGCGCCTAGCACTTGAAAAACTAGTTCAAGATGGTCGTATTCACCCAGCACGTATCGAAGAAATGGTTGAAAAATCTCGTCGTGAAGTGGATGAACAAATCCGTGAAACGGGAGAGCAGACTACATTTGAAGTAGGCATTCACAACTTACACCCAGATTTAATGAAAATTCTTGGGCGCATGAAATACCGTACAAGTTATGGTCAAAACGTCTTAAAGCACTCGGTTGAGGTTGCGCATTTAGCAGGCTTACTTGCTGCTGAGCTAGGTGAAGATGTAACATTAGCACGTCGAGCAGGATTACTACATGACATCGGAAAAGCGATTGACCATGAAGTAGAAGGTAGTCACGTAGAAATTGGTGTGGAGCTAGCAACGAAGTATAAAGAGCATCCAGTTGTTATTAACTCGATTGCCTCTCACCACGGAGATACGGAAGCAACTTCTGTTATTGCAGTGCTTGTTGCGGCAGCCGATGCATTGTCAGCGGCCCGTCCAGGTGCCCGAAGTGAAACACTTGAAAACTACATTCGTCGTCTTGAAAAGCTGGAGGAAATTTCTGAAAGCTATGAAGGTGTTGAAAAATCATTTGCGATTCAAGCAGGTCGTGAAGTACGTATTATTGTACAACCAGAGAAAATTGATGATCTGGCTTCACATCGTTTAGCACGTGATATTCGAAAACGAATTGAAGAAGAGCTGGATTATCCAGGGCATATTAAAGTAACGGTAATCCGTGAAACACGTGCTGTCGAATACGCGAAATAATTCATTATATTTTACGTAGGAAGCATGAGGGCAACTTGCAATTATATCGAAAAATAACGAAACACCCATTTGATTTTTATTATCAAATGGGTGTTTTTTTCGTTTTTTATTTCAACATATGATAAGCAAATATCTAGAACATTACAAAGGGAAGTGGATTATTTTTGAATTTAAGAATAATATTGATTATTCCAATCTATACTAAATAATATACCCATTATGTGGTTTTTATACCATAGGATGTGTGACATCTGTAAAAAGTGGATCTATACGGTAATTAACATTTAAAGTGAAGAAAAACATTGTTAACTAAATTGGAACTAAAGGGAGTAATGCAATGGTCGATACACATAGTCATTTGTTGTGGAATGTTGACGATGGTCCGAAAAATATGGAACAAGCTTTACGCGTCGTCGAACAAGTATTAAAAGCAGGGATAACAGATATTATTTCTACGTCACATTACATGCATCCACAGTATCATGTTGATGTAGCAGCTACAGCAAAGGGTGTCCAACAATTGCAAGAGGAACTAATAAAAAATCAACTACCGCTAACGATTCATACAGGGCATGAGGTGCGGTTACATGATAAATTACTCTCCTATTATTCGATGCAGCAAATCTTTACATTAGCCAATTCAAATTACCTTCTAATTGAACTTCCATCCCGTTCCGTGCCACAGTACACAATAAAAATCATTCAACTACTACAAGAAAAAGGAATTATCCCAATCATTGCTCACCCAGAGCGTAATAAAGTATTTCAAGAAAATCCGGAAAAATTAGTTAGACTCGTACATGCAGGTGCTACAACACAGCTGACTGCCGGCAGTTTGACAGGACAATTCGGAAGGACCGTACAAAAATTTGCTTTAAATTTAGTAAAAGCAAACTTAGTGCATACGTATGGTTCAGATGTTCATAATGATACAACGCGCCCATTTTTATTTAATGAGGGGCTCTTTTATTTAGAAAAGAAAAAGGAAGGAGAGGCGGTAGATATTCTCCTTGAAAATAATTCGAGAATCCTAAAAAATGAACCGTTTTTTTACTATGAACCTGAAAAAGTAGAATCTATGAAATGGTGGAAAATTATCTGAGAAATAGATTTGGATGAATAAAACACTATAAAATCACATAAGTTTAAAGATATGTAATAGATTATACAATACCTAAAATTCTCGGAGGGTTGCGATGAAAAGAACTTATAAAATTATAGCCGTACTAATATTGGTTACTAGTGGTGTGATTGCTACTGTATTTTCTACAATTTATCACGACGTAAAAACGACAGCAAATGAAATGTATATCCCAGTAATAGCGGAGTTACCCGCATCGAGGGAAGTAGTGGTAAATGTTGATTTAGGCGACCCTTTTTCCGTGCTTATTTTAGGAGTGGATGAACGCCAAGGAGATCAAGGTCGTTCTGATACAATGATTGTTTTAACGGTGAACCCTACACTAGAAACAACAAAACTACTAAGCATTCCTCGTGATACGTATACGGAAATTATAGGGAAAAATATTCAAGACAAAATTAATCACGCATATGCCTTTGGTGGAGTGGAAATGTCGGTGAAAACCGTTGAGCATTTATTAGATATCCCGATTGATTACGTAGCAAAAATAAATATGGAAAGTTTTGTTGAACTAATTGATATTGTGGGAGATATCTCGGTTGAAAATAAATTGGATTTTGACTACGAAGGGCAACACTTTCAAAAAGGTCTATTGCAACTAGATGGTGAAAGTGCATTGAAATATGTTCGCATGCGCTATGACGATCCAGAAGGAGATTTCGGCAGACAAAATCGGCAAAAGCAAATCATTCAAGGGGTTATGCAAAATAGTTTGCATGTAAATACCATTGTAAATTATAAATCGATATTAAAAACATTGGAAAACCATGTTGAAACGAATGTAATGTTAGATGAGATGTTAGCGATGCGGAAAAATTATTCGAATAGCTTTAAAAACATCGAGCAGCATTATTTAATAGATGGTACAGGAAAAAAGATGAACGGCATTTATTATTATTTATTAAATGATACAGAACTTGAATTATTACAAGAAACATTAAAAAAACATTTAGCACTCGATTAAAGATGAAAATTCTAGTCAATCCGTAGCAAAAGATGCAACCGTACTATACGGCGTCATAAAACGCCTACCTCAACAATCATACTCGAATAACTACTACTAACTCACTCATATATCCAATTTAACTTGCTTCAGCATTCATCCCCCTACTTTTATAAGAGGGGGGATGAATGCTAAATATGCAATTCTATTCAGAGGGGGGCAAACCCCAGCTGAAATAGAGGAACTCAGGCTAAGAATGCCGCGTCGTACGGCAACGCCTGAGTGACCAACCTGGAGTAGAGCAATACAAATTAAAAACGTTAGAATTGCTTATCAATAGCGCGGTTTACACAAGCTAAAGGTATTTTATTTACCAAATATAGAAATGGTCGCTAATACAATGTGAAATGGAGGCAGATTAGATGAAAAAAAGATTCGAAGTACACACACATACAGCATATTCCCATGATAGTTTGTTAAATAAATGGTTGTATTTATTCATGTTAAAGCGGAGAGGAATCGATGTAGTAGCGATTACAGATCATAATGAAATTGATGGAGCGCTGCGTTATCGTAAATTTTTAGAGAAATATAATATATCGGTCGTTATTGGAGAAGAAATATCTACAGAAAATGGCGAGGTTATTGGACTGTTCCTTAAGGAAAGAATTGAGCCGGGCCTACCAGTTAGAGAAACGATGGTACAAATTAGGCTGCAGGGTGGTCTTGTCTATATTCCACATCCATATGATGAACAAAGATATAAAACGGTATTACCAGAAATTGAAATTAGCAAAAATATTGATTTAATAGATCTGATTGAAATTCATAATGGCAGAAATAGTGAAAGTTATTTTTCAGAAAAACAATTATTAATTGCTAAAAAATATCCGAAATTACATCGGTTAGTTGGAAGCGATGCCCATACTTTTTTTGAGCTAGGTCGAAACTATAATTTGATACCTAATTTTCGAACAGCAGAACAATTCCTGCGAAGTATCCCATCAGTTGTACATGTAAAGCAGCCATGTATTCCCCAGGCCTATAAGGTGACGAAATGGGTGACGGTTATAAAAAAATTGAGCCAGGGCCATTTTGCTGAAGTGAGAACTATGATTTTTGACAAGGTGGAGCAAGGGAAGCAAAGGATTGACTGAAGTGAGTAGTATCATGAAATTCATACGATTGAATATGCAACAGAACAAATAAATTACTCTTTGAGATTTTCAAAGGGTAATTTTTTTAATCCTATTTTTGATGATAAAGGTTATATTGATAGTCGATAGATAATGAGTAAATTAATTTATTTCTGCAACTGAATTTCAGCGCGGTTTGCGTTTTCCTTCATTTAAATGCTAAAATAAATGCTACAAGATAGAAAGTGTGGTTATATAAATGAAGGTTTTATTTATCGGCGATATCGTTGGTTCGATAGGTCGTGACGCAGTAGAGAAATACCTACCACGTCTAAAGAAAAAATATGGAGTAGATGTTGTCATTGCAAACGGCGAAAATGCTGCAGCAGGTCGTGGTATTACACGTTCGATTTATAATGATTTATTACAAATGGGTGTGGATGTTATTACGATGGGCAACCATACGTGGGACAACAAAGACATATTTGAATTTATTGATGATGCGGACTATTTAATTCGTCCAGCGAACTTTTCAAAAGACGCGCCAGGTAAGGGCATGGTACAAGTATCAAAAAATGGCGTAACGATTTCAGTCATTAATTTACACGGTCGCGTATTCCTTCCACCTCATGAAGATCCATTTGCGATGGCAGAGGATTTAGTAGCGGAAGCACGTAAAACGTCACCATTAGTATTCGTCGATTTCCACGCGGAAGCAACGAGTGAGAAAATTGCACTAGGCTGGCATTTAGATGGCCGTGCATCCGTTGTTGTTGGTACGCATACACATGTGCAAACAGCAGACAATCGCATTTACCCAGGTGGTACGGCATATATTACCGATGTTGGCATGACAGGCCCGTACGATGAAATTCTTGGTATGGGGAAAGAAAATGTATTGTATAAATTCCAAACGAATATGCCTGCGCGTTATGAAGTGCCGAAAAGCGGCCGTGAAGTATTAAGTGCATTTTTTGTCGAACTAGATGATAAAACAGGAAAAGCCGTACGTCATGAACGTGTATATATTAATGCAGACAATCCGTTTCAGCCATAAATAATGAATATAAAATTTCACTAAATTGAACACCTTTCGTTGATAGAATGGGTCTTATCCCATCATTCAACGAAAAGGTGTTTTTTTCTATTAAATACCTTTAAAAATCCTAATACAATTCTACCGAATGAAAGTGATTTTAGGATATTTAAACGAGGGTATATATTAGGCGATTAAGGAAATAAGTTGAACTTTGTCGATTACAAGATTCAATCCTTTTTTTGGGGGAAAGGTAATATATAAATTTTATCGTGAATAAGCTAATTCCTATAGACGTTTATTAATTTGATAGTTTGTAGAAACGTATTCTTTAAAACAAAGGAGGTACTCCAATGAATATTTTAGTTACTGGCGGAGCAGGATACATCGGTACACATACTTGTATAGCGTTACTCGAAGCAGGGTATTCGGTGATTGTCGCTGATAATCTTAGTAATAGTAAAAGAGAATCCTTAGAGAAAATCAAAACCATTACAAATAAAGAAGTCCTTTTTTATGAAATTGATGTAACAAATACACAAGCTGTTGAGGAGATTTTTCAACAAAATAGCATTGATGGTGTGATCCATTTTGCTGGATTGAAGTCGGTTGGAGAATCAGTTGAGAAGCCGTTCATGTATTATCAAAATAACCTTGTTTGTACACTTGTTTTGATAAATGCCTGTTTGAAATACGATGTTCGTCGATTTGTATTTAGTTCGTCAGCGACGGTATATGGGGGAAATCATGTACCATTTGTTGAGACAATGAATTTTTCTCAGACGTCAAATCCTTATGGTGAAACGAAGGCTATGTGTGAGCGAATATTGACAGATATTACGAATGCTAACCCTTCATTTACCGTTACGTTGCTACGTTATTTTAATCCAGTAGGCGCACATAATAGTGGGTTGATTGGCGAGGCACCGAATGGGATTCCGAATAATTTAATGCCTTATGTAACGCAAGTAGCAAAAGGGAAACAAGAGTATTTAAATATATTTGGAAATGATTACCCAACGATTGATGGTACCGGTGTGCGTGACTATATTCATGTGATGGATTTAGCGGAAGGGCATGTGGCCGCTTTAAATACTGTTACAGCAGGTGTCCATATTTATAATTTAGGGACAGGTCAAGGGACGAGCGTTTTACAATTAATAAAGATATTTGAAGAAGTAAATGGGGTTGTCATACGGTTTAAAATCACGGATCGTCGACAAGGCGATATTGCATCCTGCTTTGCCGATGTATCAAAGGCGCGAAAAGAACTAGATTGGATAGCCAAAAGAGATTTAGAAACTATGTGCAAAGATGCCTGGCGATTTGAGCAAAACTATAATCATCAAGTAATGTGATAACAATGGATAAGATTTGAATATAAGAAACTAACTTTATTTTAGGAAGAAGATAATTAGAGATTTTATTGGTGAAGATTACTGATTAACTCTTTTAGAAAATAGAAATTTCAGGAATATAGTTCAGTAGGATCATCATATAATCAAAATAACGCCTAATGATACTTTGTATTATTATATGGAAGGTGGCTAAACAGTGAATTACACCACTAGGTACACTTTATTTTTTATTCTAGATTCACTAATCGTATTATCAGCTATATTTATTAGTTACTTGTTATTGCATCCTACTATAAATATCTATTCCGATTCTTTAATCATCCTGAGTTCCATTACTTTATTAATTAGTCACCATATTATGGCCTACTTCTTCCAATTGTATAATCGTATTTGGAGTTTAGCATCAGTTAGGGAATTAATTACAATAGGTTATGCGGTTACGATTTCTATTTTGACTGCAAGTATGTTGCAATTTTTAATAAAAGGAGACATTTACTTACGTGTAATGGTTATTACATGGCTATTGCATATTGTATTAATTGGTGGCTCGCGCTTTTTACTAAGAGTTTTACATGATAGAACTTCATTTAAACCTCATGGCAATTTAAAACGAGTATTAATTATCGGGGCTGGAGAAGCAGGTACAATGCTACTGCGCAGTATTAAGCGGAATCCATCAGAATATCAAGTGGTAGCTATTGTTGATGATGATCGAAATAAAAAACACTTAAAAATAATGGATGTTAAAGTATGTGGGACAACGAAAGATATTTCGCGTATTGTACAAGATAAAGGAATTGAAGAAATTATTTTAGCAATTCCGTCTCTTAGTAAAAGGAATATTCAAGAAATTTATACACGTTGTTTAGCGACGAAAGCAACGATTAAAATCATGCCAAAAATTGAGGATGTCATGACTGGTAAAGTTACGGTTAATGATATTCGAGAAATAAAAATTGAAGACTTACTTGGGCGTGAAGAAATAAAACTTGATATGTGGGCACTTTCCAAAAATCTAACAAACAAAATTATCCTCGTAACAGGTGCTGGCGGCTCGATAGGATCTGAAATTTGCCGTCAAGTAGCACAATTCCAACCAATGAAAATAATCCTACTAGGTCACGGTGAAAACTCAATATATAAAATCCATATAGAATTATCAGAAAAAAAGGAATACAAAAACATGGAATTTATTCCGATTATTGCAGATGTACAGGATCGAGAGCGAATTTTTGAAGTGGTTAAACAGTTTCAACCAGATGTAATTTATCATGCCGCTGCTCACAAGCATGTACCACTAATGGAATGTAATCCACGTGAAGCAGTGAAGAATAATATCTTTGGGACAAAAAATGTAGCAGAAGCTGCACATTTATTTAGTGTCTCCAATTTTGTGATGATTTCAACCGATAAGGCAGTTAACCCCCCAAATGTAATGGGAGCAACAAAGCGAATCGCTGAAATGATTATTCAAAATTTAGCAACCTACAGCCATACGAACTTTGCGGCAGTCCGTTTTGGCAACGTACTTGGCTCACGTGGCAGTGTAATACCGAGGTTTAAATCGCAAATCGCTGAAGGAGGACCCGTTACCGTTACGCACCCAGAAATGACCCGATATTTTATGACAATACCAGAGGCCTCAAGACTTGTATTGCAAGCAGGTGCATTGGCGCACGGCGGAGAAGTATTCGTGCTCGATATGGGGGAGCCAATAAAAATTGTAGATTTAGCGAAAAACCTCATTCGTTTATCCGGTTTGACAGAAGATGAAATTGAAATTAAATTTTCTGGTATTCGTCCAGGTGAAAAAATGTATGAGGAATTGCTGAATGCAGCAGAAATTCAAGAAGAACATATCTATCCAAAAATTCACGTAGGCAAAGCGAATTGCATGTCTGAAATTCAACTAATGTCCCTTCTAGCTGAACTAGAAACGCTCGACCTTTTAGAAATAAAACAAAGAATTGTTGACGTGGCGAATGGAAGATGGACTTATGGTGAAATGCCATTTAACTTGATTCAACAGAAGTCCCCTACTTCTATAAGTGGGGTGTGAATCCGGAACTTTTGGGAAGGAAGTATGAGAAAATGGCGGATAAAATTTACCTTTCATCGCCACATATGAGTGATGAAGGCTATGAAATGCAATATATTAAGGAAGCTTTTGAAACGAACTGGATTGCACCGCTCGGAGAAAATGTGAATGGATTTGAAACCGAACTAGCAGAAATGATAGTTGTTAAATCTGCCGCAGCACTTTCTTCTGGAACCGCAGCAATTCATTTAGCTCTCAAAGCAGCTGGTGTTAATGAAGGAGATATCGTTTTTTGTTCAACATTAACATTCTCAGCAACAGCGAACCCAATCATTTATCAAAATGCCATACCAGTATTTATTGATAGTGATAATGAAACGTGGAATATGTGTCCAAAAGCATTAGAGGAAGCTTTCGGAAAATATCCGAATGTTAAGGCGGTTATTGTTGTTCATCTCTATGGTTTATCTGCAAATATGGATCCAATCGTAGATCTTTGCCAAGCGCATAATGTAGCTTTAATCGAAGATGCTGCTGAGTCTCTAGGAACTTACTATAAAGGGCAGTATACCGGAACTTTTGGTGATTATGGAATCTTCTCCTTCAATGGAAATAAGATCATCACCACATCAGGTGGGGGAGCACTCGTTTCTAATAATGAAGAGAGAATTGCAAAAGCAAGGTTTTGGGCTACGCAATCACGAGATTTAGCAAGGCATTATCAACATAGTGAATTAGGATTCAATTACCGAATGAGCAATGTAGTTGCAGGCATTGGGAGAGGACAATTGAAAGTGTTAGCTCAAAGAGTAGAGAAAAAGAAATATATTTATAATTTTTATAGAAAAGAGCTTAGTGGTCTAAAAAATATTGAGTTTATGCCAAGTAATGAATGGAATGAGCCGAATTACTGGTTAAGTACGATAACATTAAATGGGGAAATAAGACCGCTAAATGTGATGGAAGCACTGGAAATGGAAAATATTGAATCAAGACCTGTTTGGAAACCAATGCATATGCAACCGTTTTTCGAGAAATATGACTTTGTTGGAACGGGTGTGTCGGAAAAACTGTTTGAGAATGGAATTTGTTTACCTTCCGATACGAAAATGACGGATGAGGATTTGGAAAGGGTTGTGAAGACTATTAAAAAAGTTGTGTTGGTGGATATTAATGCGAGAATGTAATGAACTTATTTATAGCAGATTTGTAAAAAGACCGTTGGATTTTATATTAGCATTTTTAGCCATTTTATTACTAAGTCCAATAATTTTAGTAGTTGCTATATTAGTACGTATTAACCTTGGAAGCCCCGTAATATTCAAACAGAAAAGACCTGGAATAAATGAAAATATTTTTACTATGTATAAGTTTAGAACAATGACAGATGAACGGGATGAACATGGAGAGTTACTACCTAATAGTGTAAGGCTAACAAAATTCGGGAAACTTTTACGTTCTTCATCACTAGATGAGCTACCAGAACTTTTCAATATATTAATAGGGGATATGTCAATTATTGGACCGAGGCCTTTAGCGATAGAATATATCCCTTATTATACGGAGCAAGAAAGAATTAGGCATTCTGTAAGACCAGGATTATCAGGTTTAGCTCAAATTAATGGTAGAAATATTGTTCAGTGGGAGCAACGTTTTTTCTACGATATCGAATATGTGAATAAAATTACATTTATAAATGATATTAAAATTATTTTAAAGACAATAAAAATGGTAATAAAGAGAGCGGATATTGGGGAGCTTGGTGTAGATGCGCCTATTGACTTTGATCAATATAGAAAAGGGAAACTTGAAGCTGGAGATACTTAATTTTTTGCTTATGAAGTAGGTTGAAATGGAGGTGTAAGTAAGTGCTATCGATTATAACATTTAATGAAACAGAACAGTGGAATACGACTGTAAAAACATTTAAAGACTATGATGTTTATTATCTTTCCAGCTATTTAAAGGCATTTAAAATTCATGGAGATGGTGAACCCATTCTATTCTATTATGAGGATGAAAATATTAGGGCTATTAATGCGGTTATGAAAAGAGATGTTGCAGCGGATGAAAGGTTTAATGGAAAAATAAATCCAAATACTTTTTATGATCTAACAACCCCTTATGGTTATGGTGGTTTTTTAATAGAAGGAAATATAAAGGAAGAGAGTTTGCAAGTATTGAACAAAGCATACAGCTCTCTATGTATGGAAGAAGGAATTGTTAGTGAATTTGTTCGATTCCATCCAGTGCTAAATAATCGGGAACATGTAAGTGGGATGTATGAGATATCCGATCTTGGTAAAACAATTACTTGTTCATTATCTTCACTAGATGACATTTGGAATAACTTAAATACGAATAAAAAGAGATGGGTAAAAAAGGCTGCAAAATCTGGAGTAGAAATATTCTGGGGAAGAAGTCCAGAATTATTTAGTGAATTTAGGTGTATGTATAATAAGACGATGGAAAAAAACAACGCAAAAAAATACTATAATTTTGATGGGGATTTTTATGACAGCGTACTTCTTGATATGCCATATAATTCGTTAATTTTTTATGCGTCATTTGAAAAAAGAAAAATAGCAATGGTTTTAATAACATTTGGAAACGGGCAAATACACCACCACTTATCTGCATCGGACGTAGAGTTTCAATATCTTGGCCCAACAAATCTACTAATGTATGAAGTAGCATGCTGGGGGAATATGAATGGCTTTAAAACCTTCCATCTAGGTGGAGGAGTCGGAAGTAAAGCAGATAGCCTTTATGAATTTAAACAGGGCTTTAATAAAAATTCTGATACGACTTTTTCAATTGGTAAGAAGATATTTGATGAAGAAAAATATAATTATTTAATGAAAATTAGAAATGGACAATCTCATTTCGATGAATCGGAAGTATTTTTCCCACGTTATCGATTATAGGTGGTGTTAAATAAATGAAAATACTATTTTTATCAATTAGTGGCTTTAATATTATAGAAGACAAAGGAATATACACAGATTTGATCAGACAGTTTAGAGATAATGGCCATCAAGTGTATGTTGTAAGTCCGAGAGAAAAACGATTGAATAAACCTACTCAATATGTCATAGAAAGTGGTGTACATTTTCTTCGGGTGAAAATAGGGAATATAACGCAAAATAATTTTATTGAAAAGGGCATTTCGACAGTATTGATTGAAGGACAATTTTTGAGAGCGATTAAGAAATATTTTAAGGATGCAATTTTTGATTTAATCATTTATTCAACCCCACCCATTACATTTGAAAAAGTAATAAGTTATTTTAAAAAAAGAGATAACGCAAAAGTATATTTATTACTTAAAGATATTTTCCCGCAAAATGCTGTGGATTTAAATATGTTTCATAAAGGTAGTTTTATTTATAAGTATTTTAGGGCGAAAGAAAAAAAGTTATATAAAATATCAGATTTTATTGGCTGTATGTCACAAGCAAATGTAGATTTTATACTGGAAAATAATCCGAATATTAATTCAAATAAAGTTGAGTTATGTCCGAATAGTATCGAGGTTTTAACGATAGATCGTGACGAGAACCGAATAAAACTGATTAAGAACAAGCATAATATCCCTTCTGATAAAACGGTATTCATCTATGGCGGCAACCTTGGTAAACCTCAAGGAATTGATTTTCTAATCCAATGTTTGAAAGAAAACAAGTTAAATGATCAAGCCTTTTTTATCATAGCGGGGTCCGGGACAGAATTTAACAAGCTCAAACATTTCTTTGATATGGAGCAGCTAACAAATGCGCGGCTGTTAGAAGAATTACCAAGAGATGAGTATGAAATTTTAGCAACTTCTTGTGATGTCGGATTAATCTTCCTTGACCATCGATTTACAATTCCAAATTTCCCATCGAGATTACTTTCCTATATGCAGGCTTCCATGCCGGTGTTAGCAGCAACAGATTGTAACACAGATATTGGACAAGTAATGGAACACGGTCATTTTGGTCTATGGTGTGAGAGTAATAATGTAGAGCAATTTAACCAAAAGGTAAATCAATTATTTGATCCGCAATTAAGAGAAATAATGGGGATAAATGCTAGAACTTATTTAGAACAAAATTACACAGCCAAACACTCCTATGAAATCATAATGAAGCATTTCAAATAGCTGAAAAGAGGTTATTCCATGTTTTATAATAAAACCTTATTAATTACGGGTGGTACGGGTTCTTTCGGAAATGCCGTTATGGAAAGATTTTTGGACACAGATATAAAAGAAATTCGCATATTTTCTCGTGATGAAAATAAACAGGATGTTATGAGGAAAAAGTATAACAACGATAAGCTCAAATTTTATCTTGGGGATGTACGGAATATAGATAGTATAAAAAATGCTATGCATGGTGTTGATTATATTTTTCATGCGGCGGCATTAAAGCAAGTTCCATCATGTGAATTTTTCCCCCTTGAAGCTGTAAAAACGAACATTTTAGGGACAGAAAATGTATTAAATGCTGCTATTGAGTATGGTGTAAAAAAAGTGATTTGTCTCTCGACGGATAAAGCAGCATACCCGATCAATGCAATGGGGATCTCGAAGGCTATGATGGAGAAAGTTTTTATCGCAAAATCCAAAACAGTTCCTCAGGATAGAACACTAATTTGTGGCACGAGATATGGGAATGTAATGGCTTCACGAGGATCGGTTATTCCATTATTTATTGAACAAATTAAGAGCGGTCAGTCATTAACGATAACAGATCCTAATATGACGAGATTTCTTATGAGTCTAGAAGAGGCAGTTGAATTAGTCTTGTTTGCATTTGAACATGGCAAATCAGGAGACGTAATTGTACAAAAATCACCAGCTAGTACAATTGGGAACCTTGCTCAAGCTTTGAAGGAGCTATTTAATGTCGACAATGAAATAAAAATTATTGGAACGCGGCATGGAGAAAAACGATATGAAACGCTCCTTACAAAAGAAGAGTTTGTAGTGGCTGAAGATTTAGGTGGATTTTATAAGGTCCCTGCTGATCAAAGAGACTTAAACTACAATAAGTACTTTGCAGAAGGGAATCCAGAAATTTCGATTATCGAAGAATACAATTCGGATAATACAACGCAATTATATATAGAAGAAATTAAAAAAACATTACTGCAATTAGACTATATTCAAGCAGAACTGAAAGAATGGAATAAAAGTATGCATATTATGAATTAAGAAAGGAATGGATAGATGAACATTCTTGTTACAGGAGCAAAAGGGTTTATAGGTAAAAATCTGATTGTAGAACTTAAAAATCAAGGGTTTAATCAAATATTTGAGTATACAAAAGATAGCAATCCCGCCCTTCTTGAAAAATATGCAATGGAATGTGATTTTGTATTTCATTTAGCTGGAGTAAACAGGCCTGATAATGAAAATGACTTTATAGAAGGAAATTATCATTTTACTTCTCAATTGCTGAACTTATTAAAAAAACATGAAAATAAAGCACCAATTGTCGTAACATCCTCTATCCAAGCTGAATTAGATAATCCTTATGGCAAAAGTAAAAAGGCAATGGAAGATTTGTTACTTCAATATGAACAGGAATTAGGTGTGCCAGTTTATATTTATCGATTATCAAATATATTCGGTAAATGGAGTAAACCAGATTATAACAGTGTCGTCGCTACATTTTGTTATAACATTGCGAGAGGTTTAAATATTCAAGTACACAATCCAAATACGGAGTTAACCCTGTGTTATATCGATGATGTGTTAGAAGAATTTTTAAGAGCATTAAATCGAATGCCAACACTACAAGGCGAATACAGTGTTGTTACAGCAACGCACAATATTACACTCGGCAATTTAGCGAGTGTAATAACAAGTTTCAAGAATAGCCGAACGAATTTAAGCATCGCTAATATGGATGATGCGCTCACGAAAAAGCTCTATAGTACGTATTTAAGTTTTTTACCTGTGGATCAATTTTTATATGACTTAAAGATGAATCTCGATAGCCGTGGCTCATTTACAGAATTTATTCGAACACCTAGTAGAGGACAAGTTTCCGTTAATGTATCCAAGCCAGGTATTACAAAAGGAAATCACTGGCATCATACAAAAAATGAGAAGTTTTTAGTTGTTAGCGGTGAAGGCTTAATACGATTTAGGAAATTAGACTCCGATGAAATTATTGAATACAAAGTGAATGGAGAAAAGCTTCAAGTTGTTGATATTCCTACTGGATATACACACTCCATTGTTAATGTAGGACATACGGATCTTGTGACAGTGATGTGGGTAAATGAGTGCTTCGATCCAGTAAAGCCTGATACGTACTATTTGGAGGTATAAACTTGGAAAAATTAAAAGTCATGACAGTAGTGGGGACGAGACCGGAAATTATAAGGTTGTCAGCAGTATTGAATAAATTAGAACAGTCGAATGCAATCGAACATACACTTGTCCATACAGGGCAAAACTATGATTACGAACTGAATGAAGTTTTTTTCAAAGACTTCCAATTAAAAAAGCCCGATTTTTTCTTAAATGCAGCTACTGGAACGGCAACAGAAACAATAGGAAACATTTTAAATAAAATCGACCCAGTAATAGAGGAAGTGCGGCCAGATGCATTTTTAATATTAGGAGATACGAACAGTTGTTTATGTGCAATTGCTGCGAAAAGAAGGCAAATACCGATTTTCCATATGGAAGCAGGTAATCGATGCTTTGATCAGCGCGTACCAGAAGAAACAAATCGAAAAATTGTCGATCATATTGCAGATATTAACTTAACATATAGCGATATCGCAAGGGAGTATTTATTAAGGGAAGGACTTCCTGCAGATCGGATTATTAAAACGGGTAGCCCAATGTTTGAAGTGCTCCAGTCGAAAAAAGAGGATATTGAGAAATCAGATGTATTACAAAGACTAGAGCTTGAAGAAGGAGAATATTTTGTCGTTTCTGCTCATCGTGAAGAAAACATTAATAATCAGAGAAATTTCATGGATTTAGTTGAAAGCTTAAATGCAATTGCAGAAAAATACCAGCTTCCTGTTATTGTGAGTACTCACCCAAGAACGCGAAAAATGATTGAAACGATGGAAATTGAATTCAATCCTCTTGTAAAAACATTGAAGCCTTTAGGGTTTAATGATTATGTAAAGCTCCAAATGAAGGCAAAAGTAGTGCTTAGTGATAGTGGAACGATTAGTGAAGAGTCATCCATCCTTGGATTTAAAGCACTTAATATTAGGCAGGCTCATGAAAGACCGGAAGCTATGGAAGAGGCATCGGTTATGATGGTAGGGCTGAAGAAGGATCGAGTAATTCAAGGGCTAGAAATAGTAGAAATGCAGGAGAAAAATACTTTAAGAGTAGTAGAAGATTATGCAATGCCAAATGTCTCAGATAAAGTATTAAGGATTTTATTATCATATACAGATTACGTGAATCGGGTTGTCTGGGGGAATACTTATTCATGAAAATTATCGTCTTTAATGTCCCAGCAAGTACAGGTGGTGCATTATCCATCTTAAAGGATTTCTATGAAGAAGTTATACAAAATGCTGATCAGGACATTGAGTGGATATTCGTATTAAGTGAGCCTTTGCTAAATGAAACAGAAAATGTAAAGGTACTGAGATTTCCTTGGATTAAGAAGAGTTGGTTTCATAGATTGTTTTTCGACCAATTTATTGCACCTAAATTAGTGGGGGAATTTCAGCCCGATAAAATATTTTCACTACAAAATATGATGATACCGAAAGTGAAAACGGAGCAAATCGTTTATTTGCATCAATCTTTACCTTTCGCGGACTATCGATTTAATTTTATCGAAAATAGAACACTATGGATTTACCAAAATGTTCTTAGTCGATTTATTTTTAAATCCATACGTAAATCCCAAAAAGTGATTGTTCAGTCGAATTGGATTAAAAAAGCTTGTATCGCAAAAACGGATGTTCAAGAGAGTAAAATAGTAGTAATTCCTCCTAAAGTGCCCCTGCATATAAAAAAATACTATGAAGAAAGTGAGCGTAACCTCGCCACCTTTTTCTATCCTGCGGGTGCAGACTTTTATAAAAATCATCGTCTGATTGTCGCAGCTTGTGAGCAATTGTTAGGTTATCAATTTGATGTGATTTTTACCCTTAGAGGAGATGAAAATAAACATATAAAAGCACTTTATAGGAGGGTACAAGAATTGAAGTTACCCATCAAATTTATAGGTGCGATTGAGAGAGAGAAGGTTTTTGAGTACTATTCAAAATCAATATTGATTTTCCCTTCCTATGTGGAAACATTTGGGTTACCTTTACTCGAAAGTAAGCTGCATAAAGGAATAATCCTTGCAGCAGATACCCCTTTTTCCCATGAAATACTAGATGATTATCCAAATGCATACTATTTTAATTGTTTTAATAGTGAAGAGTTAAAGCATTTAATGCAGAAATGGTTGGATGGAGATCTAAGCTATTTAGGTGAATTTGAGTATATAATTCAAAAAGAAAAATTATTAATCGGAAATCTAGTATATTCCAATTGAATGTATGCGAGGGATAAAAAATATGGAAGTTTTATTTTTAGGAAGTGTTATTAATACAAAGGATTGTACAAAATATATTGGACCATCAGTAGCAGGAAATAAAATGCAAATTGGAATCATTAAAGGATTATCGAAACGATTTAAAAATAAATTAACAGTTTTCACGCAAGTGCCAATAGGAGCCTTTCCTAAAGAAAAAAAAATATGGCTAGGAAATGGAAAAATACATTTAGTAGACAATACTGAGGGACATAAAATACCATCTATAAACATATTAATTTTAAAGCAACTATTTTTTATTATCAATACATGTATAATGCTAGTCAATTGGAGTATTAAAAATAGGAACGAAGAAAAGATAATCTTGACATTTAACGCCTTTCTAATGATTTCATTGCCCGTTTTACTAGTAGCAAAGATATTTAAAGTAAAAAACGTCTGTATTTTTGCAGATCCACCGATCGATGTAGAACAGAGAGGGGCCATTGGGAGAATAGTGAAAAAGATAGAAAATGTGATTACTACATTTTCTATCAAAAAATACGATGGCTTAATTGTTTTAAATGAGAAATCAATTGAAAAATATGCCCCATCATCTAAATATATATTAATTGATGGGGGGGTTGACTTGGACGATTGTCCAGCTAATCCCCC
The DNA here is from genome assembly GCF_050272495.1 of Solibacillus cecembensis. NCBI lineage: Bacteria > Bacillati > Bacillota > Bacilli > Caryophanales > Caryophanaceae > Solibacillus > Solibacillus cecembensis. The sequence goes on along the minus strand of NZ_JBNNMF010000001.1, from coordinate 16,886 downwards.
TGGAGGACAATGGTTAACGACAAAAACGGAGGATGTCATTACTGGTGTATTTAGTGGGGCTCTATTTGAGTACAACGGAGTAAAAAATTTAGTTCTGGCAATGAAATATATAAAAAGTGATAACTTCCATTTGAAGATTTACGGAACAGGACCGCTTGATGAGTATATTAAAGAGGCTACAAGTTGGGATAATAGGATTAAATTTATGGGGAATATTTCGAATGATAAAATACTAAAAGTGCAGCAAGAGGCAGGGATTTTAATAAATCCACGCAAGGTGAATGATGCCATTAGTTTATATACTTTCCCATCAAAGATGATTGAATATTTTTTAAGTGGTACACCTGTAGCGACAACAAAATTAAATGGGCTTACAAAAGAGTACTTTGACAATTCTTTTGTTTTTCAAGATGAATCGCCTGAAGAAATAGCACGAACAATTGATTATATAATGTCACAAGATAAAGCTGAATTAATAAAAAGGGGAACGTCGGCGAGAGACTTTATTGTAAATAATAAGAATTGGGATAAACATTGTCACGAAATTGCGCACTTTTTAAAAAACATTAACATAGGTGAACACAAATACTAAAGTATATAAGGTAATAATGGGAGATGAAATATTGAAAAAAAAAATACTGTTTATCTATCCTGAACTTATGTTTGGTGGGAGCACTACTAGTTTAATCTCATTGTTAAAAATCATTGATTATAATCAATATGAAGTAGATATAGTCTTGTATAGAAATAAAGGTGAATATTTCGGAGATTTGCCAATACAGGTGAATATTTTACCGGAAGTATCTATTTTTACAAATACGTTTTATTCTCGTTGTAGAAAAATATGGAGCTTTATCGTTAGTGGTATATTTCTTAAAGCTATTTCTGCGGAACTATTTTATAAAAAAAAATTAGGTTTTAATCACCAAATTATGTCACAGTTTCACTCTAATCATTCCAGAAAAATAAAAAAGAACTATAATATTGCAATCGGGTATTTAGAGATGTGGGCAGATTATTACACGTTAGAAAAGGTCTCGGCACATAAAAAAGTAATTTGGATTCATATAGATTATTTAATTACAGGTCTTATTCCTTCATTAGATTATAAAAGTTTTCAAAAGGCAGATAAGATTGTCTGTGTTTCGGAAAGTTGCTTATTAAATTTTAATAAGGCATTTCCAAACCTTTCGCATAAAGTAGTTGTTTTTGAGAATATTTTATCTTCCGACTATGTAAAGAAAAGGGCGACGGATGCAATCGATTATAATAGTAACTTAGAAGACTACAATGGCATTAAATTAGTAACAGTATGTAGACTAACCATACATACAAAAGGAATAGATCGATCGATAGCGGCTGCTAAAAAGTTAAAGGAAGAAGGATACAACTTCAGATGGTTTATTATTGGAGATGGTGAAGATTACACATTGTTGGAGGATATGATTAAGAAAAAAAATTTAAAAGATACATTATTTTTATTAGGCGAAAAAAAAAATCCATACCCGTTAATTCAGAAATGTGATCTATATGTTATGGCATCTAGACGAGAAGGGAAGCCAATGGCAGTAACGGAGGCGCAAATTTTAGGATTACCGATTATTGTTACAAATTATGCATCTGCAATAGAACAGGTAAGGAACGATGTGGATGGAATTATAGTAACTAATAATGATGAAGGTATCTATGAAGGAATTAAGAAAGTGCTAGATTGTCCACAGTTGATCGATAAATACAAAAAAAATTTAACTAAAAGAAAATTAGGGAATGAAGCAGAAATAGAAAAATTTTACTCAATCATAGATTAAGTAATGGGGTATATATATGGAAAAAACAATGACTTTAAGTAGTTTTAATATAAAATTAGCCGATGTATGTATAGGTATTATTTATGTAGCGCCGTTATTGGTAGTACTAGGTCCAAATTTTTCATATATAAGTTCCATTATCATTATAAGTCTAAGTATTATTTTGTGGAGATCACATAGATTTTATCGCATATTACCTGTATTTATATTCTTTAGCGGTCAATTAATGTTGCCAGGTGATATTTCAGCATACCGAGTTTTTACTTTTTTGCTATTTTTAAAATTACTATATTTGAAAAAAACCTCTATTGAAAAGAAACATCTTTTACCACTTATTATTACGTTATTGTATGGTGTTGCAGTTGTCTTATATTTTGATGTTACCCTTAGTTTTATTATTATTTTTGAAATAGTATTAATATTACTATATATTTCAATGTTTATAAGAAAAAACTTTCATGAATTTTTTACTTACTATGTTACAGGGGCGCTAATTTCATGTGTATTTGGATGGATGATGCAAGAACGAGCAATAAATGCATTAATTAGCATTGATAATGAATGGGTAGAAGTTTCCAGATTTTTAGGGAGTTTACCAGACCCAAATTACTTTGGCTTTTTTATTAATATTGCAATTTTCTCCATAATACTACTAAATATTTTTAAAAATACCCAAATTAAAATAGTTATATTAATTTTATTGTATGTAAGTCTATTTGCTACATTAAGCATTACGGGAATTTTATGTAATCTATTATTACTAGGCATCTATTTTATTTTAAGTGATCAGGTGAAAAAAAAATACGTCTTAACTATGTTACTCGTTGGCACATTTCTACTTTTAAATGTAAATACTATTGCCAATGCAGATTATCCTGTAGTGAGCGATGTAGCGAAAAGAATTCAAAGCCAATTATCTTTTGGTGAAACGAAAGACTTTTCTTCGTTAACCTCTGATCGAACGGATATTTGGATTATTCATTTTGATTATTATCTACAGCAGCCTGTGCATAAAATATTATTCGGTGGGAACTACTTAACGGACTATGGTTTTGAATCAAAATTTAAGACGGTTTCGCACCAGGCCTATATCGACATGCTGTTGAATTTTGGATTAATAGGAACACTTCTAATGCTTTTCTTTTTCTTTCATATGGCATTATATTATTTTAAAAAATTTAAGATAGAAAGTAATGAGAAATATTTATTACTCTTCATCATAAAGGTCATATGGGTATTTTATGCTTTTGGATTGAGTATGTTTCCGACGTGGGGGTTTAATCTATTTTTCTTTTTGTAGTGAAATATTAGATTAACATCGATTGGTATGGTGGCTATTAGAGAAGAAGAGGTGTGGTAATTTGAAAAAACTATTAATGCTTGGTGGTGCTAAAACCCAAATTCCAGCCATTAAAAAAGCGAAAGAACTGGGATGCTATATTATCATTTGCGATATAGATGAGAATGTTCTAGGAAAGCAATATGCTCATGAATATTACAAAATAAGTGCTTCAAACAAAGAAGCTGTATTAAAGTTAGCAGAGTCTCTTCAAATTGATGGAATAGTTTGTTATGCCGCTGATTCAGGAGCACAAACAGTAGCATATGTTGCAGAAAAATTGGGCTTGCCTTCACATCCATATAAATCTGTAGAAATTTTAACGAATAAAGATTTGTTTAGAGAGTTTCAAAAAGAAAATCATTTTCATGTTCCAAAAGCAAAAGGATTTAATTCATTTGAAGAGGCTAAAGCTTATATTCATCATTTTAAGATGCCCATCATGATAAAACCAGTCGATTCTTCGGGAAGTAGAGGTGTTTCAAAAATTGATTCATTAGAACAACTAGAAGAAAAAGTGGGAATTGCTTTGAGCTTTTCAAGTTCTAAACGATTTATTATAGAGGAATATATAGAAAATTACGGTCCGCATATGGGTGGGGATGGATTTTCTGTAGATGGGAAACTGGTATTTCGCTGCTTTTCTAATGAATATTTCTCAACAGATTGCTTAAATCCATTTGTTCCGGTCTTAACAACCTGGCCGTATGTTATGCCAAAATACATTCAAAGAAAAATTCACAATGAAATTCAAAGGGTATTAGATTTATTAAATATGAAAACAGGATCCTATAATTTCGATATACGAATTGATGATAATGAAAATGTCTATCTTATTGAGATATCACCTAGAAACGGTGGAGATTGGAACCCTGAAGCAATCCAATATGCAACTAAAATTGATTTAATTGAATATACAATTAAAGCGGCTATAGGTGAAGATTGTAGTGATGTGAAGATGGTTGAACCTACAGGATATTGGGCAACTTATGTACTAAACAGTGAAAAAAGTGGGGTATTTAATGGTTTAGAAATACATGAAAGTTTTTTAGAAAAAAATATTGTGGAGTATGAATTATTAGTTAGCCCGGGGGATCGAGTATCAGAGCTGTCGGGATCTCACGAAAAAATTGGGTTAATGTTACTTAATTTTTCTACTGAATTAGAGATGTCTGAAAAAATGTTTAATTTAAAGGGATTAGTGAAATTAAAGGTTAATAATCTAATAGAGAATGAGATGAAAATATGAAAAAACTATTGATTCTTAGTGGTGATCCATATCATATACCGTTTATTAAAAAGGCAGTAGAAATGGGTTTTTATACCATTACATGTGACTTTTTTGAAAACAATCCAGGGCATAAATTTGCACATGAGTATCACAATGTTAGTTTTATGGATAAAGAGGCAGTTTTAGCTTTAGCGAGAGATTTAAAAATTGATGGGATTACTTGTTTTGCTGCGGATGAAGCAATGACGACAGTTTCTTACGTTGCTGAAGCGTTAGGGTTACCATCATATCCGTATAAGTCTATTGAAATAATCAATAATAAAGATTTATTTAGAGACTTTTTAAGAAATAATAACTTTAATGTTCCTAATGCAAAAGGATATAGCTCATTTGAACAGGCTAAATCTGAATTCCATAATTACAAGCTTCCAGTGATGATAAAACCAGTGGATTCATCTGGAAGCAGAGGGATTTCAAAAATTGGTAACTTTGAATATCTTGAAGAAAAGATAGAATATGCTTTAAGTTTCTCAAAAGCTAAACGTTTTTTAATTGAGGAGTATATTGAGAAAAAGGGATATCAAGTTGGAGGAGATGGATTCTCAGTTAATGGTGAATTTGTATTTCGGTGTTTCTCAAATAATCATCTAAATAATACCTATTTAAATCCATTTTTACCGTTAGGGGGTAGCTGGCCGAGTATATTACCCGAACATATACAAGATAAAATCCATGATGAAATTCAAAGGCTGCTGAATTTACTTAATATGAAAACAGGTCCATACAATTTCGATATTCGAGTAGATAAAAATGATAATGTCTTTTTTATTGAGATGGGCGCAAGAATTGGAGGGAATTTGATACCTCATATAACAAATTGTGCAACAGGCGTAGATTTAATTGAATATACGATTAAAGCAGCTTTAGGTGAAGATTGTAGTGATTTAAAAATGGTCGAACCAAAAGGGTATTGGTCATGTTATATAGTTAATAGTCAGAATAGTGGGATATTTAAAGGCGTCAAATTTGATAGTGAGTTTGAGAAAAATAATGTTGTGGAATATGAACTCTTTATAAAACCAGGAGATCGTATATCTGCTTTTACAGGGGCAGATAAGAAATTAGGTTCAATGGTGCTAAAGTATTCTTCAAAAGAGGAAATGATAGAAAAAATGGACAATATGACAGATTACGTAAAGGTCATATTTGAGGATTCTTTAGTAGAAAAATAACCTGCTTCCCAATCTTTAAAATTTCTGTTCGTTCTTTTTAAGATTACTTATTTTTGGGTGTAAAGTGTTTAATTATCGAGTGTTGATCCACCTGTACTACTACATCACCCGCTACCCAGCGATAATATGCAACTCTTCACAGCCTTTTGCCAAACTAGCTCCATTTTGATTCGCTTCTTGAATCAAAATGGAGCTAGTTTTTTCGACCCTCAGTTCAACTGTTTTGCTTGATTAATCCCCCGTGTAACCTAGCAGGGGGGATATTAGTTAATAGAGTTTTGAATAAATTTCAAAAATATTAGGTGGTAAACTTTGCATTTTCGATGGGTTAATTAAGAATATAGTAAGTTTTTAATTCATATAATTTAGTAATAAAGGGGAAATATAATTTTGTATAAATTCCTAAAAAGGAGTATGTAACCCAAATGGAAAAGGTATTAGTGAGTATTCACTGTCCCGCATATAATCATGAAAATTATATAGCAGATGCTATTGATAGTTTTATAATGCAGCAAACAGATTTTAAGTATGAAATATTAATTCATGATGACGCTTCAACGGATCGAACGGCAGAAATTATTAAAAAGTATGAGAAAGAATATCCCGAATTAATAAAACCAATCTATCAAACAGAAAATCAAAAATCAAAAGGAATATCAATAACCCAGTTGAATCTTCAAAGAGCAAAAGGGAAATATATTGCTATTTGTGAGGGGGATGACTATTGGGTAGATCCTCAAAAGTTACAAAAGCAGATAGCCTATATGGAAAACAATCCACAATGTAGCCTATGTGTTCATGCTGGTTATGTAGTAACGGCAACTGAGAAAAAATTAGAATCGTATAATCGTCCAAATAAAGGGGATAAAATTTATACTGTTGAAGACGTGATTGAAGGTGATGGAGGTCTTTTTATTACAAATTCAATGATGTTTTTAACAGGGTTTGGCTTAAATAGACCAAATTTTTTTGAAGTGGCTCCAGTAGGTGATTATCCGTTAGCAATAAATTTGTCATTGCTTGGAAAAGTTTATTATATGGATGAATTTATGTCGGCTTACCGAGTGGGAGTGAATGGTTCTTGGACAGCAAGGAATTTATCTAATATTGAAAAAAGGAACAAACATTTCGATAGAATAGCGCTTATGCTCGATGAATTAAATGAATATACAAATTATCAATATAGTGATGTGATAAAGAAAACTAAAAGTTATAACCGATTTAACCTTCTATTTGAGCAGCGGAAGTATAAAGAAGCTAAAACAGGGGAATTTAGAGAATTTTATAAAAAACTCGGTTATAAAAGAAAAGTAATTATATTGATAAATCAATATTTACCGGATGTATCCAATACTTTGAAATACTTCAAAAGGATATGGTTGAAATGGGCAATGAAGTAACAAAATCTAAAGTTATTGTTTCTCTCTTATGGAAACTAATGGAGCGTGGAGGCACACAAGGGATTCAGTTTATAGTGATGATTATTTTAGCAAGGATTTTATTACCAGAGGAGTTTGGTTTAATTATTCTTGTAACCATTTTTATTGCAATTGCGGGAGTGTTTGTACAAAGCGGATTTAATACAGCACTTATTCAGAATAAAGACGTAAATGAGATTGATTTTTCATCTGTTTTTTACTTGAATTTATTTGTTGCAAGCCTTCTGTACCTCCTTCTTTTTTTTACTGCACCATTGATAGCGACATTTTTTGAACAACCCGATTTCATGACGGTTCTTCGAGTTCTTTCCTGTACATTGTTTTTGGGAGCTTTAAATTCCATTCAATATGCAATCATTGAAAAAAAAATGCAGTTCAAGAAACTATTCTTAATTAGCTTAGGTGCTAATGTCGTTTCGGGTATAGCAGGTATTTGGATGGCCTATGATGGATTTGGTGTTTGGGCATTAGTTGGACAGCAATTAATAAATCAATTAATGCTTACACTATTTTTGTGGTACGCCGTTATGTGGAGACCACAGCTACTCTTTTCAATAGAAAGAATTAAAATATTATTTTCATTTGGATGGAAGTTAATGGCTTCAGCATTGATTGATGTGCTTTATTCGAATATCCGAAATGTATTGGTTGGTAAAATATATAGTCCAGCGATACTTGGTTTTTATAATAGAGGGGATCAATTCCCTAGTTTACTTGTTAGTAATATTAACGGTTCCATACAGTCCGTAATGCTTCCAACTTTATCATCCTATCAAGATGATAAACAACGCGTAAAAGAGATTGTGCGCCGAGCGATTGTCACGAGCGCATTTATTATATTTCCAATGATGGTTGGATTAGCTGTAATTGCCGAGCCACTTGTTAAGATTTTATTAACCGAAAAATGGCTTCCAACTGTTCCGTTCTTACAAATCTTTTGTCTTGTATATGCTTTATGGCCAATTCATACAGCAAATTTACAAGCGATTAATGCTTTAGGTAGAAGTGATACTTTCTTGAAATTAGAAATTGTTAAGAAATTAGTAGGACTTATTATTTTAGGTATTAGTTTACCATTTGGAGTTCATGCGATGGCTATGGGTATTTCTATTAGTGGCATCCTCTATACGTTTATTAATGCCTATCCCAATTTAAATTTATTAAATTATAGTATACAAGAACAATGGAAAGATGTACTTCCATCTTTACTTATTTCGATAATAATGGGTTCAATAATCTATCCAATTCAGTGGTTCGAAATGTCGGATATGTTAACTGTTATCATTCAAATCGTAACGGGAGTCGTTCTATATATTGGCTTAGCAAAAACATTCAAACTAGAGTGTTTTACTTATCTATTAAAAACGATTAAAGAAATGGTTGATAGAAAGAAAAGTACTGTTGTCAAAGAGCTTTATTAATATCAATTATGTCAATATTACGGAGGTTTTTTGAAATGAAAAAACTATTAATGTTAGGTGGTTCACCTTCACAAGTTGTAGCAATTAAGAAGGCGAAAGAGATGGGGTATTATGTTATAACATGTGACTACCTTGAAAATAATCCAGGCCATCAATTTTCAGACGAGTACCACAATGTAAGTACAGTAGATAAAGAAGCTGTATTAGCATTAGCAAAGTCATTACAAATAGACGGAATTATTTGTTATGCGGCAGATTCTGGGGCGCTAACAGTAGCCTATGTTGCGGAACATTTAGGCTTACCAGCCTTCCCATATAAATCTGTTGAAATCCTGTCTAATAAAGAATTATTTCGCTCCTTTTTAAAGGGAAATAACTTTCACGTTCCACGAGCTAAAGGATATTCTACATTAGAAGAAGCAACTTCAGATTTTTATAACTTTAAATTGCCTGTAATGATTAAGCCAATTGATGCTTCAGGTAGTAAAGGGGTTTCTAAAATAGATTCGATTGAACTCCTTCAGGAAAAGGTAAATGAGGCTTTACGTTTCTCAAGAGCTAAACGTTTTATTGTAGAAGAATTTATAGAGAAATCTGGATTTCAAGTTGGCGTAGATTGTTTTTCTATAAATGGTTGTCTTGTATTTTCTGGAATTGCGAATCACCATTTTGAAACGAAACTTTTAAACCCATTTCTTCCAATAGGAAAAAGTTTTCCAACGAATATGGCTATGCATCTGCAAGAAAAAGTTCGCAATGAAATTCAAAGATTAATTGATTTATTACATTTAAAAACAGGCAATTGTAATGTAGAAGTGCAAATTGATTGTGAGGATAATGTTTATATATTAGACATAGGTGTACGAAACAGTGCTGACTTAACTGAAGTAATCAATCATGTACAAAAAATGGACTTAATCGAATATACAATTAAGGCTGCGTTAGGGGAAGACTGTAGTGATTTAATGATGGATGAACCAAAAGGATTTGGCTCTAGTTATGTAGTTATTAATGAAAAAAGTGGGCTATTTAAAGGGATCGAATTTGAAAGCGAGTTTCAAACAAATAATATTGTGAAATGTGAAATGTTTGTCAAATCAGATGATCAGTTAATAAAATCTGATGAAAAGCTGGCGAGATTAATACTAGAATTCCCTTCTCATATCGAAATGTTAGATAAAATGGAAAATATATCTAATTTGATAAATATCAAAATTGAAGAAAGTATTTTGGAAAATATTCCAACTACCTAATATTTATAAATACCAACGCACAGTAGGGCTCTAGGAACGATGATATTGAGGTATTCATCAGTGATTGACACGTTAGATGAGATAGATACTATGTCCAGCTTAATTAATGGAATGGTTAAAAGTCCAAACGTTAATAATAGCACAGGATAAAAAGGGTGGGGACCTATGAAGCAAATCCAAGTAACGCAATCATCAATGCCCGACTATGATACATTTTGTGAAGAAATTAAGGTTTTGTGGGATAATCGCTGGCTCACGAATATGGGGGATAAGCATGAGCAATTAGAAATGCAGTTGGAACAGTATTTAAATACGCCGAATGTGACGTTATTTTCAAACGGGCATCTAGCATTAGAGTATGCAATTGCTGCATTTAACCTTTCAGGAGAAGTGATTACAAGTCCATTTACTTTTGCATCCACAACCCATGCTATTGTTCGAAATGGGTTAACACCAGTATTCGGTGATATTAATCCACATAATTATACGCTCCAAACGGATACTCTTGAAAGTTTAATAACAGAAAAGACATCTGCTATCATTCCTGTTCATGTTTACGGAAATATTTGTAACGTTAAGGAAATTGAAAGAATAGCGAAAAAGTATAATCTTAAAGTTATTTATGACGCAGCTCATGCTTTTGGTATATCTGTTGATGAACAAGGGGTTGCAAATTTTGGTGATGCTTCAATGTTCAGTTTCCACGCTACAAAAGTCTTTCATACAATTGAAGGAGGTGCCTTAACCTTTGCTGACAATAGTATGAAGAGGGTAATAAATAGTTATAAAAATTTTGGTATTACTGGTCCAGGAACCGTAGAATATATTGGTGGTAATGCAAAAATGAATGAATTTCAAGCGGCAATGGGTTTATGTAATCTTAAAATAATTGATCAAGAAATTGAGAAAAGAAAGAGAGTATTTGAGAGATATATTGATCATCTTGGTGATACGAAAGGAATTAAATTATCAATTCCTCCAGATGGTGTAAGTAGCAATTATGCTTATTTTCCAATCGTATTTGATGGTTATACTTTATCAAGAAATGAAGTTTACGAGCAACTAAAAAAACATAATATTTATTCACGCAAATATTTCTATCCTCTTACTAATAATCTTCAATGCTATGAGGGGAGATTTACTTCAGAATCAACTCCAGTAGCTAACTTTATAGCAAATAGAGTTTTAACACTTCCTCTTTATGCAGATTTACAACTTGAAGAAGTCGATAAAATTTGTTCAGTTATTAAAGCAAATGTGCCAATTTATAAATAGTAAATGTTGAAAGGATGTTGAAAATAAAAGTAGCTTTAATGCAACCTTATTTTTTCCCGTATCTTGGTTATTTTCAATTAATACATGCGGTAGATGAATTTATAGTTTTTGATCAAGCACAATATATCCGTAGAGGCTGGATGAATCGAAATCGAATATTAAATGCACAGAAAGACAGTGTTTTTATTAACGTCCCTGTCATTAAGGCCCCTAGAGATACAAAAATTAAAGACATTACTATTAATAACACTATGAATTGGCAAGAGGAAATTTTCCATCAATTATCCTATTATAAAAACGCTCCATATTATAAAAATGTTTTAGAGTTCTTGAATGAATGTTTAATAAATAATAGCGGTAATTTAAGTGAATTTAATACATCCCTTCTAAGAGAAACGTGCGCACTATTGAATATAGAAACAAATATAACCATTTTATCGCAAAGATTCCCTAATATTGATCGTGCCGATGCAGCCGATGAGTGGGGGATCATAGTAAGTAAAGCATTGAATGCTACTGAATATATTAATGCAATTGGTGGTAAAGAGTTTTATAGCCAACAGAAATATAAAGAGAATGGTTTGGAAATAAAGTTTATTAATCCAATACTAACTCCATATGAACAATATAAAAATAATTTCACACCTGGTCTTTCAATCATTGATGTAATGATGTTTAACGACATAAATAATATTAAAGATATGTTAGAGACTCGAGAAGTGATTGGATGAATACAGCTGTGTGAAAAGTCTTAGCTCCTTAAGCTATGTCAGACGAATTTGTAGGAACATTTAACTCCTAGATGAAGAGGTGTATATCGAATGAAAGGAATTATTTTAGCAGGGGGGTCTGGTACTCGACTTTATCCTCTGACGAAATCTATTTCTAAACAAATGTTACCCATTTACGATAAGCCGATGATTTATTATCCGCTGTCTGTATTAATGCTTGCAGGTATAAAAGAAATCTTAATTATTTCTACTTCTCGAGATATTGGAGGGTTTATGGAGCTATTGGGAGACGGCAGTAAGTTAGGAATAAAATTTGAATATGCTGTGCAAGAAAATCCTAATGGTTTAGCAGAGTCCTTTATTATAGGGGAAGAATTTATCGGTGACTCTACGGTTGCATTAGTTTTAGGTGATAATATTTTCTACGGTTCTAATTTAAGCGATCGTTTAAAAGAAGCGGCTGCTTTAACCGCAGGAAGTATTATATTTGGTTGTTATGTTAATGATCCGAGAGCTTACGGCGTAGTAGAGGTAGATGAACAGAGAAAGGCCGTTTCAATAGAAGAAAAACCTGAAAAACCCAAATCATCCTACGCTGTTCCAGGTTTATATTTTTTTGATAATAAAGTAGTGAATATTGCAAAAAACGTAAAGCCTTCAGCTCGAGGGGAAGTAGAAATTACTTCTATTATAGATGTTTATCTGCAAAGAGGAGAATTAATGGTTGAACTTACAGGGCGAGGTTTGGCGTGGTTAGATACAGGCACTCATGAATCATTACTTGAGGCTTCGAATTTTGTAGAGGCTATACAAAAAAGGCAGGGGCTATATATTGCTTGCATTGAGGAAATAGCATTTAGAAGAGGATATATAACAAAGAAACAGTTATTAGATCTTGCAGAGCCTCTTATGAAGACGGAATACGGTAAATATTTGGTGGAAGTTTCACATTCCTTCAACAACTCTCATGTGACAATGTAGAGTTTTTTTATTTCAGTTGAATACGTTCGAAAGAGGTGAGTCAGATGATAAAGAAAAAAATTCTTGTTACTGGTGGGGCAGGGTTCATCGGAGGAAATTTTGTTCAGTATATGGTCGAAAAGTACCCAGAGTATGAAATATTTAATGTTGACGTATTAACATATGCAGGGGATTTAACGAAGCATCAGGCTATAGAAAAACAAGGGAATTATCATTTTGTTAAAGCGGATATTGTGGAGCAAGATGTGATTCATTCTCTTTTTGAAAAAGAAAAGTTCGATTTTGTCGTCCATTTTGCTGCCGAAAGTCATGTGGACCGCTCTATTACAGATCCTGGAATTTTTGTTCAAACCAATGTCATAGGTACACAAGTCTTATTAGAGGCTGCAAGGAGAGTTGGGATTACGAAATTTGTTCATATATCAACAGATGAAGTATATGGGGAGTTGGATTTTGATCCGACAACCTTTTTTACAGAAGATACACCATTAAAACCAAATAGCCCATATAGTGCAAGTAAAGCATCCTCTGATTTATTAGTTAGGGCCTATCACGAAACATATGGTTTACCCGTTAATATTACGCGCTGTTCGAATAACTATGGACCTTATCATTTTCCTGAAAAGTTAATCCCTTTAACGATTTCTCGTGTATTAACTGATGAAAAGGTTCCTGTATATGGGGAAGGGCAAAATATCCGAGATTGGTTACATGTTTTTGATCATTGCGTGGCGATCGATGTAGTATTGCATAAAGGTGTTGGTGGTGAGGTTTATAATATAGGGGGAAATAATGAGCGGACCAATTTAGAAGTTGTAAAAACAATTATTCAAGCGTTAGGGAAATCTGAAGAACTAATTGAATTTGTCGAAGATCGTTTAGGCCATGATAAGCGTTATGCTATTGATTCGACGAAGTTAAAACAATTAGGCTGGAATCCTTCCTTTACATTTGAAACAAGAATTATTCAAACAATACAATGGAATATAGAGAACGAGGAATGGTGGAAGCAAATTATTAGTGGGCAATATCAGACATATTTCAACAAGCAATATTCAATATGATTTTTTTAGTAGTCTGAGACCTAAGTGAAGAAGGGGTCAGACTTTTTGTGTTTATAGCAACAGATTATAAAAAGTGAGAAGTAATGATAGAGAGAAATGACGCATATAATAGAGAAGCTCAAAAATACCAAAATGCTACTAACGCTTACTTCATTAACTTATAAACTTATTGAATTTCCAGTGAAGGTACAAGGGGGAATATTATTGGAAGAAACGATCAGTCTACAAGAAATAGTAAAAATAATAAGAAAACGATTATTGCTAATTATTATCTTAACTATTATTACTGTTGGAATTACTGCAGGAATTAGCTTATATGTATTGACCCCGATTTATAAGGCACAAACGCAAATTTTAGTGAATCAAAACAATAATACAAATGAAGCATATTCTTGGTCGCAAATGGAAACAGATTTACAATTAATAAATACGTATAATGTAATCATTACAAGCCCAGTCATTTTAATCCCTGTAATTGAAAAGCTTGGGTTAGATGTAACACCAGAAACATTAATGAACCAAATTTCAGTGTCGAATGAAAGTGATTCAAAAATTGTAAATATCACTGTTGTGGATTCAAAACCATCTCAAGCTGTAGAAATTTCAAATACGGTGGCAGATGTATTTAAAGAGAAAATTCCGCAATTGATGAGTGTCGATAATATAAATATTTTATCTTCAGCGAAATTAAGCGAAAATCCTAGCCCTATAAAACCAAATAAAATACGTAATATAGCGATTGCGGTAGTTATTGGTCTAGTGTTGGGCATTGGGTTGGCATTTCTACTCGAACTTTTAGATACAACGATAAAGAGTGAGAAAGATATAGAGGATCTTTTGGATTTACCGATCATGGGGGTAATTGGGTCAATCGCTAAAGAAAAAGTAAGCAAATCTACCTTTATGTCACGTAGGATTAGGAGGAACTAAAATGTTTGGGCTGAAAAATAGAAAGTTAGAAAAAAAACGAAAACTTGCAAAGATGGCTCGAAAACTTGTCACGGTTTCAGATTCAAAATCAATTATTTCAGAGCAGTTTCGTACGATTCGCACAAATATCTCGTTTTCTATGCCGGACAAAGAGTTAAAAACGATTTTAGTTACCTCTTCAACACCTGGTGAAGGGAAGTCAACAATTGCAGCGAATTTAGGCGTTGTCTATGCGCAAGAAGGTAAAAGAGTATTAATTATTGATGGTGATTTGCGGAAACCGACATTGCATCAAACATTTAAAAGGTTTAATAAAGCGGGTCTATGCGGTGTTTTAGCCAAAAAAGTTCCATTTTACGAAGCGATACAAGAGACAACTATTGAAGGGCTAAATATCATGACGAGTGGTCCTATTCCGCCAAACCCAGCGGAATTACTTTCTTCAAAAGCGTTGGATATATTGATTCAAGATGTAAAGAAGGATTATGACATCATTCTATTCGATGCACCGCCATTGTTAATTGTATCAGATGCACAAATATTGTCGAATAAATGTGATGGTACGCTTTTAATTGCTAATACGGGTAGTGTCGAAAAAGAGGTTATCGTAAAAGCGAAAGCAATCTTGGCTAGTTCTCAAGCAAATGTTCTAGGTGTTGTATTAAATAACTATGTATTTCCTCGTCATCAGCAATACGATGGCTATTATAGTTACGACGAATAAATTTGCTCGGTTTTCTAGATTTAGTTAGTATGCATTACGCTAAGCGCGCAATATATTTTTAGCAAAAGTTGTAGAACGGCAACTTTCGAAGTCTATTTCTTTTTCTACGCACATACAATAGGCTACGGACAATAAATACGAGTGTCCTAACATAAAAGAGGAACCATATGAGGAGGAATAGCTGTGGATTCATTAAAAGTATCATCACGTTCTAATCCAAATTCTGTTGCAGGTGCATTGGTAGCTGTCATTCGAGAACAAGGATATGCGGAAATGCAAGCAGTCGGTGCAGGGGCACTTAATCAAGCGGTGAAAGCAGTTGCCATAGCAAGAGGGTTTGTTGCACCGAGCGGCACGGACTTAATTTGCGCACCAGCATTTGCAGATATTAAAATAGCAGGTGAAGATCGAACAGCACTTAAGCTTCTCGTAGAAAAACGTACCCGATAATCTGAACGGGTCGTCTACTCGTTAGGCCACTTGTTTTATTGGATAATAAAGTTTTATCATGACTTTGAATAAAAAAGGCGCTTTTTTCGTTTGAATTTATAGAATTTTCAAATTACAAAAAGTAGTTAAAAAAATGGGGTAATTACAGTTTACATCTTAACAATAAATTAATTTAAAATAGGGGGAAATAATTGTGGATTCATTAAAAGTATCATCACGTTCTAATCCAAATTCTGTTGCAGGTGCTCTCGTTGCGGTCATTCGAGAACAGGGCTATGCTGAAATGCAAGCGGTAGGAGCTGGAGCTTTAAATCAAGCAATTAAGGCGGTTGCGATTGCACGAGGCTTTGTTGCACCGAGTGGAACAGATTTAATTTGTGCACCAGCATTTGCGGACATCACAATTGGTGGGGAAGATCGTACGGCACTCAAACTGCTTGTTGAAAAAAGAACCCGTCAAGCCAGTCATAACTAATTAAAAAGCACTTATGCAAGGGGATATTTATTCCTATGCATAAGTGTTTTTTTTACGGAGAAAAAAGTTTGTTCTTATAGTAAGGGCTAACATAGTAGTTCAAATAGATAAACTTTAAAAAGGGAACTATAAAAGAGTGATTTCGTTTACATTAAAAAGCGACCGTTTCAATTTGAGAACGGGACTGACCCCAAAAATATAGACAAATAAAAAAAGCATCTTCGATTGAATTCGGGTTTAGATACCTAAAATTCAACTAGGGGGTGTTTTTTTATGGGAACAAGAGTTAGTTATCCTTACGAAGTGAAAATGAAGGCTATTGAATTGCGATTAGCGGGTGTATCAACGAAACAGGTTTTAATGGAATTAAATATTCGGAATAAAACCCAAGTGGAAACATGGATGCGTTGGTATAAAAACGGAGAGATTCATCGATTTGAACAACCTGTAGGTAAACAGTATACCTTTGATAAAGGACCAGAATATGAGAATGAACAAACAAAATTAGAAGTGGAAAACCGTTATTTAAAGCA